>JAQIBG010000184.1 GCA_027859175.1 Planctomycetota bacterium | reverse complement strand
GTCGAGACCGGCGCGCACGGTGCTGACCAGGCCGCCGAGGCGCAGCGCTGCGGTACCGCGTTCGAGGCTGTCGGTGCGCCATTGCGAGGCCGCAACCAGTTCGGCTAGTATCGTATTGTGATGGCGGAGCACGGCGGCTGCATTGGCGGTGGTGCCGGCGCCGCTGGTGCTGAGGGCGTGTAGGCCTTCAATGGCGTGTTGGATTGCGGTGACCCCAGCCCCATCGAGCCAGCGCGGCAGGTGCAGCAAGTGCTCGGCTGGTACCACGTCCCAAAATGCCAGCCGGCAGTCGGCCCACACCACGCTGCCGGCGTCGCCCTGCATGCCGGCGTCGTGTTCAAGGCCGGCTGGGATCAACGCGCCTTGGCCCGGGCCGAGGACGCGCCTGGTGGCTCCGAGGCGCACGGCGAATTGCCCCGCCGCCACCGTCATCAGGCTCATCAGATGAAATCGCCGTTTGCGGATGCGGTGTTCGGGCCCAGAGCGGCTGCGGCGTCCAGCGTGGACGTGCAGGCGTAGCGCGGTGAGGATGCCGATCAGCGGGTGGAGTGGCCCTTTGGGATCTGACCCGAACGAATAGACATGCCCGGTGGTCGATGAGCTATGGTTGGGCTTGGGCATAATCGACATGATCTCACGCTGAAACGAGGAGCAAGCCATGCGTAAGCGGCATCTCTGTGACGGAATTGACATCCCAGAAGTGGGTCTCGGCTGCTGGCAGCTCGGCGCCGATTGGGGCGAGGTGGCTGACAGCGAGGCCCAGGCGATTCTCGACCAAGCCTACGCCGATGGGGTGCGTCTGTTCGACACCGCGGCCGGTTACGGTGTCGGGCGCAGCGAACGCCTGCTGGGTGCGTTCAAACAGCAGCACCCCGATATCGTGATCATCACCAAGTCAGGCGTGTGGCGTGACCCGGCCGACCCCGAGGGCGCACGTAAGCTGCGCGAGGGGGCGTTGCAGTCGCGCGAGAACCTGGGCGTTGAGACCATCGACCTGCTGCAGTTGCATTGCGTGCCAACGCCGGTGATGGCCGATGACCGGGTGTGGGAGGCGCTCGCTGCCCTGCGAGACGAGGGCATCATCAGCCGCTTTGGCGCCAGTGTGGAGACCATAGACGAGGGCCTGATGTGCCTGCAGCGCGCTGGTTTGGCCAGCCTGCAAATTATTTTCAATTGCTTCCGCCAGCGCCCGCTTGATCGTTTGCTGCCCGAGGCTGCACGCGCGGGTGTGGGCATCATTGTGCGTCTGCCCTTGGCGAGCGGCCTGCTCAGCGGCAAGTTTGGTGCCAGCACCGCCTTCGCCGAGAATGACCACCGAAATTACAACCGTGACGGCGCCGCCTTCAATGTTGGCGAGACCTTCGCCGGTTTGACCTTCAGTGATGGCTTGCGACTCACCGCCGATTGCGACGCGATCTTACCCGGCGCTGCCCCTTTGGCGCAGCGCGCAATTCGCTGGATCCTCGGCCACGAGGCCGTGTCGGTGGTTATTCCCGGAGCATCAAAGCCCGAGCAGGTGGCCAGCAATGTTGCCGCCGCAGCCTTGCCAGCCTTTAGTGCCACCGTGCACGAGGATCTACGGTCTTGGTGTACGAGTGAGGTGGACCCGCTGATTCGTGGGGTTTATTGAGGGTTCCTGGTTACTGGTTACTGGTTCCTGGCGCGCGCTTCGCGCGTTGGATGCCGGCAGGTGCTCGCGCGCGTCAGGCCTTGGCATACGGCACTGCCGGTCTGGAGCTGCGACCATGCCCACGACGCGCCGCAGGCGCGCACCAGGAACCAGGAACCCTCTGCGGGGCCCGCCCGCTCAGGGCCTTATTGCCGCCCTTGGGTGTGCGGAACTCAATGTGGCCATCGGCAAAGGCGTAATTGCCAGGCGATCGCCGTAGGGATGGTGATAGCTCTCTGCCACCTTGTTGGGTGCCTTGCTGTGCACGAGGCCTGTGGGCGGGTGCACGTTGATGTCAAAGCTATCAGCATCGGCATAGATCGCGCGCAAGCTCGACGGGCTGACCTGCTCCAGCATGATGTCTTGGCAGGTGTAGGGCGACCCCGGCTTGTTGAGGCTGAAGTCGCTGGTGACCCCGGGTAGCATCTGGCGACTCATGCCGTAGCCCGGTGCGATGTTGGTGCTGGTGCTGCCGGTGTAGGCCGAGCGTGGCCAGTAGGGGCAACCGTTGACCACCGTGGTGACCGTGGTGTGGGTGTTTCCGTGTTCGCGGTCGATGTAGGGCATGATCGCGTCGAAGAAGTTGAACGGGCCGGTGGGGCTGACGCCCGACGGCACCCATTGGCGTTTCAGGCGCGGTAGGAAGCCGTTCCAGTCATCGGTATAGCCCATGGTGGCGATGATGACTTGGCGCAGGTTCGAAGTGCATTTGATCTTTTGAGCCTTGGCGCGGACCATGGCGATCGCGGGCAACAGCAGGGCGGCCAAGATCGCGATGATGCAGACCACCACCAGAAGCTCGATAAGGGTGAATCCCGTGCGTCGCATGGGGCAGTATGCTCCTCGGGGTGAGATCTCCATCAGTAAATAGATAGCGATATCATATTGACCAAGACAGGTTCGTAGAATCAGTAATTTAAACGACTTATGGCACGTGGCATGGAGCGAAATGGTCCGCGATTATCCGATTCACAGGCCTTGAACACAAGCGTGCCTTGGATGAGACATAAAAAGACCCCGTCACCACAAGGCGCCGGGGTCTTACGCTTCGGTCTGACCGGGGTCAGCTAGGGCTTGTTGTTCTCTTCGATGTCGTCCTCTTTGCTCATGCGGTCGAGCATGCTGCCGATCAGGGCGGCGGTGGGATCAAGATCGCCGCCGCTGCCGCCAACGGTGAACACGCGCGGCACGGTGCCGCCCCACTTCTCCATCGCCATCTTGGTGATTTCAAGATGGATGAAGTTGTCGACACCGCCCAGGGCCTCCATTTTCTTCTTGTAGGCGGAGGCTTCACCTTCGGCCTTGGCGACCAAGGCTTTGGCGTCTTCCTGGGCGATGATCACGCGCGACCGCGCCTGCGCCTGCTCAACCTGCTGGTTGGCTTCTTCTTCGGCGCGCACGGCGTCTGAGCGTGCCATCTGGGCGCGTTCCTTCTCGCGGAAGGTTTCTTGCTCTTGCTGTGCGACCTCGCGGTCGGTCTGCGTGGTCAGCAGGCGCCGGCCTTGTTCGCTGTCGCCGATGCGAATGTCGGCCACGTACACGCCGTCGGTCTCGATTTTGTATTCTTCGAGGCCCTCGCGTAGTTTCTGGGTCGCGAGCATTTCAATGTCAGAGCGCTGATTCACGAACTCGAGTGCATTGCGGCCTTCGGCGGTGTTGCGGAAGATCGCGCGCACCAGCGGTAAGATCACGCGCTGCTCGAGTACGGTGAAGTTGCCTTCTTTGGCATCGGGCTCCGCCAGCTTGGCGACCACGTAGGGCGCGTGCTGTGCTGAAATTTTGACCGAAACGCGGATGTCGACCGGGAACTCGAAGCCGTCTTTGGTGCGCACGGCAATCGCCTGGTCGGCGGCATATTCGTAGACGCGGTTGATCGTCATCACCTTGGTGACCACGTAAGCGTCGGGGTGCAGGTAATAGGCGTTGGGCGTGTAGGCCTCGCGCCAGATGCCGCGATAGCCCACCGGCACGATCGGGGTGCCGTTGACTTCGATGGTCTCGCCCTCGGCCGGCTCGTAGATCGGGCCAGCGTTGGCCTTGATCACAGCCACTTCACCCACGGCTACTTCAAGCACCGAGCGTAGGTCGATTTGGAACAGGCGCGGATTGTAGCGGTACTGACCCGGCGACAGGATTGCCAACTGGGGGCCGCGGAAGCCATTGGCCTCGGTCAGGAAGTGCTGGGCGTCGAGCATATTGTCGTCGTTCCAGGCCGGTGCGAACACTTCGCCGTCTGGCAGGCCCTGGCCGTCGCGGGCGGTAATCACGCCCAATTGGCCCTTGGGGATGTCAACGTTGTCGACCTGCTCGAGGTCGTACAGAAAGGGCCAGTAGAAGAAGTGCCAGCCGGGCGGCAGCACCTTGGCCTGGGGGCCCTTCTCGCCGTTGGTGGCGATGATGCGGTTGGCGTCGAGGTCGGGGCCGAACTTGCGCACCACCACGCCGCCTTGGTTGTCTTCCACGTAGATCGCGGTCGACCAGATGGTCATGCCGCAGCCAAATACAATCGCGAGCAGGCAGCCGGCGATGGCGGCAATCCGCTGCTCGGGTTCGGGAAAAAGGGTCCGGTGCAGCACCGCAACAAAGCCGGCGCAGATGATCAGCAGAAGGCCAACCGTGAAAGCAAACATAGAGAGATCTCCGATAATTCGTGAGGGGGTGGTCTACGATGGATACCGCAGGATGCCATGGGCATTGCCAGCCTTGACTCGGCTGCGCGCTGGCAAGGGTGCGCATATGCACACACTCGGCGTGATTTTTGATATGGATGGCGTGCTGGTTGACAGCAAGCCGGCCCACTTCGCTTCATGGCAGGCGAGCGCTGCCGACCGCGGGTTCAGCCTCGATCAGGCCCAGTACGACCGTTTATTCGGCCACGGCTATCAGGTCTTCATTCGCGAGCTTGCCGATGGTCACCTCGATGCCGAGGCCGCGCTGGAGTGGTACCATGACAAGGAGGCGCGCTATCGCGCCATCGTGCGCACACGGCCACCGGTGATGCCGGGCGCTGAAGACCTGCTGGTGGCGCTCGATGAGGCCGGCTTTGGTCTCGCGATCGGCAGCGCCGGCCCGCGCGGTAATGTGGAATTGATTCAGCAATCGATGCGTGAAGGCCAGCGCTTCAGGCTATGGCTCTCAGCCGATGACGTCACCCACCCCAAACCCGCACCCGATGTCTTTTTGGCCTGCGCCAAGGGCCTGGGCTGCGCGCCCGAACACTGCCTGGTGGTGGAAGACTCGCTGCACGGCCTCGCCGCCGCCCGCGCCG
>JAQIBG010000164.1 GCA_027859175.1 Planctomycetota bacterium | reverse complement strand
GAACCTGTTCGGACGCTAGGCCTCGACATGCTCCTCCTCGCCAAACTGATCAAGAAGTTCCTCAAAATCCTCAACGCCGATGTGGCGCCGTGGCAGGTCTTTCTCGGTGCCACCTTCGGCATCCTCCTGGGGCTGTTACCGTTCTGGCCACTGGTTGAGGGCCCATCGCCACTGGCGATGGTGGTTCTTCTGCTCGCGCTGGTCATCAACTGCCACCTCGGCTCGGTGCTGGTTTTCTGGGGCATCGGCGGCCTGCTCTACCTCGTGCTGCGCGCCCCTGCCGATGCGCTCGCACCCAGCTTCGAACCGCTCGCCGCCACCTGCGCCGACATCGGCTTTTTGCACGCGAGTCTATGGAGTCACAGCGGCTGGTTGTCGCTGAGCCTACTCGGCTTGATCTTGGCCCCCATCATTGGCGCCCTCATGGCTTGGTCGGCGCACACGTTCCAAACCAAGTACCGTGGCAAATTGCTCGAGCGCAAAAAGCTCGTCAAAGCCGGCAAGGTTGCAGGCAATGGCATCATCCTGCGCACGACCTGCTGGTTCTTCGGGATTTGAGGCCCTTCTGGGCTTTGTTTTCACAGGAGAAACAGAGGAACAGAGGGGAACAGAGGGCTTGAGATGGTGGGGATGGGTGCGCGCAGCGACTGATCAGCGCGCACTTTGTTGCCAAGCCATGGTTATGAGCAGGACGCGACCGAAGCACCCGGCTCTCGCATCTCACACCAAGTCTGAAATTAACGACTGCTCGGTCCGGCAAGGTGTAGCGCAGTCCGCCACACGGCCCTCCCCCCGAGCGAGGGAACCTTCACCCCCTCTGTTCCTCTGTTTCTCCTGTAGCCCCGCGCAGCGGCAGGCCCATCAGGTCAAATCAGGCCGCTCTTTTTGCAGCTGGCCATAGAGGGCCTTCACCGCCTGGCTGTGGCCCTTCGGGATAACCAACACCGCATCGGGTGTGCTGACGACGGTGAGGCCATCGATGCCGATGGCGGTGACCATGGGGCCGCCTTCATTGACCACGAGGCTATCCTTGCTGTCGAGCACCAAGACGTCACCTCGGCGGCGCACACCCTGGTCGTCTGACTCCATGTTATCGTACAGCGCGTCCCAACTGCCGACGTCGTCCCAATCGAAATCGCAGGTCACCACGGCGATATCGGTCGCGTGCTCCATCAGCGCGTAGTCGATCGAGATTTTATCAAGACCCGGATAGATCTCAGCCAGAGCCGGCGCGAATTGCTCGGTACCAAAGGCCGCACCAACCGGGGCCAAGGCCTCGGTCAACCAACCAGCGTGCTTGGCCAGTTCGCCCAGCACGGTATCGGCACGCCAGGTGAAGATGCCCGAATTCCAACGGTAGGTGCCCTCGGCCACGTAGCCTTCGGCGGTTGCCTGGTCAGGCTTCTCAACAAAGCGCTGCACCGCATTGACCGCGATGCCATCGATGCTCTCGCTTTCGGCGCCGAGCTGCACGTAGCCATAACCGGTGGCCGCAAAGCGCGGCGTAATCCCGTAGGTCACCAGGCCACCCTTGGCCGCGACGCTCGCACCCACTGCCAGGGTCTCCTGGAAGCGCGTAGCCGGACTGATCACCTGATCGGCCGGCAACAAGATCATCACGCCTTCAGGGTCGAGCTTGTGAACGATCTGGGCCGCCAAACACACGCAGGGCGCGGTATCTCGGCCCACTGGTTCGGCGATGACATGCTCGGGCGGCAGCATTGGCAGCTGCGCACGCGTTTCTTCGGCGATGGCCTCGGTAGCGATCACCAAGATTCGGTCTGCCGGCACAAAGGGTTGCAGCCGCGTGACCGTGGCCTGGATCATGGTGGTGTCGCCCACGATGCGGGTCAGCTGCTTGGGGCGTTGCTGGCGGCTAATCGGCCAAAACCGGGTACCGGAGCCCCCGGCCATAATGACGGCGTAAACGTGATCCTGTGCTGCGATAGACATAGCGCTGCTGACTCCCCTCAAGTGTGACAACTGATGCTAGCAACCCAGCCTTGGGGTTAACGATCGTGATGCAAGGCTACCAATAACTCATTTAAGGGCCGCGTTGGCGCCTCGTTAGTGTTGCACGGCAGAAACACAATACGCCGCGCCAAGCAGGCCTCACGCAGGGCCAGACGATGCTTCTCGACCTCATCTTGGTAGGCGCGCCGCAGCGCCCGGGGCTCGGCCACCAACTCGGCGTCGCCCTCCATGTCCTCAAAACGGCTCACCGTGGCCACGCCCAGATCGAGTTCGTCGGGATCAAGCACCCACACCAGGGCCACATCATGGCCGCGATGGCGCAAACGGTCCAAGGCCCGGATCAGTTCGTCTGGCTCCTCGAGACAGTCGGACAGCAGCACCACCAAGCCGCGCTTGGTGGTGGGTGCTACCAAGCGATCAAGCCCCTTGCCGGTATCGGTGCCGAGTTCGGGCGTGTGCTCATCGAGATCATGGCAGATCCGCTCAAGCTGCCCCTGCCGCACCGGACGCCGCTCAAGCACCTCGGCCTCATTGAACACCAGCAAGCCAACCCGATCTTGCTGCTTGAGCACGAGGTAAGCGATGCTGGCGGCCAATATCGAGGCGTAGCGATACTTACTCAGAGCTGCGCGCTGGCCCTGGTAGGCCATGCTAGCTGAGCCATCAACCACCAAATGGGCCCCGAGGTCGATCTCGGCCTCATAGCGTTTGAGCACCAGCCGGTCACGCCGGCCCAGCACCTTCCAGTCGAGATGGCGGGTGTCGTCACCGGCCACATAGGGGCGATGATCGCGAAAGTCGACCGAGTGCCCGCGCAAGGGGCTGCGATGAGCGCCAGCGCGCATCCCCTCAACCACGGTTCGTGCCGCCACGTTGAGATTGTGCAACTGCGCCAGCACATCGGGCTGAACCAAACTGGTGTCGGTCACCTGCATGGCTGGCAACTATGCCGTCTCGTAGCGCTGGTGCTAGCCCGCATAGCTCACGCGATGGGTATGTCTTTTGCCCAATAGGTGCAGTTACACGCCTCGTGGCAGATGTCACGAGGCGCATTATGCGGGCTGGGGGTCCGAGGGGCCGAGCCCCTCGATGTCAGAGTCTAGCCTGGAGATTTCGCGCTATGCTCGACGAACGCAGTGAGCGTGTGAAAGATCCAGGCTAGTCAGTCTCGACAGCACCGCCGTTGCCTGAACCACGGCGTTACCTAGCGTGCACAGCGCGCAACAGGAGTATCTATGAGCCGTCAGGTCCGCGAGCACGTCAACAAGCACTTCGGGTACTTTTACACCGTTGATAAAAGCTTGATGAAGAGTCAGACCAAGTACCAAGCAATGGAATTCGTGGAGACCCCCGAGTTCGGCCGGGTGCTCCTGCTCGACGACATCACCCAGGTCGTCGAGAAGAACGATTGGCTGTACCACGAGCCGATGGTCCACCCCTCGCTGACCTGCCACGAAAACCCGCGCAGCGTCTGTGTGATCGGTGCCGGCGACGGCGGCATCTGCCGCGAGGTACTGCGTCACAAAACCGTTGAGCGCCTTGTCCACTGCGACCTGGATGGCGAAGTAGTGGAGGCCTGCCGCGAATGGCTGCCCAAGATCCATGGCGGCTGCTGGGACGACCCACGCACCGAATTAGTGGTCGGCGATGGTCGCGCCTACATTGAGCAGTCGACCGAACAGTTCGACAGCATCATCATGGACATGACCGACCCCTTCGGCCCAGCGGTGATGCTCTACACACAAGAATACTTCCAGGCTGTGAAGGCGCGCCTGCGCGATGAGCGCGGCTATTTCACCATGCACGCCGAGAGCCCCATCTCGCGCCCGCAGACCTACTGCCAGATCCTCAAAACGCTCGGCAGCGTGTTCAAGCACGTCCATGTGTTCTACGTTTACATCCAGATGTATAACCTGCTGTGGACCGTAGCCGTAGCCGGCGACAATGACCTGCCGGCCACCATCGACACAGACACCCTCGGGCATCGCCTGCTCGACCGTGAAGTGGGTGAACTCGAAGTGTACACCCCGATCACCCACCATTCGATGTTGGGCGAATACCCCTATGTGTCGGCGATCCGGGCCAAAAATGACTGGGTCCCGGTTATCACTGACGATAATCCCACCGTGGTCGATGAAATCGACCTCAACGCCAACTCTCTGGATTGAGCAGCAATCGCCATGTCGATCAACTCCTACCCCGACCCCGCTCTCCTGCGTGCCACTGTGGCCGAGCATGGCGTGCCGGTCTTGTTGCTGTCCTGCGAAACTATCCGCAGTCAGTACCGCAGTCTCCACGAGGCATTGCCTGGGGTTGAGTTGCACTACGCGCTCAAGCCGCTGCCGCATCCTGACGTGGTAGCGGCCCTCGCCGATGAGGGCGCATCCTTTGACCTCGCCACCAATGGTGAGGTCGACGTGGTCCGCGCCGCAGGTATTGCGCCAGAGCGCTGCATTCACACTCATCCAATCAAACGCGACGGTGACATCAGCCACGCCTTGGCCTATGGGTGCACCACCTTTGTGGTCGATAACCCCTACGAACTCGACAAATTTCTGCCCTACCGTGACCAAGCAGAGATTTTGGTTCGGATCAGCTTCCGCTCATCCGATGCCGTGGTTGACCTCAGCTATAAATTCGGCATCGCGCCCGACCAAGCCCTCGACTTGATCACCAAAGCGCGCGATATGGGGATCAAAGTGCGCGGCTTATGTTTCCACGTTGGCTCGCAAAGCGCGATGAGCTACAAGCACGTTGAGGCAATTGGTTTCTGCCGCCAACTCTTCAATCTGGCAGCACTCGAAGGTATCGAACTCGACACACTCGACATCGGCGGCGGGTTCCCAGTGCCCTATACCGAACCGGTCATGCCGATCGACGACTTCTGCCGACCTATTGTCGCAGCCCTCGAGCGCGATTTCTCCGGCACCCGCATTCTTGCTGAACCAGGGCGTTTCATTAGCGCGCCGAGCATGACCTTGGTCAGCTCGGTGATGGGCAAGTCGGAACGTGGCGGCACGATGTGGTATTATCTCGACGACGGCTTGTACGGCAGCTACTCAGGCAAGCTGTACGACCACTGCAATTATCAGATCATCCCGCTCAAGTTACTCGAGGGCGAAGAGCCAGACGAGCGACGACCCAGCGTAATTGCCGGCCCAACCTGCGACTCAATCGATGTCATCTACGAAGGCCAAATGCTGCCCGAGCTCGAATGCGGCGACCTGCTGGTGAGTCCAATGATGGGGGCTTACACCTGGGCCACTGCCACGGAGTTCAACTTCTTCCCCAAGACCAAGATCGTACGGGTGGATTGAGATGAGTGCTGAATCTTTGCACCTGTGGCTCGAGCAAACCTGGAACGAACAACAAAGCCTGCGTCTGCGTCTGCGCAGTTGCCTGCACGAGTCGACCTCGCCGTTCCAACGGATCGCGGTCTACGATAGTTTTGCCTTAGGCCGCGTGCTCGCGTTGGGTGGCACCATCACCCTGAGCGAAGCCGATGAGGCGATCTATGCCGAAGGACTGGTTCACCCCGCGCTGCGCTGCCATTCGGCACCACGGCGCGTGCTCATCATTGGTGGCGGCGACGGCAGCGTATGTCGCGAAGTATGTCGCTACCCCGACGTGGAATCGATCACCGTTGTGGAGATCGATCAGACGGTAACTGAAATCGTCCGCGAGTATTTCCCGACCCTCGGTGCCTCACTCGACGACCCCCGCGTTGACCTCGTCATCGATGATGCGCACCGTTTTCTCAGCACCAACACCGACTGCTGGGACATCATCATCATTGACGCCGACTCGCTGCACTCCACCGCCAACCATGTGGTGCAACCGGTACCGATTGGCAGCCTACTCGAACAGCGGCTGGCTCAAGGTGGCATCCTGGTTGCCCCCCTCGGGCTTCCGGCTTTTGCCGCCAGCACTTGCCGAGACCAGTTGCGTGAACTCGCGCAGCGCTTTGCCACCGCCGCGGTCTATCAGTTCACCACCCCGTCTATGATCGGGCAGCAGTGGGCGGTTGCGTGGTGTAGCCAAGAGCGTGTCCCGGAACTAATCGAACCAGCCCCGGCATGCACCGGTGAACTCGAGTATTGGGCGCCCGACCTCCAGGCATCATTGTTTGCGCTGCCACGCCATCGCCAACGCCAGCTTGGCTTGGCCTGATGCCCTGTTCGATGCGCCCGCCGCTGGGTCTCTGCGGCAGCCTGGGATTTGTCCTCGTGCTGGCAGCTCCCAGCGCGGCGCTCGAGCCCAACGACTTCGAAACCGCGAGCCTGATCCACCTCAATCGACTGCGCGCCGACCCCAGCGCTGAAGGGCATGCGCTGACCTTACTCAAGGAGCGCTACGATCCTGGTATCGCCGTTGATTACGCGCTGTTTGCCACCGAGATGGATAGCTACCAGGCGGCGCCACCAGTGGTGTTCGACCCCACCCTGATCACCGCCGCGCGCAACCACAGCTTTTACATGGCCGCCCATGCCATTGGCCATGGCGAAGACCCTGACCAAGCCGGCTTCACCGGCCGCGACCTCTCTGAGCGCCTCGACTACGTCATGTTTCGCGGCACCACCGGAGGCGAGAACGTATTCCGCGACGCCGAAGACCCCCTGCACGGGCACTTCGCCTTCACCGTCGACTGGGGCCCCGGTGGCACCGGCGGCATGCAGAGCGACCGCGGCCACCGGCTGTGCATGCTGCGCCCGCGCTACAATGTGGTGGGTATCGGTGCGGTTCAGCGCAACGATGCCCCACGCTGGGCGATCAGTCATGCTTTTGCCATCATGCCAGGCCGTTTCATCGGCGGCGTGGTGTACCGCGACACGAACCATAACGGCACGTATGACGCCGGTGAGGGTCTGGGCCGGGCACAGGTCATTACTAGTGACGCCGCACTCACCGCCAGCAGTTGGGCCAGCGGGGCGTTCTCGTGCCAGCTGCCGAGTCGGGGTGCCGGGCGGGTGGTGCTGCAGCTGGGCGATGACCAGCAAATCGTGGAATACCAGGCTGGGATCCTCAATCACTGGTTTGAATGGTGCCTTACCGCACCGTGATTTCGGCCCTGAACCCGGCCTTGAGCCCAGCTGAACCACCGATCATATACGATTTGTGAGTGGTGGTGCATGCAGCAGGTGCACATCACGAGCAGAACCGGCCGGTAAGCCTGCCAAGTACGCCGCCGCCTCTATCATTTCCGCTCAGGAGGAGCGCACGTGGACGAGCCATCTGCATCTGGCACAGTCCAGGCTATGCCCTGGTCACTCAAGAACCCCTTTCAAGCGCGCCTCACCGCACGACGCGGGCTTACGGCCCCAGAGTCGGCTAAAGACACCCAGCACATTGAGATTGCCCTCGGAACCGATGGTCCGCGCTATCTCGCTGGCGACAGTCTGGCGGTCATCCCCCGTAACGACGCCGGGTTGATCACCAAGATCTGCGGCTGCATTGGCGCCAGTGGTGATGAAACCGTGACCGCCCCAGCTGGCGGCGACAGCACCTTGCGCGAGGTTTTAGCGACACGAGAGATCACCCGCATCAGCAAAGACCTGGTCCAGCTACTGGCCGATACCTGCGGCGACCCAGCCATCTGCAGCCTGTTTGACCCAGACAACCGCAAGGCCCTGGCCGAGTTCCGCTCAGGCCGCGATCTCCTCGACGCTCTGCGCGAATACCCCAACGTTGGTTGGACCCCGCAACTGGTAACCAACGTCACCGGCCGCTTGATGCCACGCCTGTACTCCATCGCCTCCGGCCCCGATGCCCACCCGGGCGAGGTCCACCTCACGGTGGGTGTGGTCAATTGGGAAGCTGGTGGTCGCGCCCGTAAGGGCGTGTGCTCAAGCTACCTTGGCCGCGACCTGGAGATCGGTGACGAACTCCAGTGCTACACCCATCACGCCAAGAATTTCAAACTCCCCGCCGACCCCAGCACCGACGTGGTAATGGTAGGCCCTGGCACCGGCATCGCCCCGTTCCGCGCTTTCCTCGAGCAGCGCCAAACCACCAAGGCCACCGGCCGCAATTGGCTCCTGTTTGGCGACCAACACCGCGCCACCGACTTCTTGTATCACGATGAACTCGAAGCGATGCAAGCCAGCGGCCACCTGACCCGCCTCGACCTCGCTTTCTCACGCGACCAAGAGCACAAGATCTACGTGCAACACCGCATGGCCGAACACGCCGCCGAACTCTGGGCCTGGCTCGAAGGCGGCGCCCACCTCTACGTCTGCGGCGACGCCCTGCGCATGGCCAAAGACGTTGACGCCACCCTCCATCAGATCGCCGAACAACACGGCACCATGACCCCCGACCAAGCCATCGACTGGGTCAAAGCCCTCAAAAAAGCCAAGCGCTACCAACGCGACGTCTACGCGGTTTAGCGGGGCTGGCGCGCGCCACCGGATCCCAGTAGCGGGAGCGCAATCACGCTTGGAGCCGAACTGCTCACCGGTCCTAGTGCTATGTCCCATAAATAACTGTAAGAGCTAGAGGCCCCTGGCGTCTTCTTTTGCAAGGAGACGCTATGGGCACTGTGGGACGACCATCTATTGCCATTCATCTTTCAGACAGC
>JAQIBG010000125.1 GCA_027859175.1 Planctomycetota bacterium | reverse complement strand
GTCGTGTCGGGTGCAGCCACCAAACCGATGATGACCAAAATCAGTACCGCTGCGGCGGCACCGGCACCGATCATGAGGGCCTTGCGTTTATTCCGGTCTTCGGCGCCCGCATGCGGGCTGCGGGCACGGTTGCCACGGTGCGGGTTGAGCTCGTCAGAACCACGGGCGCGCCGGCGCCCAGGGATGTCGCCACTGACTGGTGCGGTGCTCGGCTTGGCGACCGGTTCGGGCTCGGGTTCCTGCGGCATCGGCGCGATAGGAAGTGGCTGACGACGCAGCGCGGCGTCGATATCGGCGCGGAGATCGTCGGCACTGGTGTAGCGCGCGTCGCGCTCAAACTGCAGCCCGTGCTGAAGGATCGCGACCGCCGCATCGCTGGCATCGGCGCGGTGCGTGCGCACCTCGGGGGTCGGGATCGGCAGATCCGGTGACACAATCAGGGCGGTGTTGGAGTCGAAGGGGGGTTCACCCGTGATCATGGTGAAGAAGATCGCGACGGCCGAGAACAGGTCGCTGGCGAGGTCGACGGTGTCGGCCGCGTTCATCGTCTCCGGGCTGGCGAAGGTGTAGCTCCACTCGGTTGTGCCCGAGGTTTTCATTTGGCCGAGGAGATCTTCAACCCAGCCAACCCAGGGGTTGGCGATCACAACGTGGCTGTCGTCATCGAAAAAGATCTGAGTTGGTGTCAACCAACCGTGGGCATGGGGCAGGCCGTCGATGGCTTCGATGCCATCAACGATCTCACGCAGGATGCTCAGGGCTTCGCGCTCGTTGAGGGGGCAGCGCGGCAAGACCACGCGATCGAGGTTGCGGAGGTCGTCGTAGGGATCGGTGACGATGGCGACTTTGTCGTCTTGCACGCGCTCGGCTAGGTGAAGCCGGAGCACGCGATCGTGATCGAGCGCGAGGCAGGGTTCAGCGGCGGCGATTACCTCGTCAACGCTGAGATGCCCAAATTCAGCCGGGATTGATCGTGCCAGAAAACCGCTCAGCCCGGCATCGTCTTGGGCCTCAAACCAGCGACCTTTACCGAAGCGCTCAACGCGCTGGGTACAGGTGAATCGGTTGATTTGCTGTGGGTCGTCTGGCATGGGGTGCAGATGAAGCAGTAGCCTAGCGTGGCCATGGCCATCGGCAAGAAGCGCAGATAAGGGTTCGCAGGGCTATGCACGATGGCTTGTGCTGACATGCGCCGACGCGGCGCTTAACGCGTTTGAGTCGGGTCTCAGCCGTGGGCTTCTGTGATTGAAGCGCAGTGTCTGAGAGCGCTGAGCCGGTCGGCCAGATTGCCTATCAGGGTGACCAAAAAACGTATCTGCAACCGGATCCACCTTGCTGACGGAGCCCGCGCTGGGCACAGTGGCAGCCCGGAGGAAGGATCATCATGACTTCTATCACGAGCTTACGCTGGGGCATCATTGGCCCCGGTGGGATTGCCAACAAATTTGCCACCGCGATGGCCGATGCCGCGCACGGTGAGCTGGTGGCGATTGCGAGTCGCGATCAGGCCAAGGCCCAGGCCTTCGCCGACACCTACCAGGTCGCTACGGCCTATGGCAGCTACGAGGCCTTACTGGCCGACCCAGCTGTGGATGCCGTCTACATCGCTACGCCGCATCCGCACCATCCACGTTGGGCCATTGCGGCCTGTGAAGCGGGCAAGCATGTGCTGTGCGAAAAGCCGCTGGCACTCAATAGCTTTCAGGCCGAAGCGATGATTGCTGCGGCTCGTGAGAACGGCGTGTTCCTGATGGAAGCGTTCATGTATCGCTGCCATCCGCAGACCCGGCGCGTGGTTGAGTTGATCAAGCAGGGAGTGATCGGCGAGGTGCGAACGATTCGTGCCAGCTTTGCCTTCCGCGCCGGCGACAATCCGGATGGACGCCTGCTGTCGGCCGAACTCGGTGGCGGCGGCATTCTCGATGTTGGCTGCTATCCGATGAGCTTTGCGCGCTTGATTGCGGGCGCGGCCCAAGGCACCGACATCGCTGAGCCACGCGATCTGCAGGCGCAGGGCATGGTTGGGGTCACCGGCGTCGACGAGTATACCTCGGCCGTGTTGCGCTTTGATGGCGATATCATTGCTGAGATCGCTACCGGGGTGCGGCTCAATCGTGAGAATGATGCGTGGATTTATGGCACCGAAGGTCGCATTCAGGTGACCTGGCCGTGGCAGCCGACCCGCGGCGGCGAGGACAGTTGCATTCGCATTGTGGCAGGTGGGAAAACTACCGAAGAGCGTATCGGCATGGATCGTGATCCCTATGCCTGCGAGATTGATGCGGTGGCCGAGTTTGCTAAAGCCGGGCAATGTCCGTACATGACCTGGGACGACACCCTCGGTCAGCTGCGCGCCCTCGACCGTTGGCGTTCGGCGATTGGTGTGACCTACCCAGCTGAATTGCCGGTGAATCACGTGCCGCCGCGTGGCAGCTTGCAGCGCCGCGGGGACGCCCACATGCCGATGGGAACCATCCCTGGCCTAGCCAAGCCGGTTAGTCGTTTGATCTTTGGCTGCGATAATCAGGTTGATTTCCGTCAGGGCGCCGCTGTGTGGGACGACTGGTTTGAGCGTGGCGGCAACGCCTTCGATACCGCTGTGATGTATGGTGGTGGCAAGATCGAGACCAACCTGGGTGATTGGATTGAACAGCGCGGAATTCGCGATCAGGTTGCGGTGATTGTCAAGGGTTGCCACACGCCTGATTGCTATCCCGACAAGTTGACCGAGCAGTTGCAGATTTCCCTCGAGCGTCAGAAGAGCCAGTGTGCTGACATCTATTTGATGCATCGTGATAACCTTGATGTACCAGTGAGTGAATTTATCGACTGCCTCAATGAGCATGTTCGCGCTGGGCGTATTTCGGTGTTTGGCGGTTCGAACTGGTCGATCGAGCGCGTTAAAGAAGCCAACGCCTATGCCGTGTCGACTGGCCAGCAGGGCTTCTCGGTGCTGTCGAACAATATGTCACTGGCGCGCATGGTGGAGCCGGTGTGGGGGGGCTGTATCTCGGCCTCTGATGCTGAGAGTCGCGCCTTTTTGACCGACAGTGGCATGGCCTTGCTGCCGTGGTCGAGTCAGGCGCGTGGCTTCTTCTTGCGCGCCGATCCGGCCTTTACCGATGACGGTGAGTTGGTGCGGTGCTGGTATAGCGATGATAATTTCCAGCGCCTGGAGCGGGCCCGAGTTCTGGCTGAAGAGAAGAGTGTGTTGCCAATCCAAATTGCCTTGGCCTACGTGCTGAATCAGCCGTTCCCAACTTTCCCGCTGATTGGGCCGCGTCACATTGTGGAAACCGCGAGTTCAATGCAGGGCTTGGACATTGAACTGACAGCAGCGGAGACCTCCTGGTTGAACCTGGAGACTGCGCGCGTCGGCTGACGCCGCAGGGCGTGGAACTAAATCTGGAACTAAATCTCTGCACGGCGATGGCCGTGCAGGGGTTTTGTTTAATTGGGCGGGTGTGCGATGCCGAGTTCGGCGGCCTGGGCGCGAACCAGATCGAGGCCCTCGGTCAAGATCGGGACATAGTCCTGATGGCGCCCGAGACTCCACAGGGCAACCAAGAGGTTGCGGCGGAAGCGCTCGTAGCCGAGACGGCGAATTGGTCGGCCGGCAAAATGCTGGTCGAACTGCTCGGCTTGTATCGTGAGTAGCTCGGCCTCCTGGTCATCGCCGCGTAGGCGTGGGTCACCGGCTTCGGGGGCAAAACGATTCCACGGACACACCTCTTGGCATAGATCACAGCCGAACCACCAGCCCTTGAAGCGCGCCGCGAGGTCACGCGGGATCACGCCAGCGTGTTCAATGGTCAGATAGGAGATGCAACGCTCTGAAAGCACCCGGCCATCGACCAGGGCCTGGGTCGGGCACACCTCAACGCAGGCGCGGCAACTGCCACACCGGTCGCGGGCCTGTCCGCCCTGCCAGGCCGGTAGCGGGGTGCAGGTGAAGAGGCCACCGATGAAACAGTAGCTGCCTATGCCCTGGCGAATCACCAGTGCGTTGCGACCGATCCACCCGAGGCCAGCCCGCCGTGCGAGGTGGCGCTCAGCGACGGGTGCTGAATCAACCGTGGCGCGATAGGGCCGGCTCGCACCGATTTGCTTGCCGATACGACTGAGTTTTGAGCGCAGGAGCTTGTGGTAGTCTTTGCCGGCGGCGTAGCGGGCCCGACGCAGCCCCGTGGCCTCGGTCTCGCGCTGATAGGGTAGGAGGGTCAGCAGCAAGCTGCTGGCCTCGGGCAGGAGCAGGCGCGGTTGCTCACGCAGTTCGCGGTGCTCTGCCAGCCACGCCATGTCGCCCACGCCGTCGGCGAGCATGGTGTCGAGATCGGCGTCGACTCGTTCAGGAATCGGCGACAGGCAGGCGACGGCAATGAGGCCTTCCTGCGCGCACAAGGATTCGATGTCTGCTTGGCCGAGCATGGTGAGGGATGATGTGACGTGGCGCACACTGCGAAGCGGCAATGTGACTGCTGATTGCCGCGCTCATCCCCACACCCCGCACAGACCCAGTTCATCGTCGAGTTCGCGCAGTTGGCGCGACCGACCGCGGCCGGCGGTGCGGCCCAGGCGTGACAGGGGTTCGGCCAATGACTCCGGACGGCCCAGGCACCAGCCGCGGCTAAGCGCAGCGCCATAGGTGGCGAGTGTGGCGTCTGAGAGTTCATCGACCAATTCACCGAGGAGACGATCAGCCTCGGTGGGCGAGGGAGGCGGCATGTCGAGTGGGGCCTCGTCGGCTGGCATCATGCTGCCATCAGGCAGGGCGCGCAGAGGGAGGGGTGCTAAGCGTGGCTGGCCCAGCCGTTGTCGGTGCCGACTTGAGGCCGCTGGTGCCAAGGCCGAAGCCTCGTGCTCGAGCCACACCACCGCGGCGAGTACCGCCGCATCATCGGCAAGCAGGCAGGCTCGGTAGCGGCCAGCCCACAGCGTTCCGCGACCGCCGTGGCGGCGGTGATAGTCGCGGCTGTAGCGTTGCGCGAGGGTTTGCATCAAGCCCGATAGGCTGGTGAGCCGGGCCCGCAGGCGCTCTGGTGGCACGCTGCTGCGGGCTCCGAGCAGGCCCCAGCGCCCGGCTAGGCGGGCTTCAGATTCGGGGCTGTCGCTGCGATGACGCAACACCAAACGGTAGCTGCTGGCGTGGATGGCGTAGGCATACAGGCGGTAATCGAACACCAATTGCAGTTGCGCCAGTAAGGCCAGGAAGGCATTGCGATCAACGCGATCAGCGAGGGCGGGGCGATCGCACGCACAGCTGCCTTGAACGAGGTAGGTGTGCGGGGGGCCTAAGAGTGCACCGCGTTCGATCGGCATGCACCGATTCTGCCATCAATTCAATGTCAGACAATGAATATGGACCTTGACCGCGCTTTTCGGTATTTTTACGGTCCCGCATCGACTGGCGTGCCGGTTGAGCTGCCGGACCTGTAGTGGATGGGTGCGGCGGCGTCCCTGAGAGCTCGTCTCGTGGGGGCGGGAACTCGGTGAACTTGGCTTCAAGCACCCCTGTGGGCGCACAAGTTTTGCCGCAACCAGGAGCTGTGGGCCTTGGCCTGCGTGCTCTTTGCAGTGGGAGTTGTCCATGGCCATCCATCCGATGGCGGTCGTTGATCCGACGGCCGAGGTGCATGAAGACGCGACGGTCGGCCCATTTTGTGTGGTCGGCGCCCATGTGCGTATCGACGCCGGCGCAGAGTTACGCAATCATGTCACCGTCTATGGAACGGCCAGCATCGGTAGCGGCACCGTGGTGTTTCCGGGTGCTGTGATCGGTGGCGACCCGCAGGACCTCAAGTTCAAAGGCGAAGATTCGCGGGTCGAGATCGGCAAAAACTGCCGCATCCACGAGTGCGCCACGATTAACAAGGGAACCGCTGGTGGTGGTATGGTGACCAGTTTGGGCGATGAGTGCCTGATCATGGCCTATGCCCACATCGCGCACGATTGCCGCTTGGCCGACTATGTGATTATTGGCAACAACTCGCAGTTGGCCGGGCATGTGACGATTGAGCGCAAGGCCATCGTTAGCGGAATGGCTGGCGTGCATCACTTTGCCACCATCGGCGAACTGGCCTTTGTGGCCGGGATGAGCGGCGTACGGGTTGATGTGCCGCCCTTCATGATGGTGGAGGGGTACCCAGCCGAACCGCGTCAGGTCAATGTTGTTGGCCTGCGCCGCGATGGTTGGAGCGACGAAGAAATTCGCGCCACCAAAGACGCGTTCCGCAGCTTGTATCGTGACCGTGGCGCTACCACTTTGGCCGAGGCCGCCGAGAAACTGAAGGCTGGCCCGACTGGTGAGATCGCGCCCGTGAAGCGCCTGTGCGATTGGGTTGAGGCCCAGTTGAGCGGGAGCATCAAGGGCAGGGCCATGGAGGCCGGTAGGTAGCCTTTTCATCTAAGTGGCTTCGCCCCGGATCCCCATTTCGCCTGCGCTTCGCTGGGCTCGCATGCTTGGTCGGCCTTTTCATTTAAGGGGCTTGCCCCTTAGGATC
>JAQIBG010000380.1 GCA_027859175.1 Planctomycetota bacterium | reverse complement strand
GATTCAAAGCGAAAAAGTACGGGCACTTGGCGACCTATCAGCGGGAATTATGCACGAAATTGGCAACCCGCTCAACTTCACCATGACTGCGCTGGAGGTGGCCAGCGCCGACGCCGAAGATGACCCGGACCTCCAAGAGTGCTTTACAGATATGGGTGAGGGCCTGACGCGAATCAAAGACATCCTCGCCGACCTACGTACCTTTGCCTACCCCACAACGGCAGAGAGTAGCCGCCCCGTTGCCATCGCCGGGCTCGTGTCTTCGGCCCTACGTCTCACTGGCAGTGAAGTCAAAGACATCAGCGTTGAGGTGAAGACCCCAGCTGAACACACAGCGCGCGGCTCGCGCAGCCAGCTACTCCACGTTATCATGAATCTGATCGTCAACGCGGCGCGCGCCATCCATGACCGGGCCGACCTTGACTCAGAACAAGGATGCATCCGAATCATCTCTTCCGATCAAGACAATCATGTTACCATTTCAGTCATGGACAATGGCGTAGGCATACCCGATGCCATCAAAGACCGGATCTTCGACCCGTTCTTCACCACCCGCGATGTCCAGCAGGGCATGGGGCTGGGATTGAGTCTATGTCGCACGATCATCGACCATCATAAAGGCGGCATCACCGTCGACAGCGAATCAGGACGAGGCACCATTATGACCCTATCCTTGCCCACCGCGTTCAGTGAGGACCGTTCATGAGCCAGTCGCAACCGCCCGGAAGCGTCATCCTCTTTGTCGACGACGAAGACCAAGCCCGCAAATACTTCTACCGCGCATTGGCCAAGCACTACGCCATTGCCACCGCCGATGGGGTCGCCAGCGCCAAGGCGATGATCGCTGAACTCGGCGAATCCCTAGGTGTAGTCATCACCGACCAGCGTATGCCGCAGGAAACCGGCGTTGAGCTGCTGACCTGGCTGCGCAGTGAACGGCCTTCAGTGGTGCGCATGCTCACCACCGCTTACGCCGACCTCGATAACGCCATCGACGCCGTGAATGATGGCTTTGTTTTTCAGTACATTCAAAAGCCTTGGGACGTCAAAGAGCTGCGTGCAATCTTGCGCCGCGCCCTCGATTATCATGCAATCCATCGTGAGCGCGATATGCTGCTTCGCGAAAAACTCACCACCCTGCAACGGATGATCGTTGTCGACCGGGTGCGATCATTCGCCGTTCTGGCTGCCGGCATGGCCAACCGTCTGCGCAATCCGCTGCTCGCCCTCAAAACCTTTCTCGATGTCGCCCCCGACGCGAGCGACGACACCCCGCCCAACGGCGCCGGAGCCCTTGGCTGGGATGACCTGTGGGACCTCGCCCGCAACGAGAGCTCGCGCATGCTTGACCTCGTTTCACACATCCTGTCGCTTACTGCCGAACCCGATTTCCACTTCGATGACGCGGTGCAGGTGCGCCATCTCCTCGACGGCGTTGACTGGGACTTGGCGCCGCAGGAGCACCTGCAAGCGGGCCTGCCAGCACTGCGCTGCGACCGCGCCATGCTGCAACGCACGCTGGCCGCGTTATCCGCCAGACTGGCCGCGATCCGAGGCGAGCAACTGCAGAGCCTGCAGATCGACAAGGCCGATTCAGTCTGGGGTGCACCTGGCTGGCGCGTGCGCCTCACCGCCGGGCGCCAAGCCTTCAGCAACGAGGACGTTTCGCAGATCTACCAGGTTCTCACCCCCCTTGAGAGCACCAGCAATGACGACGCCGGCAGCGACCTCCTGGCAGCCTACTTCGCGGCCTTCCATCACGGCGGCAGCCTCGCCGTCATCCGCGAGTCTGACACCGGGCCCGGCTTCGAACTCCTGATACCACTCGACCCGGAAGCGAGCCAGCAACCCGCACCCGACGGCGCCTGGCTCCAAAACGTGTTTGCCCTGTTTGAGGCCTAGCCGTGACCGACGGCGACGGTGCGCAGATTCCAGCCCTGGCCCATGAGTTCCGGACCCCACTCACGGCAATCCTGGGCTACCTCGATCAGTTGATCGATGAATTACCCGACCGCGTTGATGCCCTGCAGCGCCTGCACGTCATGCGCGACAACAGCGAGCACCTCCTGGCCCTGGTTAATCGCCTGGTTGATAGCTCACCCCGGCTGCGTGACGGCGGCTTTGAACCGTTCAGCGCCGTGCGCGCGGTGGCCGAAGCTCTGCATCCCAGCGCTCGCGCCAAAGACCTTGAGCTGGCCATCACCGCGCACGCGCCGCTGCCCGCTCGCATCGCGGTCGAAGCCTTGCGCGTCAGGCAGATTCTGTTCAACCTCCTCGGCAACGCCATCGCCTACACCCAGCGCGGTGGCATTCGCATCGAACTCAGCCAGCGCGACGACAACTGGTGCTGCGAGGTGATCGACACCGGACCTGGCATTGCGAAAGAACTGCGCGACCACGTATTTGACGCCTTCGCCAGCAGCGGCCTGGGCAGCGGGCTCGGGCTTTATGTGTCGCAGCGCCTGGCCAGCGCCCTGGGCGGCGCATTGACCTTGAGCGCAAGTGACCACAGCGGCAGTCGCTTCTGCCTCACCCTCCCGCTGACGCTGGCGAGTGAGACCGTGACCGACGACAAGGATCCGCTAATCACTGCCCTCCAGCGCCCACTGCGAAGGCAGCGTGACCATGCTCAGCAGGGTAAACGCGTTCTCATAGCCGAACCGAGCGGCGACCAAGGCCTGCTGCTCAGCTCGATCTGCAAACACCTGCGCTGCGATACCACCCTGGTGAACACCTGTCCAGACGCGCGCGACTTGGTTCTCGCACGCGATCGCGTTGGCCCCCACTTCGATCTCGTTATCCTAGCCTGTGAGCGACAACTCACGGGCGCCCGCCGTTTCGTCGACGAACTGCGCGCGAATAACTACGCCGGCAAACTGATTGTATCGACAACCGACGTGAACGAGCCTATCCCGGTGCGATGCGATGCGGTGATACAACGCCACGGCGAACCGGCACAGATTCGCGACACCATCCTGCGCACCCTCGTCACCTCAGCGCCAGCTGATTAATCGTCGGCGCCCGCCAAGAGGGCGGCCAAGCTCCGCCTGATATCCTTGATACAGCTGCGGACCACCGCTGCATTGGCACCGAAGGCCCGCACCGGTGGCATGTGCACGGCTATGCCCTGACCAGCCGGCGTAGCGGTCAATCCGAAGCGCATCGAGTCTGCTGCGGCAAACAACGCAAGCTCCTCATCTAAGCCTGGCGCCAACTCGCCGAGCAGCACCACCACGCACCAGTCCTTGTCGCTCTGTTCGATGCCGATCCCCGCTAGGGCCCCAAGGCCGAGGGCCAGCACCATACTCAGAACCTGCAACAGATAGCCGTACCAGGGAGTCTTGGCTTTCATCTCGCCGTCAGCACGCGGCAGCACCGATGCCAAGGCAAGGCCCGACACCTCGCCAAACAGATCCCCAACGCGCTCAGGATACACCAGCGGTACGTCAACCAGCACAACACAGCGACGAAAGCCCTGAACCACCGCCAAGCGTTCGCGCCACGTGCGTGGTCGCACCAAAAAACGCACCTGAGGCGGCGCATCATTGACCTCGGCCTGCTGGAAACCGAGTTCGCCAAGCAAGGCAGCCGCGTGAGCAGGATCCATCATGGCAGCGTTGTAAGTAGTGGGGCGCGGTGCTCCAGTAAGCTTACCGCGTGCCTGTTAGGGGCCGCCAAGCAGATCCACGCCGCCTACGGGTTCTTCGGCCGCCACGGGCTCGGGCTCGGCCAAGGCATCAACACCAATCGCCTTACCCTCGCGGACACGCTTGGCCTGCGCGATCAAAGGCGTGTTCGCGTAATTGCGCTCGAACTTCGCGATGCGGCGCATGGCGTCACGCTCTTCGCCACGAATGGCGGCGGCAATCTCACGTAATTCATCGAGCCCTTTGGCCAAAATCACATCCAGCTCGCGCTTGGCCGCAGCCGCCTCGGGCAGGCCCGCAAAGCGCGCAACCTGCTGCAAACTGGTAATACTCGCGGGAAGCTTGCGCTCGTTGCTGCTGCCAGCCACCGCGCGCTCAACCGCCTTCGCCATATCGGCACGGACCTTCTTGATCATGCCCGACGCCTGCCGCATTGCATTTTCTACCGCGGCTGGTTTCGCTGCGCCGCCCTGGAGGACATGATAGCAGTTACCATGACTATCGACCAAAGCGATCGCTGGAGTCTCTTTAATGCCCCAGGCCTTAGCCTGTTCGTTCAGAGCTCCGCCAACCAACTCCACCACCGGCACTGTCGCCGCCAAGGCAATGGCGCCTGCGGTCCAAATCGCATCAACCGATTCAAGCCCACGCGGCGCAAAATACACGATAGCCGATTCACTCTTGGTCACCATCGCCACGGCTTCGCTCTCATCGACAAAGCTCGGCATCGGCACATCAGGCATCACACCTCTGCGTTCATCATCCCACAGACGCGTCGCCGCCGACAACAGTCCAAGATAGCTCAATAAGACACAAACAGCAAGGTAGCGCATAGCACAGCTCCCCCTCGATACGAGGTAGCCTAGTAGTGTATGCCACACCAAACGAGACACAAGCCACGCTGGGGGTATCTGGCTGTGGGCGCGCGCGCGTTGGGCGCTGTGGGTTCTGAGTCGTGGAGACAGCCAGTGTTGCTCGCTGCGCCAACCCGGCCCGGCCCAACTCCCACTCCCACATCCTCGCTTGTCCGCCGTACCTGAGGTACATCATCCGCCACACCTGGAGACGACTGGCGCTCATAACCCCACCTGGGGTTGATGCGGGGAACCGCAGGGGAGCCTCCGGGGTCGATTGCCGCGCGCCTGGGCGCCGGTCCGCACTAGCGGAACCGGTCTTCTCGTGACCACGACACCGATCACAGGAGTCCGCCCATGTCTACCGATACCACCCTCAACCACACCGCGCCGCAGAACCTGGCCACGATTGATCCGGAGATGGCCGCCATTGTGCAGGCCGAATTCGACCGTCAGCAGCATACCATTGAGCTGATCGCGTCTGAAAACCTGGCCTCCACCGCGGTGATGGAAGCCCAGGGCAGCGTTCTGACCAACAAGTACGCCGAGGGCTACCCAGGTCGTCGCTATTACGGTGGCTGCGAAGAGGTCGACAAGGCCGAAGAGCTGGCCAAGAAGCGCGCCCAGGCCTTGTTCAAAACTGACTACTACGTCAACGTGCAAGCGCACTCTGGCTCGCAGGCCAATAATGCCGCGTACTTGGCCGCTGGCATGACGCCTGGCGATCGCGTGCTCGGCATGAGCCTCGATCACGGTGGGCACCTGACCCATGGCTTCCGCCTCAATTTCTCGGGCCGCGATTACGAGACCGCCGCCTACGGCGTGGAGCGCGACACCGGCGCGATCGATTACGACAAACTCGCGGCCCAGGCCAAAGAGTTCAAGCCCAAGCTGCTGATTGCCGGCGCCTCCAACTATAGCCGCGTCATTGACTTCGAACGTTTTGCCGCAATCGCCAAAGACGTTGGCGCGGTGCTCTTGGTCGACATGGCCCACATTGCAGGCCTGGTTGCCGCTGGCCTGCACCCCTCGCCCTTCGGCCACGCCGACTTGGTGACCACCACCACCCACAAAACCCTGCGCGGCCCGCGTGGCGGCATGGTGTTCGCGCGCGACCTCGAACTGCAAAAGAAGGTTAACAGCCGCGTATTCCCAGGCCTGCAAGGCGGCCCCTTGATGCACGTGATCGCTGCCAAAGCAGTGGCCTTCGGTGAAGCGCTCAAGCCTGAGTACGCCACCTACATGAAGCGCGTTCAAGACAGCGCCAGCGCGATGGCCGACCGCTTCATCGAGCAGGGCTGGCAGGTGGTGTCGGGCGGTACTGACAACCACTTGTTCTCGCTCAACGTCATGAGTCAGGGCGTGACCGGCAAGGAAGCAGAAGACCTGCTCCACAGCGTTGGAATCACGGTGAACAAGAACCTGATTCCCTACGACGAACAGCCGGCTCAGACCGCTTCAGGCATCCGCATTGGCACCCCGGCGGTGTGTAGCCGTGGCTTTGGCGTGTCTGAAGCCGTGCAGATTGCCGACCTGATCGACCGGGCCCTGAAGGCGCGCGGCGATGCCGCGGCGCTGGAAGCGGTTGGCAAAGACGTTCGGGCCTTGTGCGATCGGTTCCCGATTTATTGAGAGGGTGGGTCCTGGGTCGTAGATCCTGGGACGCCTGCAAGCAGGCTTGGGTGCGGGGCGGCTGCCCCGTACCCCGCCCAGGGGAGTTGGCACAACACCGGCTGTCCCCACGACCCAGAACTGATTGAAGGTCCTGGGTCATAGGTCCTAAAACGCCTGCAAGCAGGCTTGGGTGCGGGGCGGCTGCCCCGTACCCCGCCCAAGAGCAAACACCGGCTGTCCCCACGACCCAGAACCCACAGCGCCCAGGGGGCGCGAACCCAGGACCTATCTACCCAGACCGCTCCTTGCCGTCGCCGGCAACGCCCCAGACTGCGCGGCCATGAAGATCGCCGTAATTCCCGGAACCAACCGCGCCGGCGCCCTGTCACAGCGCCTGGGCGAAGTCGTCGCAGCCTGCTACGCCGAGCTTGGCCACGAGGTCGACCTGTTCGATCTCAAGACCATGGGCCCCGAGTTCCTCGAGCCAACTGCCTACAAAGAACAGCCGCCAGCAGTGACGGCGCTCGTTGAGCGCTTCGTTGCCGCTGACGGCGTCCACTTCATTGTACCCGAGTACAACGGCTCCTTCCCCGGCGTGGTCAAGCTGCTGATTGACATGCTGCCGTATCCGGCTGGCCTCGATAAGCGCCCTTGCGCCTATATCGGCCTGGCAGCCGGGCAGTTCCAGGGCTTGCGCGCGGTTGAGGCCCTGCAGGGCGTCACCGGCTATCGCATGGCCTACCAATACCCGCGCCGGGTGTTCATCGGCAACAGCTTCAAGCAGTTCGATGAAGCCGGGCTGAGTGATGAAGACTTGGCCAGCCGCGTCACCGCACAGTGCGTCGGCTTCGCTGAGTTCATCACCGAGGTTGGCGGCAAGGCCGCGAAGACCCTGGAGTGACCTACGATGTCATCGTGGTCGGTGCCGGTCACGCCGGCATCGAAGCGGCCTGTGCAGCGGCACGCCTCGGCGCCCGCGTCGCGCTGATCAGCGGCAACCTCGACACCATCGGAAAAATGAGCTGCAACCCAGCCATCGGCGGCCTGGGCAAAGGTCAATTAGTCCGCGAGATCGATGCCCTGGGCGGCTTGATGGCGCGCGCCACCGATGCCTGCGGCATTCACTTCAAAGAACTCGGCCGCAGCAAGGGCCCTGCGATTTGGTCGCCGCGCGCGCAATGCGACAAGGCGGCCTATCAGCTTTGGACCAAGCACGCGGTCGAGGCACAGAGCGGCGTATTCCCGCTGCAAGGCGAGGTGGTTGACTTGGAGGTCAACGATGCTGGTGCCATCACCGGCATCACCATGCGCGACGGCCGCAGCCTGCACACGCCCCGCGTGGTGCTTACCACCGGCACTTTCCTGCAGGCGCTGATGCACCAGGGTGACACCCGTACCAGCGGCGGTCGCATGGGCGACCACGCCGCAACCGGCATATCCGCAGCCCTCACACGCCTCGGACTTGAACTGATTCGCCTGAAAACGGGCACGCCCGCCCGCGTCCATGCCGACAGCATCGACTTCTCGGTCTGCGAGATGCAACCCGGCGACGAGCACCCGCGGCCGTTCTCATTCAGCAACGACAGCGTTACCGGCAACCAGATCCACTGCTGGACCTGCTATACCGAACCCAAGGCCCACGAGGTGATCCGCGCCAATCTTGATCGCGCCCCGATGTATAATGGTCAGATCGATTCAATCGGCCCGCGTTATTGCCCATCGATTGAAGACAAGGTAGTGCGCTTCGCCGAACGCGAACGGCATCAATTATTTTTAGAACCCGAAGGGGTAAACACCCGCGAAGTCTACATCAACGGCCTGTCCACCAGCCTGCCGGTTGACGTGCAAGACGCGGTGATGGCGGCGATCCCAGCGCTGCGCAATGCCCACGTCATGCGCTACGGCTACGCGGTTGAGTACGATGCCGTATCCAGCGCCCACCTCGATCACAGCCTCGCGGTGCAAGCGGTACCCGGCCTGTATCTGGCAGGCCAGATCAACGGCACCTCGGGCTACGAAGAAGCTGGCATCCAAGGCCTGTTGGCTGGCGCCAACGCGGTACTGTCTCTCGATGGCCGTGACCCGCTGGTGCCATCGCGTGCCGAGGCCTATTGCGGCGTATTGATTGATGACCTAGTAACCTGCGTGCCGGAAGAGCCCTACCGCATGTTCACCAGCCGCGCCGAGCACCGCCTGTTTTTACGCAGCGACAACGCCGACCGCCGGCTCACGCCCCTAGCCGGTGCCATCGGTCTGGTGAGCGCGCAACGCCAGCAGTCTGTGGAGGCCAAGCAGCAGGCCATCGCCGCCGCGATCGCGCAAGTTGGTGTGCAACAACGCGCTCGCATCGCCGGCGAAGGCCTCGACCTCGCCGGCACCATCGCCGTGCTTCCGGCCCTGGCCGAATTACCGCATGACGTGGCTGAAGGCGCCTGGATCGACCTGCGCTACCATGGCTACCTCGAGCGCCAGCGGGCCCAGATCGAACGTCGCCAGCGTCAGGCCGGCGTGCGCCTCCCGGCCGACCTCGATTACGCCGCCGTACCCGCCCTCAGCGCCGAAGGCCGCGCCACGCTCGAGCGCCGCCGCCCGCCCACTTTGGGCGCCGCGGCCCACTTTGCCGGGGTCAGCCAGGCCGATCTCGAGACGCTCTGGGCCTGGCTCAATAATCGCTCCGCTGAGAAAACGGAACCCCCTGTCAATCAGTGATTTGCACTCTCCTTGAGATGCTTGCGGGGGCCCGCCCTAGACCTAGGATGAAGGGTGCCCTCAGGGCCGAGAAAGGAGCTTACTGATGCCGTTTGAAAACGAGCCAGATTCCAATGCATGGCGGATGTTCCGCATCATGGGTGAATTCGCCAATGGCTTCCAAACCCTCAGCGAAATGCCTAAGGCAATCGCCATTTTTGGGTCTGCCCGCACCGCGCCAGACCACCCCCATTACCAAGCCGCCGTTCAAGTTGGCCATGCCTGCGCCGAGCGCGGCTTCCCGGTCGTCACCGGTGGCGGCCCCGGCATCATGGAGGCTGGTAACAAGGGGGCCAAAGAGGCCGGCGGCAATTCGGTGGGCCTGTGTATTCAACTGCCCTTCGAACAAAGCCACAACCCCTACATCACCACCGCGCTCGACTTCCATTACTTCTTCGTGCGCAAGGTGATGTTCCTCAAGCACACCGCCGCTATCGTGGTGATGCCTGGCGGCTTCGGCACCATGGACGAGGTCTTCGAGAGCGCGACTTTGGTCCAGACCGGCAAGATTGACCCGATACCAATCATCCTCTACGGCCGAGAATTCTGGGGTGGATTGGTTGACTGGCTCACCAAAACCATGCACGATGCAAACGGTTACATTTCACCAGGAGATACCGACCTGCTGCAGACAGCCGACACCCCAGAAGAGGTGATGGTGCTGCTGGCTAACCTGCATCCCACCACCACCGCCGAAGACATGCCCTGAACACCGTGCTTGATTGAGGAATGGCGAAGGCCTGGTTGAGACTTGGTCGGGCACGCAAACGCATAAGGCTCTTAGCCATAGCAACCCTATGCGCGCCGTGCTCGATCTGTTTTTCCCCGCCCTGTGCCCGCGCTGTGATCGCAGCGACGGTCCAGGCTTGTGCGTGGCCTGCCAGGCACAGCTCGAAGTGATCATGCGGCCGTGTCCGCACTGCGCGGCGCCGCGGCTCGGTAGTTCGTGCGAAGCCTGCCAAGGTAAGGGCCTGAGCGGCCTGAGCACAATCACAGCCACGTGGCGCTATGCCGGCGCGATGGCTGAAATCATTACCGCCGCCAAGGCCGGCCACGACCTAGCCGCGTGCCGCGCCCTGGCCCAACTACTGCCTGAACCTGGCTACCCGATAGACGCCGTCATTCCCATTCCGGCCGCACCCGGTCGCAACGCCGGCCCCAAACTGCCGCTCGAACTCGCGCGCCAAGCAGCCCGAGTTCATCACGCGCCGCTGCTGCGCATCCTCGGCCTGCGCGCCCTGCCGGCTCAACAACACGCCCTCGATGCCGCCGCCCGTCAACGCAATGTCAGCGAGCTGTTTGTATGCCGCCGATCAGCGCCGCAGCAGGTTCTCCTGATTGACGACATCCTCACCTCCGGCGCGACCCTCCAGGCAGCCGCCAAGGCTCTGCGCACGGCCGGTGCGCGCGTGATTCACGCCCTGTGCTTGGCCAGAACGCCACGTGGAGACGACGCACGCGCTGCGGATTCTTCGGTCGCGCCCGTGTAGCAACCCCCCGCGAACAGACGCCGCCAAGCCGAATTCGTTTTAAAATCCGCTGCATCGAACTCCTTACCGACTTAGCAACAAAGACTTATGACACCTCGCCGCGCGTCACCGAGATGAGCGCTAAAACCCGGCCAGCGCTTGTCTGGCTACGCCAATCGGGAGCATTTAAGGCTATGGTTCGCGCCTGCGTCTTAGCCTTGCTGCTGGCATATGCCGCCGCCCTGAGTTGGCGCGCGCCGGCTCCGCAGCTGCCTGAAGGCCAGCCCGCAAGCGCTTGGCCTAGCCCGCAAGCGCATTGGAGCACCGAACTCATCTGCGTGGATGCCGACAATGGCCAACGCGCCATCGTTGGCGGCGCCGTTGTTGACGGCGGCTTGGTTGAACACGCCGCCCTGTTTACCACTGCCGACGGCGGTGCCAGCTGGCAGGCCATGGGCCCAGCGCTTAGTGGCGGCCGCTTCCTCGCGATAGCTCGCCAAGCCAAAGATATCTGGGCCATCGGTCACGATGACGATCGTCATGGCGGCGCCCTGTTCGCTCTGCGCAGTACCGACGGGATGTATTGGCGCCGTCACCTGCTCGACACCACGCCCTTCCCAGGCTTTGCGCTGAACCATGCCCGCCTCACGGTCATCAATCCTGAGCACGCGGTTGCCACCGGCGCGTTTTCCTCGCGACCAGGCGAGCGCGCCAGCTTCACCACCGCCGACGGTGGCCGGCACTGGCAGTTCCGCCTTGCTCGCTCGGCCCCCAACTTTGACCGCGATCGCGAAAGCGTGACCACGGCCTCGGGCTGGAGCTGGCGCCTGCGCGACGGCATCGTTGAACGGCGCGGACCCGGCGATGATCAATGGATCCCCACCCGCAGCCAACCACTTGATGGTGTTGCAGCCACCGACCTATCGCCCTATACGGCGATGCTCGGAAACCAGACGCCGCGCTCGGCACGCTGATCTCACGATGCGCGCGCGCGGGCACTGATGGAGCCAAGGGCAGCTTAGCTTGAGGCAGCGATGCGCAGAAAGCGACTCAAGGGCGGAGCACCCGCGTCGCCGCTGGCCAAAATTCCGACCACGCTGCCATCGGCCGCAAACACCGGCCCGCCGCGCATGCCGCGGTAGCTCCCACCAGTGAGATAGCCGGCATCAACGCTGAACAAAGCGAGGTGCCCTTCGATCGTCCACGGGCACAGGTAGGGGAAGTAGCGTTCGCAATCCAGGCTACTGCGCGACAGCGCAAAGGCCGGGTGATCGATCACCGATGGATAACCAACCGCGGTCAAACGCTGTCGTTTATGCAGTTCGTCGGAGGTCGACAAGATGAGGTCGATATCGGCGGTAGCAGAACTGGTGAAACCAACAATTTCGCCGTCTTGCTCCCAGTCGCCAATCTCATGCACGCTGCCCTCGGTGGCGAGCAGTAAACGCAACGAGGCCGGCACCGGCACCTCTGGGTCCCAACTGGTAATCCAGCCGCCGCCGCCAACCGACCACGCTGTTGCATGGTGCACGAAGTCGGCCCCCTCGGGGTCCACGAGAATGGCGCTGGCAGCAGCAATGCGGTCGAGATCGGTCATGGCGCCTATCGCAGCGTTGGGATTGCGCTCGTCAAGTCGTTGGCTCGAGTGCGCTGTCTTCGGTACGCCACACCAACACGAAGGAACTGCCGACCCCCTGCTCGGTGCGGTCGAGCACCACGTCGCCACCCTGACGGCGCAGGCAGCGTCGCGCCACCGCTGCGCCCAGGCCAAGGCCACGCGTCCGGCCGGTGACAAAGGCTTCGAAAATTCGTTCGCGGATCTCTTCGGGCACCCCGCCACCGGTATCGGTGACCCGCACGCGACCCTCCGCGACGGTCAAGGTAACCGATCCGTCAACATCACAGGCCTGAATCGCATTGCGCAGAATGTTGAGCAGCGCTTGCCGGCTTAGCTCCACATCGCCCTGACCGATGCCAGAACCACGGACATGCAGTTTGACGCCGCTGTCAGCAGCATCGCTGGAGCAGAGGTCAACCGCGCTGTGCACCATCTGCGACAGATCGATCGGATCACTGCGTGGCGGGCGCTCACGCGTATACAGCAGCAAGTCGTTAACCAGGCTGCTGAGCCGGTCGACCTCGCCGAGAATCACGTCGACGCTCTCCACGTCATCGGGATCGCTCAGGGCCTCGCGCAGCAGTTCCGCGTTAGCGCTGATGCCAGCCAAGGGATTGCGCACCTCGTGGGCAACAGTGGCGGCCATACGGCCCAACTCGGCCAAGGGGCGCAAGCGCTCTAGCTCGCGCACCAGTGCGGTGGCATCACGGACATCAACCCGCGATTTATCCTTGTAGAAATCAGTAGTGGGGGCTCGGCTCCGCATCACGGTCACTATTGCCTTCTCCTCGCATGGCTGGCCAAAGCGCAGCACGCACAGCCTAGTAAGCAGAGACCGCGCAGGCCACTCAAAACCACCAAGCCACCCGGGTGAATCAAGCACTAGCCGGCTAACAACTAGGGCCGAACATCGGTCACTCGGCCGCTCAAGCCATCGATCAATATGCGGACAATCTCAGGTCAGTTCTCGTCGCTGAGGTCGCGCAGCTTATTGTAGAGCGTGGTGCGGTTAATGCCCAGCATCTCAGCAGCCTTGCTCTTCTGACCACCGGCCTCACTCAGAGCGGCCTTCACCACCATCTGTTCAATCGCCGACAGATTGCGTTCACCAGCCGGAATCAGCAGCGAGCCAGCCGGCAGTTGGAACTCATCGTCACCCGCCTCCGGCAGCAACTCTTCATCCATCACCAAGTCTGCCGGCACGATCGCGTCGCCAGCCGCGCTGATCACAGCACGTTCAACCGCGTTCGCCAATTCGCGCACATTGCCCGGCCACGCATAGCCGATCATCGCGTCGCGCGTGGCGTCGGCAAAACCGATACCAGGCCGGCTGAGTTCAACCGACAAGCGCTCGAGCAGATGATCAGCCAAAGGCAGAATGTCGTCTGGACGATCGCGCAGGGGCGGCACTAACAAGGGCACCACCCGCAAGCGATAGTACAGGTCCTGGCGGAATCGACCGGCCGCCACCTCTTTGCGCAGGTCACGGTTGGTGGCCGCTACCACGCGCACGTCAACGTCTTCATCATCAAGACCACCAACTTTGCGGACGCGCCGTTCTTGCAGCACGCGCAACAACTTGGTTTGCAGGGGCAGCGGCATCTCGCCGACCTCATCGAGGAAAATCGTGCCACCCTCGGCGGCCTGAAACAGACCCTCTTTGCCACGCTGGTCGGCGCCGGTAAAGGCCCCCTTCTCATAACCATACAACTCGGCCTCAAGCAAGTGCTCAGACAAAGCAGCACAGTTGATGGCCACAAACTTCTTATCGCGACGACTCGAGCGCTCATGGATAGACCGCGCCACCAGTTCTTTGCCGACGCCGCTCTCGCCTTGAATCAACACCGTGGTGCTCGGCACCGCCGCAACGCGCTTGATTAGCGCCATCACCCGTTTCATGCCCGAGGATTGCGCCACAACCTGGGTCCGGCCTTTGCCGCCGCCAGACAAGCGCTTCACCTGACGCCCAAGGCGCTGACGTTCGAGCAGCAGCTCCACCGTGCGGCGAACACGCTCGAGTTTGAACGGCTTTTCAATGTAATCGGCAACGCCCTGCTTGAGTGCGTCGACCGCCAAATCAGTGGAGCCATGGCCCGTCAACAACACCACCGGCAATTCCGGATCAATCGCGCGCAGACTGGCCACCGCATCCAAACCCGAACCATCAGGGAGGCGCTGATCCAACAGCACGAGGTCCGGAAAACCGTCGGTGGCGCGCTCGAGGCCCTCGGCAATCGTCTCCGCTTCGAGAACGGTGATCTCAGTAAAGGCCTTCGCGATGGCCCGGCGAATGCTGGGTTCATCGTCGATAACGAGCAGTGTGTCGGCCATTACTGTCAATCCTTGTCAGTGTACATGCCTACCAAACGGGCACGGTTAGGGCGTGGGCAAGCCAGAGAGCGCTTGCGGATCAGCGCCGCTACCATCGGTATCAAGCCCGGTAACGCCACGGGCGGGGCTGGGCGCGTCTACCCGCACATGATCCCACGACCACGGCTGACTGGCATTCCAATCGATTCCGACCGAGGTGGCCGCGATCGTCAAGCCGTCGACCATGCCACTGCGGCCGTCTTCAACCACCAAGGCGCGAGCAGCGTTTTCGATGCGAACATTCCGCAGTTCAAGCAAGCCGCACGACCGGGCAACCAAGCCCTGCGGGCGACCACCAGCGTCCATAGCACTGCGCTCGGCTGCAACAGTGCCACCAGTTATGAGGACCAGCGACGGCGCCAACACACCTTCTGCCACCAAACGCGACCGCCGTAGCATCAAGGCTGCGCCATTGGCCTCGATCACAACGCCGCGCCCAGCCAACGCCGAGTCGCTCAAAGACACGCTGGCACCCTCGTGCACGAGCAAGCCATTGGCAAAACCTGACGCGATACTGCTCTTGACCTCAAGGATCCCGGCAACCGTTCCCAGAGCTGAGCCACCCTCAAGGCGGCTGGTCAGCAACTCAAGGCGGCCACCAGCCGAAACCATCAACTGCGGGCCGGCATCAGCCAAAACGCGCAAGCCCTCAAGCTTGACGTCGCTGCCCGACGCGAGGTCGATAGCCGCGCCCCGCTCGCTGCGCGCATCAATGATGGCGTCGCCGTTCTGGCTGCGCAGAACCAGCGGGCGCTGCGCCACCAGCACCAGGCGACCTTGATAGGTCCCCGGTTCAAGATCGATCACCAAAGGCGCGGTATCAGCACCTGCAGTCGCCAAGGTCTGATTGAGCTCGCCCATGCCGGTCACTTGCACCGTGGCCGAACCGCCTACGCCGCCAATAGTGAGGACCACTCCAGCCACCAGACAGACTACGGCAATCGCCATCACCACCAGCTTGCCTTGGTTCAACTGGCCGCCAGGCGCTGCGCCCAGTGGCCCGCCAGGCCCTTGGTGACGCTTGGTTTTGCCGCGCACGCGCCCGGTGGTGCGTACATCGCGCTCGGTGATTACCACCGGCGTACGGCTGCGCCCTTCGCGCACGGCCGGCAAAGCCGCCAAGCGCTCGAGCACCTCACGGCAATCCGACAAGCGCACTTCTTTGGGTTTGGCCAGCATCGCCTCAAGCAGCTCGATAAGCTCTGGCGACACCCGGCGCTCGCGCAGCGGCTTCATGTCAAGCCGTGCAGTGGCCTGCTTGTACATGATCACGGCCGACGACCGCCCGCTGTACAGCGTCTTGCCCAACAAGGCATGATAGGCCGTTGCCCCCAGGCCATACACGTCGTGCCGCGGGTCGGCGCTGCGATCACCGGTGGCCTGCTCAGGCGACATGTAGTGCGGTGTGCCGATGGCGATACCGGTGCCGGTCAATTGTTCAGACGGATCCTTGCGCCCATCATCGCGGAATTTGGCGAGGCCAAAGTCGCACAGCTTGGCGCAGAACGGTTCATTGGTGCCGGCATTGGGTGGCCCCAACAGGATGTTGGCCGGCTTGACGTCACGATGGCACACGCCCTTATCCCACGCCGCCACCAAGCCGTCGGCCATATGCCGCAACAGCACGCGCACTTCACTCTCGCCCAATGCACCGTTTTGAACGATGTGGTCTTTCAGGCTCACGCCCTTAACCAACTCCATCACGATAAACGGCCGGCCATGGTTTTCACCGGCCGCGAGCAAGCGCACCAGATGCGGATGATCAAGCGCCTGCATAACCTCAACCTCGCGCTGAAAGCGACCGAGGTATTCGGAGTCACGGATCAAGCGTTGCGGCAGCAGCTTGACCGCCGCTTCATCGCCGTCGGCGCCAATGCCGAGGTACACCTCGCCCATACCGCCCGAGCCAAGATGCCCGTCGATCTCGTAGCCAGCCACCCGAGGCGCCGACACCTCATCAGTTGACGTACGCTGTTCGATGCGGCGCGCGGCCGCTGGATCGACCAAGGCCAGGGCCTTAACCGCCTCCCAGGTCGATATACTGCGCCCCTCTGCCGCGACTTTGGCACGGTAGGCTTCGGCCTGGGCGACCTCCTCTTGGACGATCAACCCAAACTCGAGGGCAACTTCGATGATATGCTCTTGGGCCATGGAACGCCTCGGATCCTAATAGGCTCCCATGCCCTTGAGAAGAACCTTCTTGGCGCAACGCCGCAACTCAGCCACGCGGATGGAAGCGTTTGTGTAAATCGCGCAAGCGCGTGGCATCAACGTGGGTATAGCGCTGCGTCGTCGTCATGTTGGCGTGGCCCAGCAACTCCTGCACTGCACGCATATCGGCACCACGCTCGAGCATGTGGGTCGCAAAACTGTGACGCAGCAAATGTGTAAACACTGGCTTGGTGATGCCAGCCAGCGCCCCGGCATCACGCACCAGCTTCCACAGCGCCTGACGGCTCATCGGCGCGCCACGCCGTGAAAGCAACAAGCACTCTTGCTTATGGGCCGGGTCTAACTGCGGGCGCAACTCGCGCGTATAGCGGCGCACTGCCTTGCGCGCGCGCTCGCCAACCGGCACCATCCGTTCCTTGGAGCCCTTGCCGCGCAGTCGCAGCAAGCGCCCTTCATCACTGAAGTCACCCAGGCCGATGCCAATCACCTCGCTGGCACGCGCGCCACAAGCGTACAGCAGTTCGAGCCCCGCCACATCGCGTAGGCGCATCGGTCCGGGCGGGGCTGATTGTAAAAGCTGATCCACCTCGGTGACCGTCAACACCTCGGGCAATTCCTGCCACAACTTCGGACTCCGCGCCAACTGCACCCGATCGCGTACGATCAACTTCTCTAACACCAGATAGCGCTGATACATGCGCCAGGCAACCAGCGCTCGTGCCAAGGTTGCCGGCTGCCAACTGCGCTCATCGCGCAGCCAGGCCAACACCTTCCCCACTTCTTCCGGCCCGCAGTCACTCGGCACCAAGCCAAGCGCGATACCGGCCGCGTGAATCGCGTCCGTGTCGCGGCGGTAGGCCTCGATGGTGTTGCTGGAGAGCCCCAACTCGAGGCGGCAGTACGTCAAGAAGTCGCGCCGTGCATCAACCATGACTTATACTGCATCCCAGCGCTGACCGAAATTGGGGTGTAACATCGTGCCCATCGCGGCAATCATGATCTAAATGAGCACCACACCACCCCCAGCTGCACATTGCCTGATTGGCGCCATCGCACAGCACCCGCCCGAAGCGGGTGCACCCGCGCATGATAGCCGCACAGCTTGGGGTACCTTGGTCACCAGCTTTGGAAGCGATCTCCATCGCGCGGCATTGGCTGCCTGTGGCGACAAAGATCTCGCCGATGATGCCGTTCAAGAAGCCCTGCTCCACATTCGCGCCAAGGCGGGCCGCTTTCGCGCGCCTGAAAAGGGTGACGCCGATGCCGCTGCTGCGGCCTGGATGCGGCGCATCGCGCGCTGCTGCGCGCTTGAGTTGCTCCGTCGCCGACGCCGGGCCCAGCGCCGTGAACGCCTGCATGGTGCCGCACTGAGCCCGGCCCCCGAAGCCAACACCGAACGCCCAGACCCATCACAGACACCACAGGCAAGCGAACAACTGCGCGGCGAACTCGCCGCCCTCGCCGACGGACAGCGCCAGGCCGTTCTGCTGCACTACGTTGATGGCCTCAGCTACGAAGCCGTCGCCGGCGAACTCGGCTGCAGCCCCGGCGCCGCGCGGGTTCGCGCCCACCGCGGCCTGCAACGCCTGCGCCAGCGCCTGACTCGCGCCGGTGCGCTTGTCGGCGCCAGTTCGCTGGCGGCCAGTCTGCAGGCCCTCGAAACACCAAGCGCGGGCCCACCCGCATGGATTGCTACCGGCACTGTCCCGGCGAACACAACCAGTCTTTCTAGTACCCTGATCCTTGGAGGTATCAGTCCTATGGCGACCACCGCCCTTGCCGGCCTCGCGCTGGCCACCTGCGCCCTGCTGTCCGTCCCCCTGCTATCGGCGCCCGCCGCCGAGCACGACGTCAATGGCGATGCCGTTGAGCGCAAACATGAAGACAGCCCACGCGAGAGCCAAGAACACGCGAGCCGCGTCGTTGAAGGCGTGATCACTGACATCGACTTTGCCAAAGGCGGATTCACCCTGCACAGCAAAGATACCAGGCTGGAACTGCGTCCGCGCTGGAGTGGCGGCATACCCAAAGACGGCGGCGGGCCTGACCAAGCGATGCTCAAACAGATTCGCAACCTGCGCCCTGACGCCAAGGTGGCGGTAACCGTGGTTGAAGAGGAAGGCCCGCGCGCGATCGCCATCAAGCTCCGCAAAAACGGCCCCGAGCACGGCACCGTGACCGGCGAGATCGTCGAACTCGACACGGGCAAAGGCATCGTGGTGCTGCAGGCTGGCGAGCATCGCATTCGCCTGATGCCGCATTGGCGTGGCGGCATGCCCAAGGACGGCGGCGGCCTGGTAAAGGAGACCATCGCCCAGGTACGCGAGTTCAAACCGGGCGACACCGTCACCATCACATGGACCTGGGAAGAGCGCTACCGCATCGAAACCATCAAAGCTGCACGTTGATCCGCTTGATCGGCGGCAACAATCCCCACAACCGGCGGCCACACGGCCGCCGGTTGTGTGTTACGGCCAAGACAGGATAGACCATGCACGTTGCCGATCAGCTCCAAGACACCATCGACCGCAGCGGATCGCTGGCCTGCGTTGGCCTCGATCCACGCGTTGCGCTGTTACCGCCGCAGCTACGTGAGCCGAGCGTGTATGACCCGCGCGAAGCCGTTGCTGCTGCCTTTCTGGCCTTCAACACCGCCCTGATCGACGCCATTGCCGGTCACTGTGCCTGCGTCAAACCCCAGGTTGCCTGCTATGAAGCCTACGGCGCTGCAGGCATGCGCTGCCTTGAGGCAACCATCGCGCATGCGCGCGAACGCGGCATTCCGGTGATTGTTGACGCCAAACGCAACGACATCGGTTCAACCGCAACGCATTACCGCCAAGCGTGGCTCGGCACCGCACCAGGCCTCGACAACAGCCCCCTGCCTGGCGCCGGCGGCGACTGGCTCACCATCAACGGCTACCTCGGCAGCGATGGCGTTACGCCCTTCCTCGGCGAACAAGCCGGACAGGGCGGCGTATTTGTTTTGGTGAAGACCTCAAATCCAGGTTCAGCCGAACTACAAGGCATCGCCACCGCCGAAACCGGCACAGTGATGGAAGCGATGGCAGCGCTGGTTGATAAGTGGGGCGCCAATCGCCTCGGCATCTGCGGACTCAGTGACGTTGGCGCGGTGGTGGGTGCCACGTGGCCGCAAGAAGCACGCACACTGCGCGCCGCCATGCCCAACACACTCTTCTTGGTTCCTGGCTATGGCGCACAGGGCGGCACCGCAGCCGATGCGCTCGCTGGAATTCGCAGCGATGGACGCGGCGTCATCGTGAATTCGAGCCGCGGAATCATCGCTGCGTGGCAACAGAGCGATACACCTGATGCATTCGCCGATGCCGCGCGCGCGGCGCTTGAAGCAATGAATGCAGACCTCGCCTCTGCACGCTGACGCAATACATTTTCCCAACTGAAAACCACCGGAAACAAAAGCTTTCTGGTGGTTTTTTAATGTTTTCAGTCAAACGAATTGGCACTGCATACAGCAACAATTGCTCGACGTAGGTCGCAACAAACGCGACCGCGCGAAAACCACGCAGCGATACGCTGACGGAACAGCTCGGACCATTATCGCAAACAAAATCTTGAAGACGGCGCAACTTGTTGCTAAGACGTGCGCAACCTCACTCCATTTTCAGGAGAAACACCCATGCCCTCCGTAGCACAACTCGAGAAGAAGATTGCAAGCCTGCAAGCTTCTATCGCCAAAAACCGCGAGGCCCTGTCGGCCTCACGCGAAGCTCTGAAAACCGCCAAGGCCTCGGCCAAGAAGAAGGCACCGGCCAAGAAGAAGGCTGCCGCCAAGATAAAGGGCGCTGCCAAAAAGAAGCTAGCCGCTAAGAAGAAGGCGCCCGCCCAAAAGAAAGCCGCCGCTAAGAAGAAGGCACCGGCCAAGAAGAAGGTAGCCGCCAAGAAGGCACCCGCCAAGAAGAAGGCCGCCGCTAAGAAAAAGGCTCCGGCCAAGCGCAAGAGCGCTGCCAAGCGCCGCTGATTATCAGCTCAAAACGCTGCCAATTACAAGAGCCCTGGTCAATCGACCAGGGCTCTTTTTATGCGCCTTCGGCGGTTCCTGGTTCCTAGTGCG
>JAQIBG010000091.1 GCA_027859175.1 Planctomycetota bacterium | reverse complement strand
CTGTTCCTCTGTTCCTCTGTACCTCTGTTCCTCCTGTAATCCCAACCCCAGAACCAACCCCAGGCCCCTTCCCAGCTACTCCCCACCTCTCACTCGGACCTCAACTCCCTCGATTTCCTCCTGCTAGCCCCGCAGGGTTCCCTTGACTGAGTGAACAAATATGGACCATACGACCCAGATGCGGTCCATTTCTGCCCGACAGACCTTTCGCTTGAGTCTTCATCCCTTTAGGTACAAAAGGACCAAGAGGTACTTTATGCTCCAAGCCTTTGTCGCCCCTGAGGTACGGGCCCATTTCCTTGAGCAGGCGTCGGCGCTCGCGGTCCCCTTGCATACCTGGTCGGTGGCGGCTCGTGCACAGGTAAGCCTGCAGCGTGACCCTGACGTGTGGCAGTCGTGGCGGGCGCTGGCCATTGGGCCGGCTGTGGGCCTGGAGCTCCAGCCTGGCGACAGCCTCATTCTTGATTTTGGCGAACATCTGGTTGGCGAGCTGTGTTGGCAGGCAAGTGCTGGGTGCCGGCTGCGCTTGGAGCCGGCTGAGGTCATCGCTGAACTCGGTGACAGTTGGGATGAGTTTCCGGCCGTTTTTGGTGATGGCTCGCAGCCGGAGCGGCGCTGGTCGCCGCACGAGCTGAATGCTGAGGCGGGTGCGGGGCGGCAGCGCCATCGGCACACCTTGCGGTATCTGCGGGTGACGTTGCTCGCGAGCGCGGCCGAGGTCGTCCGATTCGATGATTGGCAGGTTTTGGCATGCAGCACGGCTCCGGAGGCCGTGCTGCCGCCGCTACCAGTGATGAGCCCGCGCGATGCGGCGATTGATCGCATCTGCCAGCTGACCCTGCGCAATTGCCTGCAAGACGTGTCCGAAGACGGCCCTAAGCGTGACCGTCGTCTGTGGCTGGGTGACCTGCGGTTGCAGGCCCTGCTCGATGCGCACACCTTCGAGAGTCATGATTTGGTGCGGCGCTGTTTGTATCTGCACGCCGGCTGTACTGACGAGTCTGGCTTGGTGCCGCCCTGCGTGTTCATGTACCCAGAACCGCATTTCCGCGCCACGCCGATTCCTGACTATGCCGCGCTGTTTGGCCCCACCTTGGCGGACTATCACCGTGCCAGTGGTGACGATGCCGCCGCGCGCGAGTTGTTGCCGGTGGCGGTGCGGCAGTGCGAGTTGCTCGCAGCCTACCTTGATACCGATGGCGTGTGGCGCGATCCGGGTGACTTGTGGCTGTTCATCGACTGGTGTAACGAGCTCAACCGTGAAACCGCCGAGCACGCAACCCTGGCTTACGCTTGTGGACAGGTCGCCGAGTTGGCGACGCGTTTGGGCGAAGTCGATATGGCGCAGGGCTTGCAGCGGCGTCGCGCTGATTTGATCACAGCGGCCCTGCGTCATTTGCGCGACGACGCCTCTGGCCTGTTCGTGTCTGGCCCCGAGCGGCAGGTGTCGGTGGCGAGCCAAGTATGGATGATCCTTGCCGGTGTGGTGTCGCCGGCTGAGGGCGCCGAACTCTTGCGACAGACGCTCGGTCAAGACGGCGTGGTGCAGCCGGGCTGCCCCTACCTTGAGCATCATCTGCTGGAGGCCCTGCTGATCTGCGATCAGGCGGAATCGGCCCGGGCTCGGCTTGAGTTGATTTGGGGTGGCATGCTCGATCACGGCGCTGACACCTTCTGGGAGGTGTTCGATCCGTCCGATCCGCATCGTTCGCCGTACCATTCGCATCTGTTCAATAGCTACTGCCATGCATGGAGTTGTACTCCGGCTTGGTTCCTGCGTCATCCCACCTATGGCCCGCTTCTGTTGGAGCGGTGAGGGCTTCGCCATGTTGCTTCGTAGTCTCCTTGTATCAGTAATTCTGTGTGGTTCCGCTTGTGCCGCCGATGTACCCTTGATGGCCGTTGGCATGCCGCCCGGTACCACGGCAAGCGGCAACTACGTCTGCGAAGACGACAAGGGCTTTGCTAATCTCATTGATGGCAACGAAAGTACCATGTGCGTTGGCTCAGAGGGAACTGCCAAGGGCACGCTCACTATTGAGCTGCGTTTCCATAAGCCGCTGCCCGGCATCTTGGGGATCAAAACGCGGCCGTCTGCCCCGCATCACAATAACGTAC
>JAQIBG010000089.1 GCA_027859175.1 Planctomycetota bacterium | reverse complement strand
GAACAACGTAATGTTAAGCGCGCCGTGGTTGTGGGCGGCGGATTTATCGGCCTGGAAATGGCCGAAAACCTAGTCCACCGCGGCATCGACGTGACAATCGTTGAACTGCTCGACCAAGTCATGCCGCCCCTCGACAAGGAGATGGCGTTGCCAGTACAAGAGCGCCTGAGCCAACACGGCATCAACCTGCGCTTGGGCGAGAAGGTGGCCGGCTTTGCCCAGAACGCTGACGGCCTCCAGGTGGAGACCGATCAGGGCGTGATCGACACCGACTTGGTGATCCTAGCCATTGGCGTACGTCCGGAGAGTGATCTCGCCGCCGCGGCCGGTCTCGAACTCAATCAACGCGGCGCGATCGTCGTTGATGAGCACATGCGCACCACCGACCCCAGCATCTATGCAGTCGGTGACGCGATCGAGGTCCGCAATGCGATCATCGACGTGGCCGCGATGTTGCCCCTCGCCGGCCCCGCCAATCGCCAAGGCCGCACCGCCGCCGAAAACATCGCCGGCAAGAACACCCGCTTCCGCGGCGTGCAAGGCACCTCGGTACTCGGTGCGTTTGGTCTCACCGTCGCCAGCACCGGCCTCAGCGAGAAGGCCCTGCAGGCCGCCGGAATCAGCGACTACGAAAAGGTCCGCCTCCACGCCGGCAACCACGTCGGCTATTATCCCGGCGCCACCACCATCGCCCTCAAGCTGGTATTCCGCCCGTCAGATGGACGTGTCCTCGGCGCCCAAGCGGTTGGTGAACAAGGCGTCGACAAACGCATCGACGTCATCGCGATGGCCATCCAATTGGGCGCCACCGTCGAAGATCTCGCCGAAACCGAGCTCTGCTACGCGCCCGCCTTTGGCGCCGCCAAAGACCCGGTCAACATGGCCGGCATGATCGCGAGCAACGTCCGCAACGGCGACCTCAAGATCAGTCACTGGGAAAACATCAGCGCCAGCGACTACGTCCTCGATGTTAGGCCACCAGCCCAGTACCAAGAATGCCACACCGCCGGAGCCGCCAACATCCCCCTGACCGAACTGCGCGATCGCCTGTCAGAGCTGCCCGCTGGGAAGCCAGTGCACGTCACCTGCAATGTCGGGCAAACCGCGTACTTCGCGACCCGCATGCTGGTTCAACACGGCGTGGACGCACGCTGCATCACCGGCGGCGAACGCAGCCACATCAGCATCGCCAAGTCAGACCGGTCACCAGTTAGCGCGACCTGCCTGAGCTGATTTAGCCCATTCAACTCAACCACTGAGGAAAAACAAACGCCGCGCAGCAGCCTAGCCGCGCGGCGTTTTCATCTTAAGGCCCAAAGCTCGTTAGAGCATCCGCGGCAACTGCGAGCTATGATGCTGCATGATCGGCCGCGCATTGCTTAGGTCGAACACATAGCTGAAGCGAGCCTCAAAGTTGAGCATTTCATCCTCAACCTCAAAGCGCCACAGGTAGATCCCCGCCGCCGTAGCAATATCGCCACCCAGGCTATCGTAGTGGACCGTCCTCTTGTGCGGCTCAACCGCCAGGCCCGGACGCGCCGTCAAAGCCTCAAAATAGGCCCGAATTTTCCCTGGCGTATCCGAGAATCGATTCGAAAAAGTCGGAATCAACACTGCCCGCTCATGGTACATCCCAAGCAGACCGTCAACGTCACCCGCATTGGCCGCAACCAACCAAGCATCCATAATGTCACTAGCGCTCATTGATACTCCTGACGCCGCAGGCTAAGAACGATTCCCAATGCACAAGACCCAGCCTGCCCAAACCTCGCACGGCGCGTAAGCGCCGTGGAGCATTTCATCAAATCAGAGCACCCAACAGAGCAATGGCTGCATCATCGTCAGCGGCCATCTGTCGTACCGATCCGGCCAGGGCCGCGCAGGCGTCGCTGTCGCCAAGAACGTGATCCAGGCCTCGTTCGTCGAGAGATTGCCGCGCCTGCGCCGCGCGCTCGGCAAGATCACAATAGTGGCGAGCGGCCTGACGAAGGCAGCTGTGTTCGGCATGTGGTGCCCGCTCTGCCTGGTCGATCAGTACCTGCGACGCTGCCAATCGACCGACCGCGAGGTGATCAAACTGGCAGCGCAGCATGGACATGTCGTACCACCCGTTGGCTGGTTCGGGCCCGCTGGCTTCGAATGGCCCCTTGGCATCGTCCGGGTAGCACAGGGTCTCCAACTCACCGGCCAGAGAGCGATAGGCCTGTGCGCCAAAGTGGTAGTCCACACCACCCCAGTTGCTGCGATGGAATGATGAGGCTGTGTGTAGGTTGACTGCTCGTCGCAAAGCCAGCTTCCAAACCGCGATATCCGGCTGCTGATCGTGATTTCTATCACCGACCATAACGATGGGATATGCCTGCCATCCGCCAACACATCCCGGAGTGACCGAACCACGACAGCGTCCGTCGATAAGCCCCATGTCCTCATCGACGGCACCTTCGGCCACCCCCCGCATCGGTACCCAGCGGTACGGGCGACCTTCACCAATGTGACAGAACCAGTGTCTATCGTGCTCGTAGCCGACAATGATACTCATCCCTCCGCAGTCCGCTTCAGTGCCAGCGGCTAGTACGCCACGGCCGTTGTTGATTTCTGCTCGGATGCAATCGAGAACCCTGTTCGTGTGTGCGGCGATGTCCTCTGCGCTCTTACTGTGACGGAATGGACCGGTGGGCCCTGCGTGCAAAAAGGTCGAGGTGAAACCGTGTGCATCGAGCAGGTTGGCGACGGGGTTGGTTGGGGCCGCAAGATAACCGGTGCGCTGCCAGTGACTGGCATGGCAAAAACCAAAGGCCTCTCCTGAAAGGACGAGGGCCTTATCGAAGCTGAGGTCAATCCCACGGTTTTTAAGGAGACAACAGCTTGCTCGCAGGGGCATGTCCCAACTGCGCCCGAAGTCACCTGCCTGGTGATCGGGCAGCACTACTCGTTGACGCTGGCGCTCTTGGGAATCGCCATTGGCCATAAGGTCTGCCTGGCTCATCAACTCGGCCCAGTGGCTGAATCCGTAGGCCATGGCCAGGGCGAACTGCATGTCACCGAGGGTGATGAAATCTTTGAGGATCTCATCGTCTGTTGCCGTTGCGAAGCAGGAGAGTGTCCGCAGTACGGAGCACACTTCTGGCTTCCGCTGCTTATGATCTTTCAGCAGTGCCTTTGCCTGCTTGCGGAGGTAATCCAGATTCGGTTTCGGGGGGAGCGAATAAGACACAACGGCCTTCCTCTCTATTACGCCCCGAGCCTGCATGCATGGGCAGAAAAGAAGGTTGGGATATCGCTATCGCAGTGAAGGTGGGTTCAACCCTTTCCGCAGGCCTGGCGGCGTCCTTCAAACGCCATAAATATAATAGGAGCATGTTGCGGTTGATGCAAGTTTCGGTCGGTGATACAGAGACGGGCCGCTTTATGCCCACTCTTGGCTCAAGAACTGGCATCGCTATTCTTCGCTTAGTTGCGCATGTGACTACCGCCTGCATGTTGACATTCATTCTCAATAAAACTGGCTGCGTCGAGCCATCGTCCAGGCGACCCTGGAAGCGACGGAAGCACGGTAGCTCATCTGTTCAGCGCCAAAACCAGCGAATAATCCATTTCCGAAACAGAGAATACCGACTGCAAGCGATGGGAATCAGAGCATTGAAGAGCCACATATGCACCTTGTTACCTGCCACAGCATTCATTGTGTTAATGAGTGGATGTGCCGCTCAACGAGAGAGCCAACAGGAGCCAACAGTGGAGGCGTCTGATAAGCCGATCATGTATACCGATATGAGTGAGCGATCATTCATTCGCTGGAATCTCGAATACACATTCGATTACATGATCGACACCTACCGATCAATTCCTGCAGACAAATTGCTCGTTGCGCTTGCAGAGGACATGGACCCCCCAGCTTTGATCTTCACAAATACCGCCATCAAGGAAGCCATTCATGTTCAAGGCTTCAATCAGGGCAAGATTGATATCCCGGACAAGTTCCGCTGCCTACTGCCTTGGCAGAATGCTAGTGACGACGAGAAACTTGCCGCAGTCAGCAATCAAGAGGAGGTCATTCAGTTCTTCCAGTCGGTCCGTGTAAACACCCTGGCGTACCTTGAAAACTTGAGCGATGCAGAGATGAAGCAGGTCCCCGAAAAGAGCATCCTACCTGAGGGCGCGCCAAATCGCGGGAATCCCATCCGTGAAGCACTGGTGATGACTATCTACCAGCAGAACCTGTGCTGGGGTAAGCTGATTGGCATCAAGGAAATGCTGGGCCTCGCGCCAACCGACGCAGAGTCATGGCAGAAATAGATGCCGGTCACTGAGCAGCAAGGAGTTGGATAATGATCACAGGTTCATGCCATTGCGGACTGGTGTCCTTCGAATTCTCAAATCCGGTCCAGAAGCTCGCTGACTGCAAGTGCCGCGACTGCCAGAAGTCGACAGGGTCACTGATATCCCAGATCGCCTCAATCAGTCCGCAGCAAATGACATTTACTGGCAAGCAACCGGAACGGTTCACCCCCTCCACAGGAGAACAGTGTGATCTGCATGGCGGCTGGCTGTTCTGCGGAAACTGTGGCTCCCGCTTAGCCTGGTTTAGCAACGCGGGAAACCTCTACGATGTCTTGCGCGGAACCATCGATAATCCCGATGACATTCGCGTTGGGCCTTAGGGTGCCAGTCATGCCGACTGAAGACGCCTTTTCGCATCGAACCTGAGGCGGTCAGCGCAAAGCGCTGAGGGAGTGCCCCGAAGGCACTCCCGACCGCCGTAACTGGCCCCAGCCCCGCACGGCGCGCAAGCGCCGAGGAGCGAGGCCAGATGCAGGACTACGGTGGACTCGCATCTCCGCGTGCCAAAAAGTGGGGCCAGTCGAAGCCGAGAGCCCCATTTATGCCGCCAGTGGAAGAACGAAGGAAGTCATCCTCCCTACGAGCAAGCAGGCCCCACTTTTTGGCACGCGGAGATGCCGGGAATCGACACTGAGGCGGTCAGCGCAAAGCGCTGAGGGAGTGCCCCGAAGGCACTCCCGACCGCCGTAACTGGCCCCAGCCCCGCAAGGCGCGCAGGCGCCGAGGAGCAAGGCCAGATGCGGGACTACGGTGGACTCGCGCCTCCGCGTTCCAAAAAAATGGGGCCAATCAAAGCCGAGCACCTCATCGTGCCGCAAGCGTCAAAATAAAAAGAGGCCTGTCTGCCAACTGGCAAACAGGCCCCATATTTTTGGAACGTGGAGGCGCCGGGAATCGAACCCGGGTCCGAACATGGGCCAACAGTGCATCTACGTGTGTATTTCGCCAAGGCAGATCTCACTTGTAGGGTAAGCGACGAACAGCCAGCCCTACAAGCCAGTCCGACAGGTCTCACCGGTGGTAACCAGACCACTCCACCGGCCAGCCGTTTAGGTATGATGGGCTTCGATCAGCTAACGGCAGCCAACCGGGCCCGCCCTACAATCCTAGCTTATGCAGCTAGAGCGGCAGGGGTGTACGCGACATGATCGTCGGCACTTGTGTTTGTACGGGTTGTTAACGCGGCCTCCCGTACCGCGACACGCAGCAGCCATCTTTGCATATCCGTCGAAAGCCGCATCGCCCCCTTGTAAGGAGGATGCGTCGTCGAGGACGACGACCGTTCCAATTGTCAATGATAGCTGATCTTAGCACCGCTAGCAGCAACAGGAAGCGAATCTGCCACCTTATCACGACCACCACACGATTGTCACAATCTAACCGAGGTTGCCGGTTGCGCTCGCAACTGAGACGCAATAACAGTGCCCGCCTCCTGCGAAGGGATTCCTATGCGTCATAGCCTCACCCTGCTTCTATGCCTCGCCGGCCTGCTGGGCTCCCTAGCAGCCGCCGATCCGGTGCTAGCGGTCACAGGGCCCGATTCGGTGATCGTAGCCTACAAAGACCTGCCGGTTCAGCTCAGCTTGGCCCACATTGAGGTGCCGCCTGAAATGAGCGCAGCGTGCCAGGCTCGGCTCGCCGAGTTGCTTGACGGTCAAGAAGTGCAGGTCATCTACAAAGAAGAGTTTGGAACCAATGCTATTGGCGCCGCTCTGGTGCACCTCAAAGCAGGCTCCAAGCACATCAATCTGATCTTGGTGACCGAAGGCCTCGCGCGCTACAAGGAGGGTGAAGCCGCCTCCAGTTATGGCCGCATGCTCAGCATGTCACAAGACCGCGCTAAAGAAGACGGCAAAGGCCTCTGGGGCCAGGCTGTGGTTGTGGCTGCGGCCGAACCCGCAGCCCCTGCCGCTGAGCCAGCCAAACCCGCTGCGAGCAAGACTGGCCCCATCGTGGCCGAACTGCGCGGAACCCACTACTATGCCAGTGATGACCCACGTGCGGCCAAGATCCCCGAACGCCGCCGCATCTATTATCGCAGCGAAGATGCCGCCAAGCGTGCCGGCAAGCGTGCCGCCCCGGCGGCCCCCTCGCGCGCCGCAGCCGGCGGCAATGAGGCCGATGCCGATCGCATCCTGAGCGAAGCCAAGCAAACCTACGCCAATGCCATTGACGCCGGCAACAGCACCAAGCGTGATGACCTCTACGGCGAGGCCTTCAATCAGTTCACCAGCGCCATGACCATTTACAGCGACCTGGTGGAACAACGTCCAGACGATGCCGCGCTGGCTGAAAAGCTGCGCGAAACCATGCAACTGCGCTACGGCGCCATGAAGCAACGGCGTTTCTAGACGACGCCGCTTCTTTAGCCCACGCTGTGCGCAGCAACAAGGATCTCAGCATGTCCCGTTTCCTGATCGTTCTCCTCCCTCTGTTTGCCCTGATCTTGAGTGGTTGCGGCGGCAACAGCCGTAGCACGGCTGACAGCGACACCCTCAAGGCTGTCAAGCAGCGCGGCGAAGTGCGGATTGGCGTCAAAGAGGACACCAAGCCCTTCGGCTTTCGCCTCGGTGGCGAACGAGCCGGCTTCGACATCGACATAGCCATCGCCATCGCCCAGCAGCTGGGCATTGCCCAAGTGCGCTTCGTCACCGTGACCAGCGCCAACCGCATCGACATGCTCAAATCTGGCGATGTCGACATGGTTCTGGCCTCCATGACCATCACCCGCCAGCGCGACCGCGAGGTCGATTTCTCAATTCCCTACTTCCAAGACGGACAGGGTCTGCTGGTTCAGAAGGACAGCGACATCGGCAGCTACCTTGATTTGGCCGGTCGCATGGTTGGCGCGGTGAAGGGCTCAACCAGCGGCAGCAACATTGCCCAGGTCGCTCCCGACGCCAGCGTGATAGAATTTGGCGACTACCAGCGCCTCGAGCGCGCCTTGCGCGCCGGCACCGTTGACGCCATTACTACCGATACCGTGATCCTGCTCGGTATGGCCCAATCGTCGAAGGGCGCGCTACGCCTCGCTGGCCAGTCGTTCACGGTTGAACCCTACGGCGTTGCGATCGTCGAGAACCAGTCCAACTGGCGTGACGCGATCAACGAAGCGATCCAGGTTCTGTGGGAAAGCGGTCAGTACCAGATGATCTACGACACCTGGTTTGGCGCTCACAGCGTGTACGGCGAGCATGTCAACTTCGCGGTGACCACCTACCCGCGCTGATCAGGTTTCGCTACGAACCAACAAACAAGGCCGTCACCACTGGTGACGGCCTTGTTGCGTAATGGGTCAATCGATACGAGTCAGACGCGGCGGCGGAAGTCTTCGAGCCAGCCGTACAGACTATCACCCGGGCAAATGGTGTTGCCGAGCTCACGGTGACCAAACACCTGCTTACCACTGATGCTGTGACGGTCGATCTGGTCGCACAGAAAGCCTTCAATCGCAGCCAGCTGCTTGCCCTTGGGCAGGCTGCGGTGGAAATCACCAATCGCCGCGATGCCAACATTGTGATGGTTTCGGGTGCCGCCAACATGCGCGCCCTGAACCTTGACCGGACGGCCTTCATAGACTTGGCCGTCGCGGCCAATGATGTAGTGATAGCCGATATCGGCCCAGCCCTGATGGTCTTGATGATAGCGCTGCACCGCGGCCACAAGCTCACGGTCGCTGCGGTCCATCATCCCAGGGATTTCGCTGGTGTGATGCAGGGTCAAGCGCTGGATCCCATTCATCGGGTCATGATTGGGCCGCAGTTGCTGCGCGCCCCACTGCGAGCGCTTGACGAGCTGGAAGTTCTGGCCTTTGGTCATCGCGGGCCGTGCCTCGGGCTTGAACACACGCGTCGGCGTCATCGATTTGACACCAGGCAGATAGAGCCGTTGGCCAACATCGAGGTGCCGACTGCGCAGATTATTGGCCTCAACGATCTGGCTGATCGAGAGCCCGGAGCGGCGCGCTACGGTGGACAGGCTATCGCCCTGGGCCACCTGATAGTTCATGCCGCCAGCCCCACTGAGGCCACGGCCGCAACCAGCAAGGAACGCGGTGCACGCGGCACCGATAACAAATTGACGGCGATTGAGCTCTGGCATTGCCTGGGGACCTCTGCAGTCGGTGTTCCTGTTGAGTGCTAGGGGCCTGCGCCACCTAACAAGAATATGCGCAAAACCATACGCAGCAAACGCTTACCCGTCAATAACGACTTCTAAGTGTTGGTGGATAAACACCATATGTCGAATATCCACCATATGCGTACTGGCAAACATGCATCCTTACCCCCTATTTGGCAGGCAACTATGTTTCCTTTCAGCCCTTCTCAAGCCACTGAGCACGCGCTTCTCAACTACGACCGTGGCGCCGGCGCCAGGTGCTCGGGCTCAGGCCCTCGCTAGTGCGGAAGGCCGTCGCAAAGTGGTTGGCATTGGGATACCCGGCGCGTGTGGCCACGGCGTACACCGGGAGATCGGTTGAGCCGAGCAACTCACGGGCCCGGCTCAAACGCACCGCATTGATCTCCTGCAAGGGGCTGCGGCCCAAGCAGACCCGAAACGCCTGCTCGAGGGCTCGACGCGATACCGGCACCTGATCGAGCACCTCTTGCACTGTTGATGGCGGCGTGGCCACCCGGATCACCCGCAGCGCGGCGCGCACAGTGGGATCATCAACCACCAAAATGTCGGTGCTGGCGCGTGGCACAACGCCACCGGGCGGAATCCGCTCATCATCGCCCGAATCGGCCGTACCCGAGAGAATGGCGGCCAAACGCTCGGCGGCACGAAACCCAATGCCCTCAGCGCCCACATCAATCGAACTCACTTCGACTGGACACGCCGTGCACACCACCTCGTCATCATCGATGCCGATCACCGCCACCCAATCAGGGATGGCGAGGCCGTCGGCCCGGCACGCATCAACTACCTGTTGGGCGCGGATATCGTTACAACACACCACCAGCACCGATTCATCCAGCGAGCGCACCCAGCGCGACAAGCGTCGACGCTCGCCGGACAGGCTCCGGCGGCGGGCGCGGATGTCTTGGTAACGCGCGCACGGCAGGCCCTGCTCATGGCATATTTGGGCCAGCGCATCGCCGCGGGCTCGGCTGTAGCCGTGTTCATCAAATCCACAGTAGGCAAAGCGTCGAAAGCCACGATCCAAACCGTGGCTGACGGCGAGGGCCGCGGTGGCCCGTGGATCATGAGTGACCAAGGGAAACGGCAGACCTGGGATGGCATCCGACACGTTGATCACGGGGCACGGCAAGCGCTCGAGACGGCGCGCCATGCCGCGCTCAACGATACGCGCCACAACGCCATCGGCCTCCTGCAGTTGGGTCGTCAAATCTGGCACGCCGAAACCCAACGGCGGCATGTTGAGTTCCCAGTCGGTAAAACTCCGCGCGTAGCGCGCTACGCCACGAATCACCTGACGGCCAAAGCCGGTTGAGGTGTTAACCAAGACGTGGATTGATTTGCGCACATAATGACTGTGCGTATTTACGGACAAACACAACGCATACACGCATAGACGCAGCGAGCCCGTTTGGCCATCATCAGGCCATGCACAGCACCCCGGCACCCAAGCGCGTGTTGATCACCGGCGCCGATGGCGGCATCGGCCAGGCCCTTGCTGCTGGTTTCCACGCCCAGGGTTGGGATCTCGTTGTGCATGGCCGTGAGGCCACCCCCGCGCTGCCCGCTTTGGCCGAGCGCTATCAAGCCACCGCGCTGCATGGCGACCTCGCTGTGCCGGGCCAAGCGACGCAACTCATGGAGCAGTGCCTTTCCAGTGGCCGTCTCGATGCCCTGATCAACAACGCGGCCTGGGATCCGGGCGCGGTTGCCTTTGATGACCAAGACCCCTCCTTCACCCAGGCCATTTTCGCTGTCAATCTAGCGGCCCCGCTCGAACTGATTCGCTGCGCCCGTGCAGCCCTCGAGGCCAGTGGCGGTTGTGTGGTCAATATTTCCTCGATCCAAGCTCAGCATTCGGTTGCTGGGCATGCCGCCTACGCTGCGGCCAAAGGTGGGCTCGAGGCCCTGACCAAGGCCCTTGCGGTTGACCTCGGCCCCGCCGGCATCCGCATCAACGCGGTTGCCCCCGGTTTTGTCGCAATCGACCGAACCATCAGCGGCCGTGACCCCAGCGAGCTCGAACGCCGGGCGGGGCGCATCCCGCTGCGCTGCCTGGCTAAGCCCGAAGAAATTGCCGGGCCGGTGCTGTTTCTGTGTTCAAGCGCTGCCAGCCATGTGACCGGCACCATCCTTCCAATTGATGGCGGCACCCGCTGCTATCTCCCAAGTCACCTCCCCAGCGAACAAGCAACCGCGCTTGCTGATGGCATTGCCAACGAGGATCAACACCCATGTCGCAGCTGACAGGCATCCTGCCAATTATCGCCACCCCCTTCACCGCCGACGGCCAGCTCGATGAGGCCAGCCTCGATAAACTGGTGCGCCACCTTGGTGCCATCGGCTGCCACGGCGTTACCGGCTTTGGCATCGCGAGTGAGTTCTACAAGCTCTCCGACGCCGAGCGCGTCACGAGCGCAGAGATCATCATCGCCGCGGCGCGCGCCAGTTCGGTGCCGTCGATTTTGTCGGTTACCGACCACGCCACCGTTACTGCCGTGGCCACCGCCAAGCGCTGGCAGGCGATGGGCGCCGACGCCCTGATGTTGCTGCCGCCATATTTCTTGAAACCCGGCGCCGCTGCCATTGCCGCGCACATTCGCGCCGTTGCCGCCGCGGTCGACATCCCCGTGGTGCTCCAGTATGCGCCCGAACAAACCGGCGTCGCCATCGCGCCAGAAGTGTTCATCGACATCGTCAAAGACCACCCCAACGCAGCATGGTTGAAAGTGGAATGCAAGCCGCCGGGCAGCTACATCAATCGCCTGATGGATCTCGCCGATGGCGGCCTCACGGTCCACGTTGGCAATGCCGGCCTCAACATGGTGGAATGCCATCAACGTGGCGCGCGCGGCGTGATGCCCGGCTGTTCGTTGTCTGAGCTGTATCTCCAAAGCTGGAACTGCCTGGAGGCCGGCAACCGCACCGGCGCGACCGACATCCACGACCGCCTCGTGAGTGTGCTCAACCACATCCGTCAGAACGTGGAAATGATCATCGCCTTCGAAAAACACATCTTGATGCGTCGGGGCGTGATCCCCTGCGACCACTGCCGTGCGCCCAGCTTCCAGGCCGATGGCATCGACAAGGAACTGTTCGAACACCTCTACGCCCGCATCGAGCCGCTTTTTCACGCTGCCGGAGCCTCCGCATGAGCCGCATCACCGCGATCGAAACCTTCGCCCTGCGCATCCCGCGCGACGAACCCTACCTCGGCCCCCTCACCGACTGCACCGCCACCAATGACGGCTACTTCGTTCGTCCTGGCAACAAGAGCGTGTACCACGTGGCCGACCAATGCGTGCTGGTCAAAATCAGCACTGAAAGTGGCCACAGCGGCTGGGGCGAGTGCGTGTCTTTTGTGGCACCGCAAGCCGTGGTGCAAATTATCGACCAGGTCATGGGGCCACTCCTGATTGGCCGCGACGCCACCGACCCGGTGGTGCTGTACCACGATTGCTACGACCTGATGCGCGTGCGCGGCTTCTTTGGCGGTTACTGGCACGACGCCCTCTCGGCCATCGACATCGCCCTGTGGGACCTGACCGGACAGATCCGCGCGGTGCCGCTGTGCAAACTGCTTGGTGGCCAACGTCACGAGCGGATCCCAGCCTACGTGTCCGGCCTGCCAGCCGGCGACCTCGATGCCCGCGTGGCTAAAGCCGTGTCGTGGCGTGATCGCGGCTTCCCCGCCATCAAGTTTGCCTCGGCGGTGAGCTACGGTAGCCCAGGCACAGAAATGGCAGCGCTGCGTGAAGGCCTTGGGCCCGACATGGCAATTCTATGCGACATGCATTGGCGCCATACTGCCGCTGCCGCGATCGCCGAGGTCGCTGAACTGCATCGCCACAACCTGGCCCTGGCCGAAGCGCCCTGCGCCCCGGAAGACATCAACGGCGCGGCCAAGGTGGCCGCCAGCGTATCGTGCCCGGTCGGCATTGGCGAAGAGTTGCGCACGGTGTTTGAATTCCGCCCGCGCTTTTTGGCCGGATGCATGGACGTGATCCAGCCCGAGATGGGCCGCACCGGCATCTCGTCGTTCATGGAGATCTGCACCCTGGCGCGCGCCTTCCACGCCCGCGTGGCTCCGCATGCCTCGATCGGCATCGGTCTGTTCCAGGCTGCCAGCCTCCACGCCTCGGCCGTTTTGCCGCATCTGTGGTTGCATGAATACCAACACTCGATCTTCGATCGCAACCTGCGCTTCCTAAGCGGCGACATGAGCTGCGATGCGGGTTCATTCTCGGTGCCCACGGGGCCCGGCCTTGGCGTCGCGCCAAAAGACGAGGTCTTCAACTACTTGCTTTCAACTGAGGAGGCCGCACATGTCTCTTGAACAAGCCCGCCAACTACGGGCCCACTGGCAACAGCAGGCCGTCATCGGCCCCTTTGTGAAGTCAACCGATCCAGCCACGCTTGAAGCCCTGGCCGCAGCTGGCTTCGATTTCGCCGTGATCGACCTCGAACACGGGCCGCATGATATCAGCAGCCTTGGTAACCTAATTCGCGGCTGCGAGGCTTCAGGCCTCGCCCCCATCGTGCGCGTGTTAGACCCCAACCATATCGGGCGCGCCCTGGACCTTGGCGCGGCTGGCGTTCAGGTGCCTCACGTGGCCAGCGCCGCTGCTGCTGCCGACGCGGTGCGTCGGGCCCGCTTTGCGCCACAGGGCGAGCGCGGCGTATGCCGCTTTGTGCGCGCCGCTGAATACGGCGGCATTCCTGGCAGTGAGTACTTCCGGGCCTGCGATGACGCCCTCGTCATCGCCCAGGTTGAAGGCCAGGCCGGCATCGCCGCACTCGATGACATTTTGCAGGTCAGCGGTATCGACGCGATCTTTGTTGGCGTGTATGACCTGTCGCAAAGCCTGGGCATGACCGGCCAAGTCACCGCGCCTGCCGTTATCAGTGCCCTCGAAGACATCGCTCGCCGCAGTACCGCGGCAGGCATCCCGGTGGGCACCTTCATTGAAGACACCGATGGCGCCGCGCGCGCCCACGCGGCCGGATGCAATTATTTGTGTGCCGGGGTTGACCTGGAGTGGATGCGTGCGGCCACGGCCAGCTTCGTTGAAGCAGCACACAGCAGGCTCAATCAGCGTCAATCGGCGTAGCCCTGCGCATACTGAGCGCGACACTGCGCGCATAGGATTCCCATGACTGAGCCCCAACTCAATCTCATCCCCCACGATCTGCGGGCCGATGAATTTCGCACCAGCATGCGTGGCGACGCCACGGCATGCTGGCTGCCCGGCCACGCCATGCGGGTGGATTCGATGCACGAGCACCCGCACGCAAACGGCGGCAGCGAAGCCACCGTGCTGGGGAGTGCTGACGGTGCCTGGTCGGTGCGCATCGCGCTGCCGGAAACAATCAGCGATGTCGAGTTGCTGCCACCTGGTCGTGGCAGTGTGCACTATGCCGACAATGAAGTCATCGTCAGCGCGGAGCAAGCAGGCTATCTGGTGCTCAATTGCAATCACGCCGATCCGGAACGCCCCCACCGCACCGCCTACATCCTGATAGATCAGACCGACCCAGCCGCACCGCGGGTCGACGATCCGGCGGTCAAATCCCTGTCCCCGGGCACCCACCAAGCCAGCGAACTGCTACCCGACCAACGACGCACCGTGGTGCTGCTGCCCGGTGTTCATGACATCGAGGGCCAGATGGTGAACCTGTGCGGCGATATGCGCCTGCACCTGTGCCCCGGTGCCCATCTGCGCAGCTACGTGTGCGCCGACAGCGTTCACGGCCTTGCCATTACTGGCACCGGCGTGATTGACGGCACCGGCGTTACCTGCCGTGGCCGCGAGTGGCGTGATGACGGCTGGGACGGCTTCGTGCTGTTTCGCCGCTGCATCGACTGTCGCTTCGATGGCCCGGTGATTCTCAATAGTCCGTTCTGGAATCTGGTCACCTTTGCCACCCGCGGCATGCGCATCAGCCGCTACAAGGCCCTCACTTGGCTGGTCAATAACGACGGCGTTCAGCCCCGCAGCTGCCAAGACCTGATCGTTGAAGACAGCTTCCTCAAATGCGCCGACGATTGCATTGCGGTCAAAACCCGCCGTGACGCTGGTATGCATAGCCACGACCTGCTATTCCGCCGTCTAACCTGCTGGAACGACCGGCCCGGCAACCCACTCGAGATCGGCCACACCAGCCAGGCTGATGTGCTTGAACGAGTCCGCTTCGAAGACATCGACATCGTTCATGCGCACACCGGCAACTGCCTTTCGATCGCCTTGATCGATGGCAGCGAGGTCCGCGAGGTCAACTATCACAATATCCGGCAGTCAGGCTTCTGCACCGCCGGTGCGGTCGGTTTCCGAATCGAAACCAGCCGCTACACCACCGATGCCCACCGCGGCAAGCTACATGACATCAGCATCGACGGCTTCCATCTCAAGGGTGACAAGCCAGGTGGACGCATCATCGGCTACGACGCAGACGCGCACCGAATCCACGCCATTCGCTGCAACAATCTGACGTTGAATGAGCAGGCCACGAGTCTTGATCAACTCGGGGTCGAGCAGGTGAACTGCGACGACGTTGTTGGGTAATCGGGTTCCTGGTTCCTGGTGCGCGCTTTGCGCGTTGGGTGCCGGCAATGGGTCGTGTGCGTCAGCCTAGGAGATGCTTGGCGTGCACTTAACACCTTGGCTGCCGACAACGACTCGCGCGTATCGGCCTTCGGACATTTCCTAGCCTTGGCCGGAACCGGCAACCACGCCTTCAACGAGCCGCAGGCGCGCACCAGGAACCAGGAACCCTCTAAATCAGTCCGCCTCGCCGCGTTCCTTGCGCTTGGTCCGAACAATAGTCGCGGTTTCAGCATCCTGCGGAATACCCAGGCGCTGGGCGCCCTCGGGTAGGCCGTTTTGGCTGACTTCAACGAAGCCCATCTCTTGGAGCTTGGCGATCATCACCGCCTGCTTGAAGGGCTTAACCACATACTGGCTGGCGCCGCTCTTGATCGCTTTGATGACGTTGTCTTTGTTCATCTCGGCGGTGAGCATCAGCACGAGCATACTATCGAAGCGCGGTTCGGCGCGCACCGCACATAAGAACGACAGGCCTGACAGGCGCTCGGTGTGCCAGTCAACAATGGCGAGATCAAATACATCATGGTCAAACAGGGCAATCAGGCCGTCGATACCATCTTCGGCCGTAATCACTTCAAAGCCCATGCGCCGCAAGGCCGCATCGACCAGCTTGACCTGGACCGGATCGTCTTCGATTACCAGAGCACGCATGCAATGCCCAGCCTAGCAGTCCATCCGGGCTTGGCTAGCCATCAATTCGTGTCCCTGGCAGGTCGTCGGAACACACCAATCTGCCCAACTGGAGCAAATCCCGGGCTTATTGAGACCGCACCAGCCGGCTCAGTCGTTCCCAGGATAGCAGGCCCGACTGTCGCAGGCGATCCAGCGCAACCGCGATCACGATCACCAAGCCAATGATGATTTCCTGGGTGTAGCTCTCCCATCCCAATTGTTGGGTCCCGTTACGTAGTACCGTCATGATCAGGGCGCCCACCACGGCCCCCAGCACGCTGCCAGCGCCGCCACTGAGACTGGCGCCGCCAATCACCACCGCTGCGATCACATCGAGCTCCAGGCCTACCGCGGCGGTGGGGTCGCCCTGGGTCAAACGGGCGGTTTGTAGCGCCCCAGACAGGCCGAAAAATAGGCCGGCCAAGCCGTACATGAGGAGCTTGGTACTCGGCACGCGGATCCCGCACAGCTGCGCCGTGGCCTCGTTGGAGCCAATCGCATACAAGCGCCGAGCAAACACCGCGTGGCGCATGAACAAGATCATCAACACGGTCAGAATCACCATCAGCCACACGCCCGGGGCCACCACCATCCAACGTGGATCGGGTGTGGTGCGCATCAGTTCATTCAGCCAGGCCGATGAGTCGTAGTCCACGGTCTGCTTGTCACCGGCCCATTTGGCCAGACCACGCGCCACGCCCATCATGCCCAAGGTCACGATAAACGGCGCCATGCGGCCGTATGCGATGATGGCGCCATTAACCAAGCCAGCCACCACTCCAGTCACCAGCGCCGCCACAATCGCCAAGGCGCTCGCGTTAGGGTCACTCCGTAGCACCAAGGCCGCCGACACACCACACAACGCGATCACCGAACCCACCGAGAGATCGATCCCCCCGGCCACGATGATCATCGTCATCCCAATCGCGCTGATCGCCACAATGGTGGCCTGCAAGGGCACCGCGCGCAGGTTGTAGGCGCTGAAGTAGCTCTCCCCCACTGCGATGCGCAGCACCACGATCAAAGCCAGCAACACCGCAAACGGCCCCAGCACGCCCAAGGCCTTGCCCAGCCAAGCCCGCGAATTTTTACTGTCCACGTCTGACCTCCTGACCGATCGCTGCGGCCATGATGGTGTGCTCATCCCACTCAGAACGTGGGCGCAAGCCGCCAAGCTGGCCCTTACACATCACGCCGATGCGGTCGCAAATGCCGAGCAACTCGGGAATATAACTCGACACCACTAACACCGCCTTGCCCTCGCTCGCCAACTGATCGATTAGGGCGTAAATCGCCGCCTTGCTGCCCACATCCACGCCGCGCGTGGGTTCATCAAGCAGGAGGATCTCGGCCTCATGGTGAATCAAGCGGGCCAAGGCAGCCTTCTGCTGATTGCCCCCCGAGAGCTCACCAATGCCCTGCTGAACCGACTGGCACTTCACGCCCAGGCGCTCACCCACCGCGCTCACGCCGCGATCCATGGCCGCATTGTTGAGCATACCAACACGGGCGTAGCGCGCCAAATCGGGCAAGGCCACGTTATCGGCGATGCTTTGGGTCAGCATCAGGCCTTCAGACTTGCGGTCTTCCGACAGCAGACCGAGCCCGTGGTGCAGGCACAGCCGCGGGCTCGACCGTCCAAGGGGCTGACCCGCCACCTGGACGCTGCCATGCCGGATAGACGCCAATCCGTAGATACAGCGCAGCATCTCGGTGCGCCCTGAACCAACCAAGCCAAACACCCCGGCCACCTCGCCGGCGTGCAAAGTAAAACTCGCGCTCACCGGCAACTCGGCACCAGCCAAATCGTCAACCGTGACCAGCACCTCGCCCATCTGGTGCTGGCTACGCGGATAAAGCTCCTCGACGCTGCGGCCCACCATGGCGGCGATGATCGCACTGAGATCGGCCTCGGCCATGCTGCCAGTGGTGACGGTAGCACCATCGCGCAGCACGGTGTAGCGATCACAGATCTCCTGGCACTCTTCGAGGAAGTGCGAAATGTAGATCACGCTCACCCCCTGCTCGCGCAGGCGCCGGATCACCGCAAATAAGCTGTCGACATCGTCGCGCGTCAAACTCGAGGTGGGCTCATCCATCACCAACACGCGTGGTTCACGCGTCAGGGCCCGAGCGATCTCCACCATTTGTTGTTGGGCCACGCTCAACTGGGCAACGGGCACGTCGATGGGAATGCTCTCACAGCCGAGCCGAGCCAGCGCATCTCGGGCAGTATCACGGCGCCGCGAACCATTGATTAGGCCCCAACAGAGCCGCGGCTCTTCACCAAGAGCGATGTTCTCGGCCGCGCTGAGGTGCGGCGCGAGATTGAGCTCCTGGTGAATCATCACCACGCCACGGCGGCGCGCGTCGATCGGCCCCTTAGGCACATAGCCCGAACCGTCGAGTTCGAGCGTGCCCTCGTCCATGACGTGAACGCCGGCTAACACCTTCATTAAGGTACTCTTGCCGGCGCCATTCTCACCGATCAGGGCATGCACTTCGCCGCCAGCAACGCTGAGATCAACGCCAGCCAAGGCCGCCGTTGCGCCAAAACGCTTGTGCACGCCCCGCATCACGAGGCGTGCTTCAGCGAGCGCGGTCACTTGAGGTAGGTGTCCAGCGGGGGCTTGATCAAGTCTTGCATGGCCTGCTCTTGCAGATTTTCAGGCGTCACCAAAGCCACCGGCGTGTCGATCTGTTTGGCAACTTCTTCACCGCGCAAATGGGCCACGATATTTTTTACACCGAGGTAGCCCATCGCGAAGGGGTCTTGCACCACCAGGCCCTGAATGTCGCCCTGTTCGAGGGCTTCGATAAGGATCTTTGATGAGTCGAAACCGACGTGCTTGATCGCGCCACCAGCCTTGTTGGCATCGCGTAGCGCCAGCAGCATGCCAGCGGTTGAGCTCTCATTGGGCGTGAACACGCCCTGAATCGTAGCGCCGTGTTGATTGACCAGGCTTTGCGCCGCACTGAACGCCGAGTCGCGCGTGGCGCCGGCGTATTGATCACTTGATACAATTTCGATCTCAGGGAAGGCCTTCATCGCTTCCAGGAAACCCGCTTCACGCTGCTCAGTGGAAGCCGAGCCCACTTGATAGCGCAGCATCACCACCTTGCCCTTGCCTTCGAGCAAAGCACCAAGGCGTTCGCCGCCGGCTTTGCCGCCGGCAAAGTTATTGGTCGCGACAAAGCTGGTGTAAGCGTCGCTCTCAAGGCCGGAGTCGATGATCACCACCGGGATGCCAGCACCCACGGCTTCGCCAACTGGTCGCGCCAGGGCCTTGCTGTCGAGCGGAGCCAATACGATGCCGCTGTAGCCCTGGGCAATGAAGTTTTCAACCACCTCAATCTGCTGGGTGCGGTCGTCTTCCTTGAGCGGCCCCTTCCAGGTGATGGTCACGCCCTCGAGCTCGCGCTCGGCCTTCACCGCCCCAGCGTGGATACTCTTCCAAAACTCATGGGTGGTGCCCTTGGGGATCACGGCGATCTTCAGGCTCTCTGCGCCACTAGTGCTGGCAGCGCCCGCAGCCGGGCTGGTGTCGCCGCAGCCGGTGACAAAGGCAAGCGCGCAGACAATCGCAGCGCACACAAACAGGCGGGTGGTCATAGAGTCTCTCCTCGTTCTACGAAGGCTGCAGTGAACGAGCTCACACCCGCCGCGCAAGAC
>JAQIBG010000073.1 GCA_027859175.1 Planctomycetota bacterium | reverse complement strand
CATCGGCACCGACCCACAGTGTGAAGCCGGCCGTCAACCACGACCAGGCGCTTACCGACGCTGCGATAGTCTGCTTGGTAGTGTACCGCGAGTTGACCGTGCGGGTTGTAGGCGGCTACGGTTCCCGGGCCATCGGCGCCAACGCAGAGGTACCAGTCGATGCTGCCGTCGGAGATGATCAGGTACCGATGGCCGTCGTCAGGCTCGAGGGCAGCGAGGGTGCCGAGGAGGGTGACCGTCATCAGGAGGGTGCGCAGGGCCATCATGGGGCTCATGATGGCCAGCTGCGAAGCCCTGCAAAGCCTGATCAGCGGCCCCAACTTGGCGTTGGCGCGCCGCGGCTTGAGCGACTTTGGGTCACCCATTGGCTCGGCATGATGGTTTCCACCGCGCCTTTGCTCGGCGGTTCGCGCACGCCGGTGGCCCAGGTGTCGAAGGGCAGGAACAGAATCTTGCCTTGGTAGCGCGGCGGCCCTTCGAGCACTTCCACCTCAAGCACGTGGGTGATCGCGGGGTGGGTGTCGACGTGGGTTTGCACCAGATCCCAGGTTTTGATCACTTTGACGGTCATGACATCGTGCCATTTCAGGGCATAGCCGCGTGGAACGGGGTCTTCGCGCGGACCCCCACAGCCGATGAGTGTGAGCAGAGTGAGTGCGAACAGAACATAGCGCATGCCTGAGAGCTTCACATCGCTTGCCTCGCGAGCAAGGCGCCCATAACCGCGCGCGTTTTGACAACGCATCAGGAGTCAGGAGACGTTATGTCGCTCAATCCCCTCGCCCAAGCTGCCAACCAAGCCATCCAGGCCGATTGCCCGGTGGTTCATGACCTGCTCAGCGGGATCGGTAAGGCCTTGTTCTTCCCGAAAGGTATTCTGACTCAGTCGGCCGAGGCCAAAACCAAGGCGACCCGTTTCAACGCCACTATTGGCACCGCCACCGAGGGTGGCCAGGCGATGTACATCGACTGCATCCACAGTCAGTTCAACGGTTTGGCTCCTGACGACCTCTACCCCTACGCGCCGTCGCCCGGCTTGCCCGCCTTGCGCGAGGCCTGGGCCGCCAAGCAGCGTGAAGAGACGCCCTCGATGGGGGCTCAGGCGACCAGCCTGCCGGTGGTGACCAATGCTTTGACCCATGCCTTGGACCTGGTTGGCGAGTTGTTCCTCGACCCAGGTGACGAGGTTCTGATGCCCGACCAGTTGTGGGGCAACTACCGCCTGACCTGGGGCGTGAAGCGCCAGGCCAAGCTCAGCACCTTTGCCTTCTTCAATGACGACCTGTCGGGCTTCAACCAAGCTGCCTTCGAAGCCGCTCTGGCCGAGCGCGCTGGCGGCAAGGTCATGGTGATCCTCAACTTCCCCAACAATCCGACCGGCTATAGCCCGACTCGCGACGAAGCCGCCAAGATCGTGGCAGCGCTGAGTGCCGCCGCCGCCGCTGGCACCAAAATCATCGCCGTGTGCGACGACGCTTACTACGGCATGTTCTACGCTGACGACTGCGAGACCGAGAGCCTGTTCGGCCGTTTGGCTGGCGCCCACGAGAACCTGTTGGCGGTCAAGGTTGACGGCGCCACCAAGGAGATCTTCGTGTGGGGTCTGCGGGTTGGCTTCATCACCTTCGGTGTCAAAAACGGCACCGAGGCGATGTACCAGGCCCTCGAGCAGAAGACCGGCGGCGCGATTCGCGGTGCGGTGTCCAACATCACCCGCCCAGGTCAGACCATCGTCCTCAATGGCATCAAAGACCCCAACTTCCGCGCCCAGCAGGCCGAGAAGATTGCGATCCTGCGCGAGCGTGCCGACGAGGTCCAGCGCGTGGTCTACCAAGAGCAGTACGCTGACTGCTGGGACGTTTACCCCTTCAATGCTGGCTACTTCATGTGCCTGCGCATCAAGGGTGTCGACGCCGAACAGCTGCGCCTGTACCTGCTCGACGAGCACGGCATCGGCACCATCTCGCTCGGTAGCACCGACCTCCGGGTTGCCTTCAGCTGCTGTGAGAAGGGTGACTTGGCCGAACTATTCGACCGCGTTGCGCAGAGTGTGCGCGCCTTGCAGGGTTAGGCCACAGCGCCGGGTAGAAACAGGAGACGCCTGCGGAAGGCGTCTCCTGTTTCGTTGGTGGGCAGCCGTGACCGCGGCTTGGGAGCTAGACCCGCGGGGTCAGCAGGGCCTCGTCTTCGGGGTCGTCTGTGCCACCTGCGCCGAGCAGTAAGGGCGTGGCGGCGATGCGCAGGGCCACGCCGAATGCGACCATGCACCAGGCGGCGCTGACACCGAGGTCGAGGCTGCCGAGCCAAGGGACCACAAGTAATTGCAGGGCCGCCGCCAGCACCCCGCCAAGGCCGCCAAGGCCCATGAACAGCGCGGGGAAGCGGGCGTCTCCGTGCGGGATCAGTTCATGCAGGCGCCCAAGTAGACTTACCGACATCGCGCCGCGTCCGAGGCCGTCGAGGGCCAGGGCGATGGGCAGGAGCCACAGGCCAAGGCTGCCGAGTGAGCACATCGCAATCAAGGCGGCGGCTAGAATCAGGTTGGTGATGAGAATCAGTCGGCTGCCACCGAGGCGATGCAGTAGGGCGCCAGAGAGCAGAATACCCAGCAGTACACCGGGGATGCGAGCCCAGCCTTCCCAACTGGCGTACAGTTGATCGGCCACGCCGGCTTCTTGCAGGAGCGGGTTGAGAAAGGTGAGGCTGCACGCGCTGGCCGCGATGTTGGCGGCGTTCCACGCGGTGTAGCGCCAGAACGCTGGGCGGCCGCGCACCGCTTCGCGCAGCGCTGGCACGCGGCGTGCGCGCAGTTCGGCTTCGTCGGCGATGCGCGGGGCTTTGATCAGCCACCAGGTGCTGAGGAGGCACAGCACCGAGAGCACCACAAACAGAGTGGTGTAGAAGTCGAGCTTGGTGGCATCGTCGGCATCGGCGCCTGGCCATAGCGCGCTGCCAGTGAGCCCAACCAGGGTGATCTGAACCACCACAAAGCTGGCGATATTGCGCCACGCAAAGAAGGGCCCGCGCTGCTTGCTCGGGACAATGGCACGGACCCAGGTGGCCCAGGCGCTGGCGCCGGCCAAGAGCATGACCTGGGCGCAGAAGATCAGAAACAGCACGCCGCCAACGATCCAGGCGGTGCTGAGATGAAAGTAATTGCCGACCGTTGGCCACAGCACGGCGGCCAGCCATAGTACGCGGCCGAGCGCGGTGTCGATGAGGCAGGTGCGGCGCGGTTCGGCTAGGCGGCCATCGGCATCACGCCGGCGCAGGATCAGCACCGCGTGGAGGCAGGTGCCCAGGTAGAACAGCAGCGGCAGCCACGACAGGTCTTGTTCGCGGGCACCGAGCAGTAGCAGCCAGCTGACGAGGTAAAAGGCGCCTTCGAAACTAAACGCGCCGGTGATCCGCGACCACACGATCACCGGGATCACTTCCAGCAGCATCCAGCCCATGCCGGGGCGATCGCGCACCACGGCGCGTGCGCCCAGGGCAGCACAAAGACGATCAACGGCCTGCATTGGCGGCGGAGGGTAGGGCGCTGCCAACAGTTGCTAGTTTCGATGTGTGGTGCTCGCTAGCGAGTCATCGATCCCGCTGGGCGCTCACTTGTCGCAGCAGGAACGGGGAGCCGGTGGCTTATCGCCACAGCAAGACTTGGCTGGCGTTTCCGCAGCCGCTTCGCCGCTTGGTGGCGTGTCGCCGCAGCAGCTTGTTTTGGGTACGGCCTGTGGGCTGTCGCAGCACGAGGTCGGTTCTGGGTTGGTGGCGGGTCCGCAGCACGAGGTGGCGGGCTTGGCTTCGTTGTCGCAGCACGAGTTGGTCGCCGGGCTGGTTCCGCCGCAGCAACCAGCTGCGGTGGCTGGCTTGCGACTGAGCAGTCGCCGCAGGTCGATCGCGGCAAAGCCGAGCAGGAGCACGGTCAGGAGCACGGCACTGAGTTGGGCCCACCAGGTGGCATGCTCCATGTGGGCGTGTTCAACACTGCTGGTGTCGAGGCCGATGAAGGCCTCGTAGCCCAGGCCAAGGGCCACGCTGCCAACAACCACGGTGCCGAGATACACGATGGCGGCGCGGATGCCGAGGGCGCGTCCAATGGCGCCGAGGGTGGCGATATTGGTGGCGGGGCCGGCCATCAGGAAAACCAGGGCGGCGCCGGTGGGCAGGCCGGCGGCCACCATCGCCGCAGCGATCGGTACGCTGGCCGTGGCGCATACGTAGAGCGGTACGGCAATCGCCAAGCTGATCAGCATGGCGGTGATATCGCCGCCATAGCCATTGAAGCTGAGGGCGTCGTCACCGAGCCACAGGCCAATCGCGGCCGACGCGAGCACGCCGAAGGCCAGCCAGCGCCAGATCATCTTGACCAGGTCGAGCGAGAAGTGCAGGGCCTCGCGGGTGGCGGCGGCCGGGCTACGGCGCTGGTGTGGGCCGTCGCTGGGCGGTTCATGGGGCGGCGGGTCTTGGTGGGCAAAGGCATTGCCGAGCAGGCCGGCGGTAACGCCGGTCACAAAGGCGGCGCCGAGCTTGAACACGGCAAAGGGCCAGCCGAGGAAGGCCGCGGTGACGGCCACCGAGTCAATGCCAGTCTGTGGCGTAGCCGTGATAAAGCTCAGGGCGGCTCCGGTGCCGGCGCCGTCTTTGCGCAGGCCCAGCCCGGTCGGAATCACCGCGCACGAACACAGTGGCATTGGCACGCCGATCAGCGCGGCTTTGACCGTGGTCCACGCGCCGCGTCCGCCGAGGTGGCGCCGAATGAATCCGCCGGGAATCACCACGTGCAACAGGCCCGCTGCGGCGGCCCCAACGAGCAGCCAGAAGCTCATCTCGAGCATGATCGCCCACACGGCGTGACCAAAGGTGAGGAGCGAATCCATCATCGCCTCACTTATTCAGCTGATCCATGATCGACAAGAGTTCATCATAATGCTCTTCGCCGCGCCCGGCCTTGATCGCCGTAGTGACGCAGGTGCGCAGGTGGTTGTCGACCACCAGACGGCCAACCTTGCGCAGGGCCTTCTGGATCGCGGCGATCTGGGTCAGCACATCCATGCACGGCGATTGTTCGTCGAGCATGCGGCGCACGCCGCGCAGTTGCCCTTCGATAATCGCGAGGCGGCGGTCGGTTTTGCTGGCGATGGCGCTGTCCATGTCGGATACCATACCATAGGGGGGTGGGGTATCAATGGAGTTGGGAGTTTCGAGTTGAGAGTTTCGGGTTGGGAAGGCCTGCTTCGGGTTTCAGGCCACAGGAAGTGGCTCAGCGCAGCCTCAACTCGAAACTCGAATCTCGAATCTCGAAACTCGAAACTCGAAACTCGAATCTCGAATCTCGAA
>JAQIBG010000039.1 GCA_027859175.1 Planctomycetota bacterium | reverse complement strand
GCCCATGGCCGCGCCGCCCATGCCTTGATTGGCGGCAGCGGTGGGGATGGCCTCAGCGGTTTGGAACTGAGTGTAGCGATTCATGTCGCCAATCACCGCCATCTTGGAGCGGGCATCGAGGGCCTTTTCGACTTCAGGCGGCAGCGAGATGTTTTCGATCGCGACGTTTTGTAGGCCCAGGCCTTGGCCCTTGAAGGTCTCGTTGAGCGAGCCTTGGAGCTGAAACGCGAGTTCGTCGTACTTGGCCGCGAGGTCGAGCGCGGGGATCTTGCTTTCGCCCAGCACGTCGGCGAAGCGGCTGACTACCAGGTTGCGCAGGTGACCGCTGATGGCGTCTTGCTCAAGGTGGCCGTCGGTGCCGATATGCTCTTTGAGGAAGGCGCTGGCATCGACCACGCGCATGGCGAAGGAGCCGAAGGCGCGCAGCCGTAGCACGCCGAAATCGCTATCGCGCAGCATGACCGGGTTGGGCGTGCCCCATTTCAGGTCGGTAAACAGGCGCGTGGAAACGAAGTAAACTTCGGCTTTAAACGGCGACTCGAAGCCGTATTTCCAACCCTTGAGGGTGGCGAGAATCGGCAGGTTGCGGGTGCTGAGGGTGTGGAGGCCCGGCCCGAACACGTCGGCAATCTGGCCTTCTGACACAAACACCGCGGCTTGGCCTTCGCGGCAGGTCAGCTTGGCGCCCTGCTTGATCTCCTTGCGGTAGACCGGGAAGCGGTGGACCAGCGTTGAGCGACTGTCGTCAACCCACTCGATGATCTCGATAAACTGGTTTTTAGCCCAATCAAAAAAGCCCATGTTGGTATCCTCGTGACAGTGATCGTAGGCCTTGGTGGCGCGCAGATCTGCAACACTTAGCAGGCTCTAGCCGCGCGGAAGCGGGTCAACGAGTCTGCTCGAGTTAGGAAGTCTCAGGTTTCGCGCTCTGTGGTTACGGCACACGCGAAACGCGCACCTAGCCCTTCGCCTTCTTGACCGCCTCCTCGCGTGAGGGGAGGATCGGGAAGATTTTGTCGAAGCGGGTCAGGGCGAAGATCTCGCGCAGGCCGGCACTGCGCACGCCGCACAGCGCCATGGTGCCCTGCTTGGCCTGGAGGTCGCGCAGGCGTTGCACCAGGGGGCCGAGCGAGGCCGAGTCGAGCGTCAACACGCCAGACAGGTCGACCACGAGGCGTTCACAGTCTTTCGTGCTGTCGAGAAACTCGGTGGCGAAGAAGCGGCGAACCACGTCGGCATTGGCCTGCCCCCGATCGTTGAGGGGGAAGGACACCACGTGGATGCCATCGTTGTGGTCATGTTGGACCTGAGTGGCGTTCATGCCTCGTCCCATCTGAAGAGTGCGGTTACGACATCCAGTGCTGGCGTCGCGAGTGCGGTGCCACTGGAATAGCAGCTATTCCCGGCTGAGGCAAGCTCACTACGAGGGTTTGAACAGGAGGCGCACCGCACGTCGGTCGACCTTGCCGCGCGGGGTTTGCGGCATGGCGGCGGTCACGAGCCAGCTCTTGGGGCGCTTGGGGCCGGCTAGAAGGGGGCCAAGGTGGGCCGCCAAGTCGCTCGGGAGGTGGTCGGACACGATGAGCGCGCACACGCGTTGGCCCCATTCGGGGTCGTCTACCGCTACTACGCAGCAGTCGGTAATAGCTGGATGCAGGCGGATTGCGGCCTCGATGTCGCCGGGGGCAACTTTTTCGCCGCCGGTGATGATCAGGTCGTCGGCGCGGCCCAGGACTTGGAGCCGCCCATTGCTGAGCTGGCCCAGATCGCCGGTGCTGAATGCCGTGGCAGTGCTGTGGTGGGTGAAAAGCCGCCCTTGGCGCGCGTAACCGCTGAACGCGGCCTGGGCTTGGATCTGCAACTCCTGGCCGAGGGCGCTAATGGTATAGCCGGGCAGAGCGTGACCGCTGTCGTCGGCCGTGCTGCCGGCGGTTGGCTGGGCGCCGCACATCCCGCCGAACTCGGTCAGACCGTAGCTGTGGCACGGCGCGCGGCCGTGCTCGCTGCACTGCAGGCGTAGATCCTGCGCGAGGGCGGCGCCGCCGGTGAGAATGCAGCGCAGGTGTTGGGGCCAGGCGCGACTGGCCCGCTCGGCCAGGAGGCGGCGTAGCATGGTCGGCACGAGGCTGCAGCCGGTGACCGGTGTGTGGTCGATCTGTTCGGTGATCAGCTCGGCATCAAAGCCCTGGCACAGGCACAGGTCGTTGCCGTGGCGGGCGGCGCGGTACACGGTGGCGGCGCCGCCGATGTGATCGAGGCCAAGCGGGCACAGCCAGCGTTCACCGGGGGCCAAGCCCAGATGCTGGCCGCTGGCGTCGGCAGCGGCGCACAGGGCGCGCAGTGATAGCGCCGCCGTTTTTGGGGGCCCGCTGCTGCCTGAGGTGAACAACTCGAGTGCGATCCATTCGGGCTCTGGGGGTTCGGCCTGAAAGGCACTGTCGGCGAAGTGCTTGGGGATCGTCTGGTCGATCCCGAGGACGCAGTCGAGGCCGGCTTCATCGCGCAGGCGCTGCTGCTCGCGGGGCGTCAGGCGGTGTTGCAGTAGCACCAGGCGGATGCCGGCTAGCGGGGCCGCGAGGAGGATGGCGGCTACACTGGGATGGTTGGCCGCGCACAGGCCGAGGCGCCCGTTGGGGCCAGGGTTCAGGCTGCGCAGCCAAGCCAGGGCGCCGCCCACTCCGGGCAGCAGATACGACCAGGTGCCCGCTTGCTCGGGCCGTGCCGCCAGGTGCCAGCAGCTCACTCAGGCGCCCGTGAGCAACTCGGGTAGCAGGGTGCCGATGCCGAGACCCGGTTCCTCGGGAATGATGACAGAGCCATCGCGTACCGGCAGGGGCCGGTCGGTGAGATCGGTCGCGAGCAGGGGGCCGGTGCCCAGGCCCTGCGCGCGGTTTTGGAGATTGAGAACCGCTGCCATGTGGGTGGTGATGGCACGACCGATTGAGCCATCGAGAAAGGTGGTGAGAACCACATCGATGCCGGTGTCTTGCGCCAGTTTGACGACCTGTTGGGTTGGGCGCCAGCCGCCGAGGGCCATTGGTTTGACGATCACGATGTCGGCTGCCTGCTTGGCGGCGATGCGGCCAACCGAGGACGCGTCACGCACTGACTCGTCGGCCGCAATCGGAGCGAGGCCCAGGCGGCACAATTGCGCCATGCCATCGATGTCGTCGGCCGGCAGTGGTTGTTCCAGATACTCGAGCTTACAGGCCGCCGTTTCTTTGAGAAAAGCGGTGGCGCGGGGCAGATCCCAGGCGCCGTTGGCATCAACCCGAATCGCAACCCGATCACCAACCCATTCGCGCAGGGTTTCGACCATGCGGGCCGCCACGAGGTGGTCGGCGCCCACTTTGAGCTTCAGGCTGCGCCAGCCGCCGGCGACCAGTCGCGACGCAGCTTCGGCGATTTCGTCGCTATCGGTGCCAGTAAGCACGGCGTTGACCGGCAGCTTTTCAACGATGTGGCCATCGCCGGCCAAGAGTGCGGCAACGGAGATGCCCTTGCGCTGCGCCACCAGATCAAGCAGGGCACCCTCAACGCAGGAGCGGGCGCATGGCGCATGGCGCAAGATGCGTTCGAGCGTGCCAAGGCCGCCTTGCGGGCGGTCTTCGATGATCCAGCGCTGGGCAAAGGCCGGCAGCTGCTCAAGCACCAGATCGAGCGCCTCGCGGCAGGTCAGCGGGTCTTCACCGCCAAAGGCCGGCAGCGGGGCGGCTTCGCCGTAACCGGCGTGGCCTTCGTCGTCTTGCAGCACCAGTACGAACACGCGGCGGGTGGTGACGCTGCCCTGACTGGTGCGGAATGGCTTACGGAGCTGCATGCTTCGTTCGTTGAGACAGCAGTGAATCATGGCCCCAGGCTACACGCGATCACGAGGCACAAACTGGTAACTAATTCCAGCGCAGCGCAGCGTGCGAGTTGCCTGTTGAGGGCCGCACCGTGGTGCCGGAATACTGCTAGGCTCACAGCGGCTCCGCCAAGGCTCGCGATCACGCCCGGGAGCAGCAGCCAGGCCCGCCCGGTGAGGAGCCAGGCTGCGAGCAGTCCGGCCACAGCTAGGAGGTGAAGTGAGGCATGGTAGATGCGGGCTGGCACCGGCCCGAGCCGCACTGGCAACGTGCGTTTGCCAACCGTGGCGTCGGTACTGAGGTCGCGGATGTTATTGATGGTGAGGATGGCGCTGGCCTGGAGGCCGAGGCTGGCTGCGCAGGCCCACCACCACCAGGGCATCGCCAGCAGGCCCTCGCTGGTGCCGGCCGGCGCCACTTGAATCCAAGCGGTGCCGAGGGTGGCCAAGAGACCGAAGAAGGCGAACACGAACAGGTCACCCAGGCCATGGTAGGCCAAGGGAAACGGGCCGCCGGTGTAGGCGATAGCGCAGACGATGGAGATGAGCCCGAGCATCAGCACCGGCCATCCGCCCAGGGCGGCCAAGTACAGGCCGATGCCGAAGGCCAGGGCGAGAACCACACCGGCCGCCGCGAGCATGCCGCGTGGGCTGATCAGGCCGGCGGCCACCGCTCGCTGAGGGCCTACGCGGCGCGCGTCATCGGCCCCGCTGAGGGCGTCAAAGGCATCGTTGGCGAAGTTGCAGCCGATCTGGATCAGCAAGGAGCCAAGCAGGCAGGCGCCCACGGCAAGCCAGTTGATCGGGCTGACCGTGCTGGCCAGGGCAGCGCCCACCACAACCGGCGCGACGCCGGCAGGCAGGGTTTTGGGACGGGCAGCGGCGATCCACGGTGACATCGGGCGCAGAGCCTGTGCTGCTCAGGTGTGGTTCAAGCCCAATGGTTTGTGATTGGCACGAGCCAGCGCTCGTGGAAGGGGCTAGAGCGGATCAGGCGTGTCGCTGCTCGCGGCGAGATGCTCGGGTGCGCGCACCGCGAGGTGGGCATGCGCTTGGTCAAGCCACTGCGCGATATGGCTGCGCACCACGCCGCCGCGAATCGGCTTGGTGAGGTGGTCGTCCATGCCGGAGTCAAAGCAGCGCTGGCGGTCTTGCTCTTGGGCGGCTGCCGTCATCGCCAAGATCGGCATGCGCGGCCAACCCTTGCCCGATTCGATCAGGCGCATCGCGCGGGTTGCTTCATAGCCATCCATGATGGGCATTTGGCAATCCATCACCACGATACCGAATGCGCTTTCGCGGTAGCGGTCGATGGCTTCGTGCCCGTTGATGGCCAGGGTGACGACGCAGCCCATCTGACTGAGCATGCGACTGGCGACGCGACGGTTGATCGGATTGTCTTCAACCAGCAACACCGGCAGGCCGTCAAAGTCGACCGTGTTGTCAGGCACCAAGTCGACCGAGACTGGCCCCTTCCCGAGTTGGCGCTGCAGGGTGCGGCGCAGGCGGCGCGCCGAGGTAGGTTTGATCAGGCGCGCGTCGAACAGTTGGTCTTCATCAAGGCTCTGCTTGGTGCCAAGCAGGACCATAGCGGGCTTGCCGTCGCTAAGGTCGAACAGTTCGCGGGCCAAGCTGGATGATTCGCTGTCGTGGATTTGGTCGTCGATGATGATGAGGTCAAAGGGGACCTCACTGCTGAGTATCGCTTCGCGGCCTTCGTCAGAATTAACCGCACCGATCACGTGCATGCGCCAATCGGTGAGTTGGTGTTCCAACATCGATCGGGTGAGTGGGTGGTTGTCTACAATGAGCACGCGGCTGCCGGCCAACTGGGCAATTTCATCGGTGGTGATGCGCTGGGTGGCATCGCGACAGACGGGGAGGGTAATGGTGAAGGTTGAGCCATGGCCGGGTTGACTATCAACACCAATGCTGCCGCCCATTAGGGCGACTAGGCGTTGGCAGATAGTCAGGCCAAGGCCGGTGCCCCCGAAGCGACGCGTGGTAGAGGTGTCGGCCTGCGCGAACTGTTCGAAGATGGTGTCGAGTTTGTCACGTGGGATACCGATGCCGGTGTCGCGGATTGCGATCACCAGATCGTCGTCGTTCTCGGTTGAGCGCGAAACGCTAATGCGAACAAAACCTGATTGCGTGAACTTGATCGCGTTGGAGCAGATGTTGAGGAGGATCTGACGTACCCGCGTTGGGTCGCTTTTGACGTGGGCCGGGGCCGAGGTCGGGTAGTCGAGCAGTAATTCGAGGCCTTTGCTGGCGGCGTGATTGGCGACCAGCTCCATCACGTCGGCGATGGCGTCTTCCAGGTTGAAGGTGACGCGTTCTACGTCCATGCGGCCGGCTTCGATTTTCGAGAAGTCGAGGATGTCGTTGATAATAGTGAGCAGCACTTCGCCGGATCCGTAGGCCGTCATCGCGAGTTCGCGCTGATCGGGATCAAGCGGGGTGTTCTGCAGTAGTTCGACCATGCCCATCACGCCGTTGAGCGGGGTTCGCAGCTCGTGACTCATGTTGGCGAGGAAATCGCTCTTGGCTTGGCTGGCGGCTTCGGCGCGCTCTTTGGCGAGGCGCAGATCGTGGGTGCGTTTTTCGACTTGCTGTTGCAGCCCGCTATTGAGTTCACGCATGCGTAGGTCGCGGCTGCGCACGGCTTGGCGCATGCGCTCAAAGGCCTGCGCGAGGCGACCGACTTCGTCGCTACGCTTGATGCGTACGGGGTTGTCCATGTTGCCGCTGGCAATGCCCTCGCTGGCGGTCAGGAGCTCACTGAGCCGGCGCGCCCAGCCGTGATTGATCAGAAACATGCCCAAGGCGCACACCAGGGTCACCACGGCAACTGCGATTAAATTGCCGGTTACCTGTTCAGCGAAAGCTTGGTCAACGGCACTGCGCGAGAGTGCCACAATGATAACGCCATAGCTGTCTGGTTGGCGATGCAGGTCGTCGGTCACGCCGAGTGGGTCGAATTCTAGGTCATTGGCTTGGACCGAGGTGCGGCTGATTGTCATGCCAGCGGTGCGATCGGCGCGGAAGTCGTCCCAGGCTTGACCAGATGGGTCGGCCACGGCCGCGAGATGCCCATCGGCATTGAGCGCCGCGATGAACAAGACCTGGCTCTGCGCGGCAAAGCCATCGAGCAGGCGTTGCAGTTCGGCGTTGTCACCCACTGCGAGTGCGAGTTCAGCGGCAATGGCGCAACTTGCGGCGATGGTGTCCGCGCTGCTTTGCGCATTGCTACTCAATAGTTTTTCGGTGCGCCCCAGCGCGAACACGGTGAGGGTGGTCATTGCCAGAACCAGCAGCAGGGCTGCGAGCAATGCAAATTTGGCACCAACCGGCACACGGTCAGACCAGCGTTGAAGGATGTTCATCGACGCTGACCGATCAGTTGGGCCGCTTGATCAAGTACGTCCTGCGGGATGCGCATGCGCAGTTTGTTGGCAACGATGGTATTGATGTGGTAGACGTACACCGGATCCGGCGCTGCCGGAAGGCCTGCGTCGCCCTTGGCAGTGAGGGTGTCAATCACGAGGCTGGCCGCTTGACGGCCTTGGTCTTCAGGGGTGACCTCTAGCCCGACGATGGCGCCGGCCCGAGCAAAGGCTGGGGAGAAGCCGAATACCGGCGTGTGTTGCCGCAACGAGGCGAGCAGTAGTGCGCGCACGGTAGTGGCGTCATACACGGCGGTGTCGGCTGCAGTCCAGATGATGGCAGGTTGCTGGCGGAGCAAGTCATCGATCGCGGCCGAGACGCTGGTGCTCTGGTCGAGGTCAACCGCCATCAGCGCCCAATCGGCGGGGAGGTGGGCGCGCGCGGCCTCAAAGCGGGCTCGGCTTGAGGTGGATTCTGAGTGATAGAGCATGCCGATTGATTGGCCCTCTTGCAGTCGGCTGATCAGGGCGAACTGTTGTCGAATGGGCACTTCCACCGCAACCCCGGTGGCCTTGCCGCTGGCTAACAATTGCGCGTGGAGCGGGGCGCCAACCATGCAGTACAGCAAGGGCGGGTGTTGTGGTGCTTCGGCGAGGTCGATTGCGGCTTGCGAGCCAACGGCCAAGATGGCCTTGGTATTGCTGGGCAGTGCAGCGCCGTGTATTTGCACGGCAGCGGTAAAGCCGTTTTGTTTGAGTGCGGCGGTGGCGCTCTCTGCCGCCGTGCGATAGGGCTTGGCGTCACTCGTGAGCACGATGGTAACGTCGGCGGCCTGAACCCAACACGTCAGCACTACGATCAGCAGTGCTGGTCGTAGCCATGGCAGGGATGCCCCTGCATGTGTACGGGTCGCGGTCAGAAGGCCCATCGCACGGTGCCGAGGATCGTTCGGCCGGGGACCAGGTGGGTTTGTGAATCACCTATGCCGGCGATTGATTTTTCAGTCTCGTTAAAGATGTCCTGAATTGCGGCGCGATAGCTCATTTCTCGAGTCAGGTTGCCGGTGATGGAGAAATCAAGTCGGTGCCAATCATCAAGTTCAGGCTCTTCTTGCGTGAACACGCTGCCATCATCGAAGTCGGTCGAGGAGCTGTAGCGATAGCTGAGCCCAGCCTCGGCGGTTTGCCAGAAACGGTACCGTAATTGAACGCCGACACCGTGTTCGGCCGGGGCGAAGGCACGATATTGCTGACCCTCTTCGTCGGGTTCAAAATAGTGCCATTGGTACCAGACATCTGCGGACCAGGGCCCATTGTAGCCGGTCAGTTGGCCTTCTATCCCCCAAGCGTCGGCACCTTTGCCGTTGGCCGTAGTGTTGACATTGGTGAGCCCGACCTGTTCGCCCGGGAAAAAGATCAGGTCTTCGAAGCGCTGGTAGTAGCCGTCAAGGCGCAGGGTAATCGTGTTATCCAACTGGCCGACGTAGCCGGTTTCGATAGCCCAGGTTGTTTCGTTTTCAGGCTCTCCAGGCGTCAATGTGAACAAGGGTACGGGATCCGGCGTGGGCACGAATAGTCGCGCTGCTTCGAGGCCTTGGGTTGCCGACAGGGGCGTGCGAACAGCACGGGCGCCAGCTAGACGGATCACGTGGTTGAGCCTTCGGTCGAGGGCATACATGATCGCGAGACGGCCCGAGAAGTCGGGCTTGGTTTCGCTGTAGTCATCAACGCGCGCTTGCGCTTCTATCAGCAGGCGTTGGGTGGCCTGCCAGCGGTCGAGGGCAAATAGGCCGAGCCAGCGCTCGGTGCGATTGTTCTCCGCGAGACGGAATTCTTCTGGTTGGGTTGCTGTGTCTTTGAGATCAGTGAGGCGGATATTGCCGCCAACCATGATGTCGTGGTTGCTAAATGTTGGCAGGGTGTATTCAAGCGTCAGGTCGTTTTCCCAGGTCCTATATTCTGAGACAATTGCAGGGTCATCGCTTATTTCGTAATTGCTGGCCCATTCCAGGCTCAACTCGCTGGTGTCGGCAAAGCGGTGCTCCAAGGTCGTGAAGCCGCGGGCAGTGGTATATTGTTTCTCTCTGTCGCCCGGGTCGAGGAGCAGCCATTCGGGGGCTCCCATATCCTGATCTGCATAGCCGATGCCGAGGCGCAGCCTAGTGGAGTCGGCAAAATTATAGATAACTTCGCTGTCGACCTTGCTGGTTTCACTCCAATCATTTTCGGGAATGGTGGCGTCGTTCAATGCATCGGCCGAGGAGACTCGGTTCTCGTATCCGAGTGAGACGCGGTAGTCCCACTTGCCGACGCTATCAGCATGCCGGACATGCGAGTAAACATCACCAAAACCACTGACGGTTCCGCTGTAGAGCCAGGGTTCCATGTCCCGCGGGCTTTTCGGAATCACGTTGATCACGCCAGTAAAGGCGTTGGGGCCCCAGGTGGCGCCACCTGGGCCACGGACGACTTCGATGCGATCGATGTCGGCCATGAAGATAGGCAGGCGATGAAACAC
>JAQIBG010000476.1 GCA_027859175.1 Planctomycetota bacterium | reverse complement strand
GCTGCGGGCTTTGCTGACGGAAAGCTCGGCTACGATGTGCCGTCAAATATCGCGATCTTGGTGTGTGCCTTGCTCCAGGCAGGTGAGGATTTTGACGCTCTGATGCGGATCGCGGTCGGTTGCGGCGAAGATACCGACTGCACCTGCGCTACGGCCGGGAGCGTATTTGGCATCATTTATGGCGCGGCGGCGATACCGCAGCGTTGGATTGATCCGATTGGACGCTCGATCAAAACCGCCTGTCTGAATCTTGGCGAGCTTGGTTTTTTTGGGAATCAGTTGCCTGCTGACGTGGATGTGTTGACGGATCGCGTTGCTACCATTGCCGAGCAATGCGTGCTGCGTCATGCCGCTTACGGAGTCTGCATGGTTGACGGAGATTGTGTGCCGCTTGGCGATTGTGCAGAATTGCGGGGCCAAGCCTTGCCAAGCGGAAACATAACCGAGCACCATGGCGACATGGCGCTGGTATGTGTCGATTACGGTGAATCAGGACCCGTCATTGCTAGCGGCCAAGCCAAGCTGCTGACGATTAGTATCGAAGCCTGCAATAAGATTCAGCTCAACTGTAACTTACGCTGGTATTTGCCAGCGGGCTGGCGCTGCGCCCAGGGTACCAGCGGCTATGTTCAGGTTTTCCCGGCGCATTTCCATCGGCCGGCGCAGCTATCGATGACGCTTGAAGCCGGTGACCTTGAGCCCGGGGTCAATCGAGCCGTGCTTGAACTCACCATCCCGGGGCGACCAACCGTGCAGTTGATTCCAATCACCTTGCTGAATGACTCGATGCAGTCTGCTCCGGTTAGTGAGGCCGCAGCGGGCTGCTGTTGAGGGGATGGCTGATCAGGGCTTCACGCTATTTTCAAAGTTTTCGTGAAGCGGCTCTTTGCCCACGGGTCTATGACTCTTCTGCGACCTCCGCAGGCTCTCTGTCAGCAGCCTGCGGGGGGCATTCATCACCCAAACGTTGACCGCACAAATGTACCGCGGTTTGCGTATAAGTCCGGTAGACCCTTTGCTGGTTTCTGGCATGATCCTTCCGTATCGGCCAGCCTTGGCTGAAGCGGACGGTAGGGAGTTAGGGGCGGCTATGAAGACTGTTGGATATCTCGTGAACCTCATGGTGCTTATGGCGCTGCCGATATGCGCTGTTGGCGCCCTTGAACAATCAGGCGGTGATCAGATGGGATGGCAACCGGTACCCTTGCGGACAGCTGAGGCTGCGGCCGCAGGCATAGCGGGCGGTGAAGGCTGCCAGTGGGTGCGCGCTTTGGTTATTTCTGGTGACGCGTCGCTGGCAATTTGGGGTACTGATGTTGGTGGTTTGTTTCGTAGCAAGGATGGCGGACGGCATTGGGAGCCGTGCAATGTAGCTTATGCTCCGCGGGGAACCGCTGGATTGGCGATTGACCCCGGGAATGCCCAGCGGGTGTTGTCAGTTGGCGCCAACAGTTCGCCCAGTGATTTTCATGGTCTGTGGCTGTCGACCGATGGCGCTTCATCGTGGCGCCAGGTGTTACCGGCAAAGATCAGTGGTTCACATGATACGCGCGACCAATTGGCCTTTGATCCCAGTAGCTGGGATGCTGATGGCCAGTTCACGCGCACGGTCTATTGGTCGCGCATCGCGCACGATAAGCCGATGTGGGGCTCAGTGGACTCTCATCCGGCGCTGTATCGCAGCAACGACGGGGGCGAAACATGGCATGAGTTAGCGAATACAACTGCCCAGGGTGGTGGTCATGTTGCCGTGCATCCGACCAATGGTGCGGTGTATGTGGGGACACCTGAGGCGCTGTATCGATCCGATGATCACGGCGCGACCTTTGCTAAACTCAGAGATGCTGAATGTACCGGCCTAGATGTGCACGCTGCGATGCCCGATGCGCTGTGGTTGACCACGCCCGCGGGTGTCTGGCGTTCTGATGATCAGGGCGCGTCGTTTCAGCCCTTGGCGTTGGACGGGCTCGCTGGTGATGGTCCGGTACAGCGGGCCAAGGTTAGTCCGGCCGATCCGCAGCGACTCCATGTGTGGCGGCAGGGCGATCACTGGCAGTGGCGACGCTGGACCAGTCATGATGGTGGGGCCACTGTGCAAGAATGTAGCTTTGACAACACCTATGCTTTCATGCCCTGCAACGCCCGCCAAAGCGCGGTGGCTTGGCATCCCAGTGACCCTGAGGTGGCCTTGAGCACCGGTGGTGATTGGCCGACGCGGTCAGACGATGGCGGGCGGACCTGGGCTTGGAGTGCCAATGGGGTGAATGTGATCCTGGTGGGTGGTAGCTTTCATTTTTCCAGCACCAACCCGGATGTGCTGTTTGTGGGCTCACAAGATTATAACGGCGCGCTGACCGTGGATGGCGGATCAACCTGGCGCTATTCCAACCCTGCGCAAACGTCCTGGGGTGGCTTCACCTATGGTGGCTACGCGGCCTCAGAATCCTTAGCGGTGGTTGGCAAGGCTGACTCCTGGGGTGGAACGCGACACCTTCTGGTCAGTGATGACGGTGGCACATCTTGGCGTGATAGCGGGCACACCTACGCGGGTCTCGACACCGCAATCAGCGACCCAGCAGCACCTGAGGTACTGTTCGCGAGTCAATTGCGCAGTGGCGACGCCGGTGCGACCTGGCAGCCGATGGATGGCTGCGAGGGCGTGCTGCTCGCAACCAAAGATGCGCTGTGGGGCGGGCGTTGGGACGACGAGAATAAGCGTGGTGCTGTGGTGCGTTCGCTCGATCACGGCGTCACATGGACAGCGGTCGCTGAACTGGATTGCCGCGTTGCTGACGTAGCCGCAGTGAGTGGTGGCGACGAGATCTGGGTGGCTGGCGGTGATCAGCTTCACCATTTCAAGGGCGGCGAACGCCTTGCAGTTGAAGGACTCCCGCGCGATCAATGGGGTGGCATGCGTATCACAAGTGTGGCGATCGATCCGCACAATGAGCAGGTCATCTATGTGGTGAGCCATCGCGATCTGTTTGCGACCGATACGGCAGTGATTTGCTCGACGGATGGCGGGCGTAGCTGGACCAATCTGACGGTGAATGTCCCACTTGAGCCTGGTGTGCTTGATGGGGGCCGCGAAGCCTTTTGGGTGCGGGTTCATCCCGTTACCGGCTGGGCCTGGGTTGCCACTTCGTGCTATGGGATTTGGCGCCATGCGCCGCCCCAAGAGTAGCGCTATCGCGCCAAGCTTGGCGCGTATTAGGAGATTAGGTGAACCCGGCCAACTGGTGCATCGCTGGTCTGAGCAGGGCGGGTTGCCTTGCTCTAGCCAAGTCTGGCGGGTTGGGGCTTGCGTGGCATACTCCCAGGCAGGGCCAGAGGGGTGACCCAGAAGGATAAGGTCGCTATGCGAACCGTGAAGCTGTGCATTTATATTGCTGCGTGTTTGCTTGTGCTCGCCTTGCTGTATGTTGGCGTGGTTCGATATCGCGCCAATGCCGTGTACGATGGCATAAGGGTTGGTGACACGAGAGCGGATGTTGTTCGCGCTTTTGGACCAGCTGATGAGTTGGTTTGGGGGCTAGTTGGGAAGTGGGAGAATTATTGTTTTGGTCTATTCGGCGAGGTGGCGGTCGAGTGTGAATATGGCGAGTGTGGATCAGGTTTCACTGATGGTGATCTGGTGACCGGCACACGTATTCGTGGAGTGTGGATTGGCCAGTAGGGATTTGCCGACGATTGACCTCAGGGCAGTCTCAGCTGGCATGATTGCAGGCAAGGACGTTACAGTAGAAGACGCGACTCTCTCCAGCTGCGACCCCACTCTGCCTACGGCAGTCTGTATTTTCAGGGCCTCTGATATGTGAGACGGCTGCTTTGCGGCTGCCTGCTGGCTTGCATCTCATCTCTATCGGGCTGGTTGTGTCGCCTAGCCAAGTCTGGCGGGGCGTGGAGTGCGTGGCATACTCCCAGGCATGGCCAGAGGGGTGACCCAGAAGGATATCGCACAGCGGCTCGGGGTGACCCAGAAGACGGTGTCGGAGGCGTTTAGTGCGCGCGGGAGTGCGCAAACCGCTGTGAGCGAGGAGTTGCGCGCTAAGATCATTGCCACCGCCGAGGCGATGGGTTATCGGCGTCATGCTGCGGCGCATGCCTTGGCAACGGGGCGATTCCGGACGATTGCGCTGGTGTTGGGTGCTGAGGCGGTGGTGTCGTACGTCAGTCCGCATTTCCTGATAGGTTTGAACAAAGCGCTGGCGGCGGCTGACCATCTTCTGGTTATGGCCTCGGTTGATGATCAAGATGAACGTTTGCTGTCGCGGCTGAGTGCGGAACACGCGGTTGATGGCGCTCTGTTAAATTGGAATGTCCACATACCCGATCGCTTGATGCGCCAGGCCGCTGGCGCGATGCCGGCGATTTGGGTCAATCGTATGGCCGCTACTGATTGTGTGATGCCCGATGACCGCAAAGCGGGGCGCGAAGCAACCGAGGTGCTGTTGCAGCGGGGGCACCGTCGCATTGTGTATCTTGATGCAGTGATTGCTCACACGCCTGATTTGCACTTCAGTCGCAATGAACGGATTGAGGGCTTTCGCGACGCGATGCGAGAGGCGGGCCTGCAGCCGGAACTCATGACGCCGAAGCTGATGTCGGCTCAGGAGGTGACCGAGTCGGTGCGGGCGCGCTTGGCGCAGCCAGACCGGCCAACCGCGCTGCTGAGCTACGCGGTTGATGGTGGCGTTCACGCGGCCCTGGCAGTTGAACGTTGTGGCTTGCAGATCCCGCGTGACTTGTCAGTGATGATCTTTGAGGAGTTTCCGATCGGCACCGGCTATGACTTTGATTACATGCAGGTGCCGTTTGAGGCCGTGGGCGTGACGGCCGCAGAAGAGGTGCTGGCGAAAATCGAGGCGCCGCAGCGCCGGCGCAAGACGCGGCGGGTGCCGTTTGTGTATGTGCCAGGGCAAACGCTGGCGCCGCCGCCCGAACAGCGGGCATGATGGTCACATTTGTGGTTGCGCATCGTTCATAGGCAGGGGCTCGGGAGATGGAAGATATTCAGGAGATTGGTGCGGCCACCAGCGAGTGGATTGTTCACCCCGAGATGTGTCCGGCGCTGGAAAGCCATGGCCTGCATATGTGTGGGTGGTCGCGTGCGAAACCGGGCTTTCACTTTGAGCGCCCAAGCTGGTCGATGGCGCAGGTCTTGGTGAGTGTGGATGGCCATGGTGAGTGGATGCAGGATGGGCAGTGGATTGCCGCCGAGCTTGGTCAGGCCCTGGTGTGCCCGCTGGGGGCGCCGCATCACTATCGCTGCTCGGATCCGAGCGGGTGGCGCGTTGCGTGGATTCATTTTACCCCTGAGGTCAGTCGGCGCGTAGTGACCAGCGCTGATGCCTGGGTTGCGAGCTGTGATCGACGCCAGTTGCAGTCGGCCATTGAAGGGTGCTACCGCGAGGCGATGGGGGCGGCTGATCCGGCGGTGCTCACCGGGTGGTGTGGCTTGATCAAAGCCCTTGGTGAACGGATATCGCGTGATGGCCACGACCGATCGCGTTTGGCGCATGTGTGGTCAGCGGTTGACGCGGCCCCGGCACATGCCTGGAATTTGCGCGAGTTGGCTGAGTTGGCTGGTATCGGGGTTGAGCAGTTGCGGCGCCTGACGCGGCGTAGTTGGGATCGGGCGCCGATGGAGCAGGTGGCGTGGTTACGGATGCGTCGCGCTGAGGCCCTGTTGAAAACGGGCTATACGATTGCTGCCACGGCTGAGCAGGTGGGCTACGCTGATGCGTTTGCTTTTTCAGCGGCCTTCAAGCGAGTGGTGGGCGTGCCGCCGAGCAAGGTGCGGTTGGTTGGGTGACGTGCCCGGATTGGGGCTGCTTCGTTTGCTGATGGTTGAATTGGAGTGCCCTGAGTAGTGGGGTGTTGGGATGCTGGGGTGCATCGCGGGCTGAAGCCCACGCCAGGGTGGGGTTGAGATGGACTGACCAGTGGGTGTTGGGGGCTGGTTCGCGGGCTGAAGCCCACG
>JAQIBG010000388.1 GCA_027859175.1 Planctomycetota bacterium | reverse complement strand
CCAAAATGGGTGCCGCAACGACGACGACGCGATAGATTAGTGCCAAGTGCTCAGCAAGGCGTGGTGCCCGTGTGGGTGAAACGATCAGATTGCTGAAGCCCTGGAGTTCTCAATGCCGGCCAAGCCCTCGTCATCACCACGGATCACTGCTGCAACCGTAGCGAAGGCCTGTGGTGTGTCGGCAACTACGGTTCGCGAGATCTTGGGTGATCGCGGCGGCCGTTACCGCGAGGATACGCGTAGCCTGGTGATCGATACCGCACGCAAGATCGGCTACCAACCAAACGGGGCAGCACGCGCCATGGCCCGCGGGCGTTACCGCACCTTGGGTTTGGTTTACGCGGGCCACGGTTCAGCCGAGACTTTTGGCTCGGGTGTGCTGGAGGGTGTCGCCGCTGAGACCCAGCACCTCGATCTGAAGCTGCTCTTTGCATCAGTCGCCAAGGCTGACACCGAAGGCTTGCCGCCGGTATTTGAGGGCTGCATGGATGGCCTGCTGGTGATGCCGGGTGCTGGTGGCACCGCACAAAATTATTTGATTGGGTCGGGCCCATGCGTGCTCCTCAATCAAAAGCGACGCTACGACGCGGTGTATCCCAACGAGTGTGCAGCGGCGGCGCGCGCCACGCGCATGCTGCTGCGCTCGGGCTGCCGCAGCGTGGTCCAGGTTCGGCCGGGTGGTCAGGGTGGGCATTTCAGCCTCGATGATCGCCGTCAGGGCTATCTCGACGCGATGCAGGCGGCTGGTTTGGAGCCGGTTCTGCATGAGCCGCATGCTGGACAGGCGGTTGAAGACAGCATTGCCGACTTGGTCCAGATGCTGGCCCAGATGCCGCGTCCGTTCGGTGTCGTTGCTAACGATGTGCGCACCGCGGTGTCGGTCTATGAGGCCGCCAGGCAAACGTCTGGCTTGCGGGTGCCAGAAGACCTGCGCCTAGTGACCTTTGGCAGTGATATGACTGGCATGTTGGCAGCCCTGCCGATGGCCGTGCTCTTCACGCCGCAAAATACCGTCGGTATTGAGGCGGTGCGGATGCTTGAGCAACGCATCGCTGAAACTAACAAGCGCCAACCGGCTCGTGCGGTTGGTTACGATCCCGCCTGGGATTTCATCAACCCCCGCTTGGCAGCAGTCGGCATCGCTTCAGACGATGCCGTTGCGTCAGCTGGTGAGAGGAACGCATGACTATGGCAAACGCTCACTCCCGACCCCAAACGTGGCTGCTGTCAGGGCGTCACCGGCGAGCCGTGGTGCGCTTCATGACCCCCATTGTGATGGTGGTGCTCGCGCTGATAGCTGGTGGCCAAGCGCATGCTGCGGTGTCGGTGCCGTTTCCCGCGGGAGCGATGACCAAGTCTGGTGGCGATGGGATGCCGCTGGGCTGGAGTGCGCCCGAGTGGGCGCGCAAAGCCTTTGCGCATCAGCTTGGCGAAGACCCGATGCTCAGCATGACCTGGCCGCACGCTGGTTACCTCCAGCCCCTGTGCCGCGTGCCGATCAATCCCAACTGGCACACGGTGGTGGTCACCGTGCGTGTGCGCGTGCAGACTTTGGCGGTGCAGCCCGATACCGCGGGCGGCGTAATGTTGCGCGTGAATGTGCTGAACGCCGGCGGCAATGTGCTGCGCAATGGCGACAGTCCACGCATCGATCGCGTGTCGGATTGGACCCAATTGCGGGCCACGGTGGTGATGCCGGAAGGCGCAAGCATGATGGACATTACCCCCGGCTTTTTCCAGGCCTCGGGGGCGATTGACCTAGCCGAAGCTACGCTTGAGGTTGAGTGGCGCGGAACGGCGCCAGACCCCATTCCGAGTGCCGCGGTGGAGGTCCCGGCTTTACAGAAGGACGCGGGTCAGCGTGACCTGCCGCCAGCGGCGCCTGACGCGGCCTCGAAACAGATATCGCTGCAAGCTCCGGTGGCGCCACTCATGCCCGATTCCACTTGGGGCGACGAGCCGGTGGTGACGACCAGCAGCGCGCGCAGCGAGATTGTTCTCAGCGGTGTGTGGAATTTTATGCCAGCCGCGAGTGCCGCCGGGGCGGTGAGCGAAGGCGACTTTGGCACTATGCGCGTGCCAGGGAGCTGGAAAAAGCGTGATCATATTCCCGGTTTGGTGCATCAGGGCCAGGGCGCGGCATGGAGTGGCGTTGATCTGAACACGGTCGATCAGGCCTGGTACGCGCGCAGCGTGAAGGTGCCTGCGGACTGGGCTGGTCGCGCTATCGTGATCGATCTGGAGCGAGTCAGCACCGATGCCGTTGTTTTCATCAACGGCACCGAGTGTGGACGCATCGGGTCTGATGACCCGCGTGCAGCCAGCGGTGTGATTGATGTGACCAGTGCGCTTGAGCCCGGTGCTGAGGCGCGCATTGATGTGTTGGTGCGGGCCGGTCTCGAGTCTGAAGAAACCATTCAAATGATGGGCATTGGGGTTGGTCAGCAAATCAAGCGCAAGGCCGAGTTGCCGGTGCGCGGTTTGATCGGTGACGTGATTCTGCGCAGCCGGCCGCATGGTGGCCATGTGTCTGACGTGTTTGTGCAGCCCTCGGTTCGTGACGGTCGGGTGCGGTTGACGGTGGAACTCAGCGCGGTTGAACAGGCGGGCGCGGTGCAATTCGAGGCCCAGATGCGTGGTCCAGATGGCACTGTCGAACGCAGTTTTAGCGCCGAAGAGACCATCGAGAGTGCGTCGGTGCAGGTGGTTGAGCTCGACTTCGCGTGGCCCGATCCGCGTCTGTGGGATCTTGATCAGCCTGAACTCTATACCCTCAAGCTGGCGGTACGTGGCGTTGGCATCGCCGATGTGTATCCGCAGCGTTTCGGCTTCCGCGAGTTTTGGATCGAGGGGCGCAACTTCATGCTCAACGGATCGCCGTTTCGCCTGCGCCCCTGCGTGCGCAACTATCACCAGGGCTTTAGCGAGTTGATCGAATCCCAGATCACGGCTGATATGGCCCAGGGTTTCAACTTTCAGGAACTGTGGCCGTCTGACCCCAGCGACCCCTTGGTGTTTCAGGCCACGGTGGCGCGCATCGCTGATGACATGGGCTGGCCAATATCTGGTATCGTGCTGCCGGTTCAGAATGTCGCACAGGGGTGGTCAGACGACAACCAGCGCCAAGCATTTTTGCGTCGGCATCAGCGCGAGATCAGGCGCTTGCGCAATCACCCGTCGATTCTGATGTGGGGGAGTTCGGGCAACTATTTTGGTCATGAGCAAGATCAGAACCCGCGTTTGATTGGGCGTCAGGATTGGATCCCCGAGCGTCAGCAACGTTCGTGGCAGTATGGTGACCGTATTGTCACGCGTGACATTGTGGCGCAGATGAAACACGAAGACCCAACGCGGCCAGTGTTCATGCACCACGGCACCCATGTTGGCGATTTCCCGAGCACCAACTGCTATCTCAATTTCATTCCGCTCCAGGAGCGGGAAGAGTGGCTGAGTGCCTGGGCCAAGGATGCCGAGCTTCCGTGGTTGGCGGTGGAGTTTGGTTTGCCCTTGAGTTACTCCTTCATGCGCAACCGCGGCGGCGAGCCGGTGTTCAGCGAACGTCTGTATACCGAATACTTGGCGATGTTGCTTGGCCCCGAAGCTTACCTTGGCGAGCCCGAGGACTACCGCTCCTATCATCGCGATTATTACAATGACCTCGACGGCAAGGCCGCCAAAGCGCGTGATATTCCTGAGAGCTTTTGGCCCCGCGGTAAATGGCTGCATTCGCATTGGAAGATTGGCCCAGGTATTGAGACGAGTGCGGGTTATCAGAAATTCATTGGGCGATTCGTTCGTGATACCTGGCGCAGCTGGCGCACCGCTGGTTCAACCAGCATGCCGATCCCGTGGGCCTACTCTCGTGCCTGGTCGTACCCGGGTGACAAAGACGCCACCCGCGCTCTGCCGGTCTTCGTGCCTGGAACGCGCGGCATGTGGACGCCCTCTTTGCCACAGCGCCTGTTCTGGCACCTTGATGATGAAACGGCTACGCCCACCGCCTTGGCCCGCAGCGTGCAGGCAGTCAACACCCCCAGCATGGCGTGGATCGCCGGCCCAGCGGACGCCACAACGGCCAAGGATCATGCTTTTTGGAGTGGCGATGAACTGGTCAAGAGCATCGCCGTGCTCAATGATAGCCGGGCTGAGCAGCCCTTTGCCATGCGCTGGCGCGTGACGATTGGCGATCAGGTTATTGCTGAAGACAACGTTAGTGGCACGGTGGCAGTGGGTGCAACGCAGCTGATTCCTGTGCAGGTGCAACTGCCGACTGTGGCCATCAAGACTGACGCTGTCATCAGCCTTGAAGGCAGCATTGGCCAGGCGACGCACAGCGACGAGTTTGCGCTGCGGGTATTCCCGCGGCACGAGCCGGCTACAGGATCCCTTCGTGTGTTCGACCCCGTTGGGGTGACGAGCGCCATGCTGACCGAACTGGGCTACCAAGTGCAGCCCTGGGATGGTGGTGAAACCACCGAATTGGTGATTATTGGCCGCGAGGCTTTGTCGGGCCCACTGCCTGGTGCGCTTGATCGCTTGCTGCGCGCTGGTGGCCGTTGCTTGGTGATGCCGCAACACCCCGATTTCATGCGCGATGCCATGGGGCTGAGGCTGGCCTCGCGTCTGTCGCGGTATGTGTTTCCGGTGACGGCTACCCATCCGGTGGTGGCCGGCCTGGACGCAACCGACCTGCGTAACTGGGCTGGCGCCAGTACGCTGGTTGAATCGCATCCTGATTACGGAACCGCAAGCCAATTGCCGTCCAAGGGTTGGCATTGGGGCAACCGTGGCGCCTTGACCAGCGCAGCGATTGAAAAGCCGCATCACGCTGGCTGGCGTCCGATTCTTGAATGTGAATTTGACTTGGCCTATACGCCCCTGATGGAGCTCGATTACGGCGCTGGGCGGATGCTGTGGTGTGCCCTCGACTTGGAAGATTATGTGCCGCGTGAGCCTGCTGCCGTGCAGTTGGCGCATCAACTGATTCGGTATGCCGGCACTGCTCCCTTGGCGCCACGCGCCAAGCGCGTAGCTGTGCTTGCCAGCGACCGTGAAAAGGCTGCGCTTGATGACATCGGTCTGATCTACCAGGCTGCGGACACGCTCGATGCGGGTGCTGAGCTGGTGATTGTGGGCGCGGAGGTCGCCATTGATGAGGCAGCCTTGGAGGCCTATCTGGACCAAGGGGGGCGGGCGCTGTTCTTAGCGCGCGGCACCGATGGCGGCGAACTTGGCCTGAGCCTGAAGCGTGATCCGGCCACCGGGCGTGGCATGGCGCTGCCTGACTGGCCAGAACTCAGCGGCTTGTCGATCAGTGATCTGCATACGCGGGCACCGATGGCACTCAGCGTTGTTACCGATGGTGCCGATCTGGCGGCCGGAGGCCTGATCGCGCGGCGCCAGCTTGGCGATGGTGTGGCGGTGTTCTGTCAACTGGCGCCGTATGCGATCGACTGCGAGACCCAGCCCTGGCTTCGCTTTACCCGCTGGCGTCAGACGCGCGTCGTGACCCAGTTGTTCGCCAATCTCGGTGGCAGCT
>JAQIBG010000358.1 GCA_027859175.1 Planctomycetota bacterium | reverse complement strand
ATCACCCCCTGCTTGCCTATGCTCCCGCGCCCATGAGCGAGCAGGGCTTTACCACACGGGCGATCCACAGTGCCACCGGTTTTGACGGCGGGACCGGGGCCGTCATGCCGCCGGTATACCTGTCCTCAACCTTTGCCCACGGCAACCCTGAGGGCTTTGACTACACCCGCAGCGGCAACCCTAATTTCCGCCTGCTCTCCGGCACCCTGGCCCAACTCGAGGGCGCCCAGCACGCCTGTGTGTTCGCCTCGGGCGTGTCGGCGATCACCGCGGTAGTTAGCACCCTGGCCAGCGGCGACGTGGTGCTAGCTGAGGAAAACGTCTACGGCTGCACCTACCGCCTGTTCGCTCAGGTCTTCGCCAAGTTTGGCGTTGAGGTGATCTACGCCGACCTCACCCAGAGCGAGACCTGGAACCTAATCGAACAGCATCGGCCGTGCTTGGTGTGGCTCGAGTCGCCCACCAACCCGCTGCTCAAGGTGATCGACCTGGCTGCAATCAGCGCCCGCGCCAACGCCGTCGGCGCCGCGGTATTGGTCGACAACACATTTGCCTCGCCGGCCCTGCAGCAGCCGCTCGCGCTCGGGGCTACCTTGTCGCTGAGCTCCACCACCAAGTACCTCAATGGCCATAGCGACTGCCTGGGTGGCGTGGTGGCCACCAACGATGCCACCTGGCACGACAAAATGATCTTCGCGCAAAAGGCCCTAGGCCTGCAGCCGAGCCCCTTTGACACCTGGCTCACCGCGCGCGGCGTCAAAACTTTAGCCCTACGCATGGAGCGCCACTGCAGCAATGCGCTGGCCCTGGCTGAGCACCTCGAAGCCCACCCCAAGGTGCGCTTCGTACGCTACCCCTTCTTGCCGAGCCACCCGCAGCATGAGCTGGCCAAACGCCAGATGAGCGGCGGCTCCGGCATCATCGTATTTGAACTCGATGCCAAACTCGAGGCCGTCATCGCCTGCGCCAAACAGCTCGAACTGTTCACCCTGGCTGAAAGCCTCGGTGGCGTTGAGAGCCTAGCCTGCCACCCGGCCTCGATGACCCACGCCAGCGTGCCAGCCGAGGTGCGGGCCCAAGTTGGCATCACTGACGGCCTGCTGCGCCTATCGGTTGGGATTGAAGACCTGGCCGACCTGCGCGCCGACCTTGATCAGGCCCTGGCCACGCTGTGACCGCGCGCAACCTGCTCACTGATCCGGTGTGGCAAGCCGGAGACCTGGGGCATCCGATCCCCGATTCGCCCCATGCCACCTCGGTGTGCCTGCCGCTGTGGGCCCATGCCGTCGGCTATGAAGAGGGCGACGAAGCGGTTCTGTCGAAACTCGGCTGTGGCTACCCGCGCTTCGTGTTTCACCACACGGTGCGCGCGCTCATCCAACGTGCTCGCGAGCGCCATGCCCAAAACGGCGAAGACTGCCTCGTGGTGCCACGTCGCGTGGTCGCCGAACGTCTGTGCGCGTATTTGCAACGCCGCGGCCAACACGCCGCTCGCATCGTTGACGATGAGGGTCTGGCGGTGGTGCTGTTTGCCAGCGAGGCAGCCCCGGTTGCTAAAGCCTTCTGGCAACACACCGGTGAAATTGTCAGCTCGCGCCTAGCCGAAGACCACCTCGCCGGCACTGTGGCCGATCCGGCTGAAGGAGCCGCCGCCGAAGACGCGCTGCGGCAACGCCTGGCCACGATCTACGGCGTGGCCCCCGCTGACGTGCTCCTGTTTACCAACGGCATGGCCGCGATGGCGGCGGCCAAGCGCGGGCTTGATGCGGTTGGCCGCCATCGGCCCTCGGTACAGCTCGGCTTCCCCTACGTTGATGTTCTCAAGATGCAGGAGCAGTTCGGCGGCGGCGCCCACTTCGTGCCCGGCACTGGGCCACGCAGCTTAGATGTAATGCGCACCCTGATTGCGCGCGCGCCGGTTTCGGGCTGCGTCATCGAAACGCCCGGCAACCCCCTGCTCAGCTGCCCCGACATTGCAGCGGTATCTGAGATGATGCATCAACACGGCGGCTTGTTGGTGATCGATGACACCATTGGGTCAGCCGGCAATATCCACGTCTTGCCCTACGCCGACCTCGTCATGGGCAGCCTGACTAAATATTTTGGCGGTCTCGGCGACGTGATGGGCGGCAGCTTGGTCATCAACCCAGCAAGCCCGCACGCCACAGCCCTCCACACCGCCCTACGTGACGATCACGACGGCCTGCTCTACGCGCGCGACGCCATCGTCCTCGAGCACCACAGTCGCGACTACCTCGAGCGCCTGCGTGCGATCAACACCAACGCCGATCGCGTGGCCGCGTTCCTCGCCGGGCACCCTGCCGTCGACACGGTGTACCACCCGAGCCTGCCCGGCAATGAAACCTTCGCCAAGCTCCGCCGGCCAGACGGCGGCAACGGCGGCCTGCTGTCATTTACCCTGCACGACGGCGCCACACGCGCGCCGCAGGTCTACGACAAGCTGCGCGTCAGCAAGGGCCCGAGCCTCGGCACCAACTACACCTTGGCCTGCCCCTACACCATCCTCGCCCATTACCACGAGCTCGACTGGGCCGAGGAGCACGGGGTCAGCCCGCACCTGATCCGCGTGTCGGTGGGCCTGGAAGATGCCGACGATCTGATCGCGCGGTTTACCGAGGCCTTGGCGTCAATCACTCCTTGCTGACCGCGTCGACGCCCCTCGTTGCGCCACGAACACGCCCAGCCACGCTTGTCGTTGGCGCTCGCTCTGGTTGACGAGCAAGCACGGCGTCCCGGACGGCAGTCTTCTCCTCTTGCACCACTCGCAGTGCATGTGAGCATGCGCGCCCATTGGACAGGAGACCCAGCATGAGCCAGATCTACGACGACAATTCCCTCTCAATCGGCAACACCCCTTTGGTGAAGCTCAATCGCGTGACCGAGGGCTGCAAAGCCACCGTGCTCGCCAAAATCGAAGGCCGCAATCCCGCCTACTCGGTCAAGTGCCGCATTGGCGCCGCGATGATCTGGGCCGCTGAGAAAGACGGCAAGATCACGCCCGGCACCGTGATCGTTGAACCCACCTCCGGCAACACCGGCATCGCGCTGAGCTACGTTGCAGCGGCGCGTGGCTATAAGCTGATCCTGACCATGCCCGAGACCATGTCGATTGAACGCCGCCGCGTGATGGCCGCCCTCGGCGCGCAGATTGTGCTCACCGAAGGCTCCAAGGGCATGCCCGGCGCCATCAATAAGGCCAAGGAGTTGGTGGACGCCAACCCCGACACGCACTTCATGCCGATGCAGTTCGAGAATCCGGCCAACCCCGAGATTCACGAAAAGACCACCGGCCCCGAGATCTTCAATGATACCGACGGCAAGGTCGACGTGCTGGTAGCAGGCGTCGGCACCGGCGGCACCATCACCGGCATCACCCGCTTCCTCAAGAAGACCAAGGGCCTGCCCCTGGTCTCGATCGCAGTTGAGCCCGATACCAGCCCGGTGATCACCCAGACCAAAAACGGCGAAGCACTCAAGCCTGGCCCGCACAAGATCCAGGGCATCGGCGCCGGCTTCATCCCCGGCAATCTTGATGTCGACCTGATCGACCGCGTCGAGCAGGTCAGCAACGACGAGTCGATCGAAATGGCGCGTCGCCTGGCCAAGGAAGAAGGCATCCTGTGCGGCATCTCCTGCGGCGCCGCCGTGGCCGCTGCGATCAAGGTTGCCAAGGAAGACGCCATGGCCGGCAAGACCATCGTGGTGATCCTGCCCGACCTCGCCGAGCGCTATCTCTCAAGCGTGCTGTTCGACGGCCAGCCCTCTGGCGTTATCGAACAGCCCTAGTTTCGCGGTCATATGTGGATTGCGAATACGCGGTGCCTTATGGGCGCCGCGTATTTGTTTGTGCTCGGGCTGTGGGGTAAGGCGGGTTCCTGGTTCCTGGTTCCTGGTTCCTGGTGCGCGCTTCGCGCGTTGGATGCCGGCTGCTGTTCGCGCGCGTCGCCATTTGGCATACTACGTTGCTGGACGGGAGCGGTGACCATGCCCACGACGCGCCGTAGGCGCGCACCAGGAACCAGGAACCAGGTACCAGGAACCGATCAATACCCCATGCCAGCGTGCATAG
>JAQIBG010000353.1 GCA_027859175.1 Planctomycetota bacterium | reverse complement strand
GGCCTCAATGCGCCAGTCGCCACTGTCATCGCAGGCGGCGTGCGCCCCAACAATCGACTCAATCGCTTCCTGCGACAGACTCACGCCGGCCTTGGCCTGCTTGCGCCAATGGGCATGAGCCACGTTACGCAGCACGCCACGGGCCCAGGCACCGAAGGGGCGCTCAGGATCGTAGCGATCATAGCTCCGCCAACAGGCCATGGTGGTTTCTTGGAACAAGTCGTCGGCCTGGTGGGGGTCGCCACATAAAGACAAGGCCGCCGCACGGAGGCCGTCCTGCACTTGTAAAAACCGCAGTAAAAACTCGCCATGAGCGGTGTCGTGTTCAGTCACTTGCCTGCTCCCACTGTGCGACCAAGTCTTCAGCGTCGGCGCTGCGGGCCAAGGCCATCCCTTGGCTCGACGATAAAGCGCTGACTGGAAGCTGGAGTGTCACGTCGCGGCCGCGCAAGGACAAGCGGCCATCACGCACCGCCTCCACCTGGAGTTCGCCAGCACCCAGGGTCAACTGCGGATGACGCCCAGCCGCCAATGCCGCCTCCAGCGCCACGACAAGCTGCTCACGCCATCCACTTGGCAACTCGGTCGCCTTCTTGCTACGCGCTGGCTTAGCTGGCTTAGCAGGCTTAGCAGGCTTAGCCGGCTTGACCGATGCATCCTTACCTCGAGTCCGCGCGCGCGGCGCATCCTTAGCATCGGCAGCAAGGTCTGCCCCGGCGGGTTCGGCCGGCGGGGCAGACGGGGCCCAAGCACCAACGTCAATCCGACTGCGTGCAGCCGGCTGACGCCCAAGTGGATCCGGACCAAGCTGTAGTTTCGCAACCGGAATGCCACGGCCGATCGCCGGTGAACCCTTGCGCAACTCACCATTGCCAGCGCGCGGATCAACCAAGCCTGCCTCTGCCAACGTGGCTACCGTCAGATTGCCCTCATCGATGATGTCTTGCCCCGATAGCTGCAAGCCCGCCCCAGCGTTCGCCACCAGGAAATTGTTGACGGCAATCACTTGTGCGAGCCGCGCATTGGCGACTTTGAAGCCCCCTTTGCCACCCACCAAGGTGTTATGCAGCAGCTCAACCGTGCCACCCGCACCGTACTCACCGTTGCCGAGGTAGCCGCACAGGCCGCCAGGATCAACCACCAGATTGCGCTCAAAGCGGATCCGATAATCGTTCTCCAGCGGGCCACCCACAAAACCCGACCCGGGCGGACCAACAATAATATTCCGTGCCACCAGAGCGTCGCCGGCGGCATTGATCTGAATGCCGTTATCTTGCCACTTCGCGAAGGGTTTGACGCCGGGCTGCATCACGATGTTGTCGGTGACTTCCAAACCACTCACAGTGCTACCAACCTGAATCCCTTCGCATCCAGTGCGCTCGGTCAGATTATGATGAATCTTCAAGCCCTTGATGACGTGCGGATAAAGCACCGAACCGTCTTTCTGCTTATGTCCGTGATAGAAGGTGTGGCCCACGTAGAAGCCCTCTCCATTCACATCGTGCACATAGTTGTGGTGCAGTTCGATTTGCTCCATCACGAAGTTGCCGCGGTTGGTTGAGCCATCAGCCTTGGGCTCGTCTTTGACATTAAAGCCAGCAAAGCCGGCCCCAGTCACCTCCACATGGTCGATCTCAATAAAGCTCGAGCGATCGACCACGTGCACGGCCATCATGCCCTGGCGCCGCGTTTCAGCCGAGAAGCCGTAGTCCAGCCCCGGTGTTCCGCTTCCGGTCAGCCGAACGTGACGGCAATCCCGCAGCACGATGGCAAAACCGCGGTTGTCATTCTCAACCCGCACCAGGCCCTTGGCATTGGCAATCACGATCGGCTTGTCAGGGGCACCGCGAAACCCGGTGAAGGTCAATGTCTCGTAGGCACCCGCCGCCACCGCCACCACGGCCCCTGGGGCCAAGCCACTGCCATCCACCACGGCCTGACCCGGCTTCACAACCAAATCTGGACGCTGAGCAGCCGACACAGCCACCATCATCACCAGACACATCACCACAGCGCGCATCACGGCCTCCATACTCCCTCTTGTCCATAAATTGGCCAAGGGGGACAGGCCTCAATCTGTGCGTGGCATCCACTGTCGCAAAGTGTGTTCTTAATTGACCTTAGGGACATCGACCGTGATCCCAGGTACACACTGCGCGCCTTGGGCACCATGCGGTTCGGTCCTAGGTCCTAGAACGCCTGCAAGCAGGCTTAGACGCGGGACTGCCGCCCCGGTACCCCGCCCAATCGGAAATGCGGCGAATTCTTGGCTGTCCCCACGAGCTAAGCGCCGCAGGCGCGTACCAGGAACCAGGACCGAACCGCACAAACAAACAACCGATCAGCACCAGAGACTCCAAATCACGCATGACCATTCACGCTTTAAAAACCATTACACATTATCACTATTGACACCTTAATCAAAATCTGCTTTAAGTACAGTCGCCTAGCCCCAAGGAGCATTCGTCATGGCCGGATATCGCGACTTTCTGCTCGAGATTCATCGCAGCGATGATCCCACCACCCCCACGGCCAAGCCTGTCCCCGGCCAGGGTGTAAACACCGAGGCCACAGTCGGCCGCCTACCGCCACAAAACCCGCTTCCTGCTGGGCATTACCTCCGAATTCGGGCCCGCGTGGTGCGCACCAGCCACGATACCGAGCATCTCGAGGTCAATCCCAACTGGCCAACCCGCATCGTACCGGCCCATGAAGCCGAGCGATTCCTCGAGCAGGCATTCGGCACAGCCACCTAGCGCCTCAGCTAACCACGCGAAGTCGGGTTACTGC
>JAQIBG010000349.1 GCA_027859175.1 Planctomycetota bacterium | reverse complement strand
GCCCTCGCGCCCTCGCGTTACCCACCCACAGAAAACTTCAAACCAGGGCCAGCCCATGCTGCCTGAACGGCAGCAAGAGCTCGTCGCAGTTGAGGCTGTCGAGGCGCGGTGGGTGGCGGTCCCAGTTGGTGGGTAGGCAGGCTTGCAGGCGGTCGCACCAGGCGCGTGCGCGCGTGACGCCGAGATCGAGCTCGAGCAGTTCGCCGGCTTCGTCGCTGCAGCGCAGCACGCCGCCGCTGCGGCTCGGCGCTTCACCCAGCCACACGGCGCGGCTATCGCCGGCCGGTTCAGTGTCGTCTTGCACCATGAGCTGTTCGATCAGATCGGGCGCCACGCTTGGCGATGGCACCGGATGCTCGAACCAGTCGGCCAGATCGCCCTCGAGCGCAGCCCCCGATAACCAGGCCGCCAAGGCCGCGCTCAGGCCCGGACCCAGCGCTTCGTGATCGGCCCCAGCCGGCTCATGGTGGCGCAGGTTGTTCCAGGCAAAGGCGCCACGCTGCGGGCCCGTAATCTCAACCCCGAAGGCAGCCGGATCGCGCCCCACCGCCGAATGGGCGGTTACCGTGAAGCGATGCCAAAAGCCCGAATGCAATAAACCATTGGCCATCAGCTGCCGCACCACCTCGAGCGAGTCGATGGTCTGCTGGGTGGTCTGGCCCGGGAAGCCATACATCAGGTAGCCGTGCACCAGCACCCCGGACTGAGCAAAACTGCCGAGCACGCGCGCCAATTGCGGAATCGAGACACCCTTGTCGATACGCTTGAGGACGGTGTCGTCGGCCACCTCGATACCGCCGGATACGCCCACCATTCCCGCTGCCGCCAGCACCCGGCACCGATCGGGCGTGAAGTAGTCATCGAAACGGATATTGCCCCAGTGGTGGTAGCTACGATCACGGCGCAGCAACTCCAAGGCCAAGCCCAGCAGCACGCGCGGCGGCGCTGCCTCATCGGTGAAGTGAAAACCATCGTAGCCGGTTTGCGTGCTCAGCGCGTCCATGCGATCGGCCAAGGTGCTGGCGCGGGCCGGATCGTAGCGCCCAATGTAAGGCAGGTTGGTATCGCAGAAAGTACAGCGCTTCCAATAACAGCCGTGGGCGGCGGTGAGCTTGAGCCACCGCCCCTCGTTCCACAGGCGATGCATCGGATTCCATGTGTCCAGCAAGTCTAAATAATTATCGAGCGCAATGCCGCTGTAATCAGGCGCCGGTAAAACACCGTGACGTGGCTCGGGGCTCTCGCCATCGCACCAGCGCACCGCGCCGTTCGCATCGCGCACAAAACTGCGCACCACCGCGCTATCCGGAACCGACTCGCCATGGGCGCGTGCGCACCACGCGGCCAGGGGCGCTTCGCCATCATCGAGAATCACGGTGTCAACTAGGTCAAACAAGCGCGGCTCGGCCAACTCGCGCAGTTCGGTCGACGGATAGCCCCCACCCAGCGCAATGGTCACGCCGCTACGATGCGCGCGCACCCATTCTGCGATACGCAGGGCCGCCGGCAGATTGCCCGGGAACGGACAAGTCAGCGCTAACAAGCGGCAGTCGGCCGGAATCGCGGCATCGAGATCATCAAGCATGAGCTGCTCAAGCGGATCTGGTGCCGTGGCAAGGTGCGACGCCAAGGGCTCGTAGCTAGTGGCGCTATCGGCAATGCTGCTGCCGTACGAGGTCAGCCCAAAATGCGGACTGATCGTTAGCCGCAGCAAATCGGCAATGTCTTGCAGCACCAGCGTGCCGAGCCAGCGGGCATGGTCTTGTTGGCCCAGGCGGCCAAACGCCACCTGTTCAGCCTCACTGGCGATCCCAGCAAAGCGTGGGCCCTGCGGCAGAAAGGTCTGGCGCACAATGCGCCCAGCCAAGCTCGGATCACGCCCCTGCAAAAAGCGCCGCAGCGGATCGATCACGCGGCAGTAGCGCGCCTCATTGGCCAGCATTTCCAAGTGCGAATCGGGGCAACTGCCCTGGGCCTGCACCGCCGTAAACATCGCGCGCAGGCCGTCACGGCTGTAGAGCCGATTAGCTAGCGCAATAGCCGCGTCATAGCTGCGCGCGGCGTAGCCTTGCTGCTTGAGATAAGCCACCAGCTGCGGACCCGCCGGATAAGGCGTGTTCAGCTGGGTCATCGGCGGAATCACCACGAGAGCCGTCATGGCTGCGGATCATGGGGCTCGGACCGGCTGCGCCAGCACCGCGCACCTAGTCCGGCTAGGAAGCTAAACGCGCGCTGCGCCGCCGCGAACGGCGCAGCGCGCGAAAGCGCGTCTTGCGAGCAGCGCTGGCCTCTGGGCTGTACAGCCGAGACACCAACTCGTGGAAGCCACTGCGCAATTCGGCCACGCTCATGTGACTCGGTTGATAATTGATGTCGAACAGGGTGCAGCGATCCCACGCCGTGGCATCGAGCAGGCGATCGCTGTCATACAGCCGGCGATACAGCGGCGTGCCGGGGAAGGCCGTCATGAGCGTGACCTGCACTTCGGTCAGATCACTGTCCTGCACGAAATGGTAGACCTGATCGAAGATGGCCGGGGTATGCCCGTCCAAACCCAAAATGAAGCACCCATTGACGCTGATTCCGTACGACTGCACCCGCTCAATCGCTGCTAGGTAGCGGTCGTGACGCCGCCGCTTCCAATCTCCGCGCAGTTCAATCCCGCCAAGTGCGCCCGCCTCGGGGCTCTCGAGCCCAATCAGAATTTGCGCGCAACCGGATTCGGCCATCAAGGCCAGCAACTCCTCGTCTTCGGCCACCGAGAGATCGGCCTCGGTAAACCACCGCAGACGTCGCGGGATCATGGCCCGGCATAGGTTCTTCCAGTAACGCCGGTCCACACAGCTGTTGTCGTCAGCGAACTCCAAGAAGGGATGCGACCATAGGTTCTGAATCGCATCGATCTCGGCCAATACCAAATCCATCGGTTTCTGCCGATAACCAGGGCTCATCAGCGGCGTGGCCGCGCAGAACTCACAGCGATGCGGGCAGCCGCGGCTGGTCTGCACCGTCAAGCGATTGTAGCGTTCTGGGTCGAGCAGGCTGTGGCGCGGCATCGGCGCCTGGCGTAGATCAAAGCTGGTACCGAGCTGCCCGTAGCGCGGCTGCACCGCGCCACGTTCGGCATCGGCCAGCACCTGCGGCCAACTCATTTCGCCCTCACCGATAATCACGGCGTCGCAGTGCGCGGCGGCTTCGTCGGTGCACACACTCACGTGCGGCCCGCCCATCACCACGGTGCAGCCGCTTGCGCGAACCCGGTCGGCCAGGGCGTAGCCCTCGTCAATTTGGGCCGAAAACGATGAAATCGCCATCAAATCGAAGTCGGTTGAGATGGCATCGGCGGCAGCCTGGTCGGGTGCCTCCAGGTACACCATCTCGTGATGCTCGGGGGTCATCCCGGCCAGGGTCAGCAAGCCCAAGCTTGGCAAGCTGGCGATCACTTGGCTGCGTTCCACAAAACCGGGCAGAGTCAGCCCACGCGCCATCAGCTCGGCATCACGCACGCGCACGCCCGACATGGCCACAAAAGCGATTCTCATGACGACACTCCTTGGATCAGAATGCAGCCCACTGCAAACAGCGCGCTGATAACGGGAATAGGGAAGGCGTGCCGCAGCGGCTTGCGCCAAGCCGACAACCAACACACCACGGGCATGGTGACGCCGGCCACGGCCAGACCGGCGGCGGCCCACAGCAAAGCCGGCCCGGTGCCCAACTGGGGCAGCGACCATGCCAAAGCCAGATTCAGAAAACCCATGCCGAAGCAGGCGATGTGGCCCAAGCGCAACAAGCGCCGGCGCCAAGTGCCGTAGCCCCCCAACCAGGCCTCAGCGTGGAAACCGAGGCCGATGAGCGCACCAGACACCAGTCCAAGCGCGATAAGGATCCATCCGATGAGGAGACTGCACATGTTTGTAAGTGATAGCTAACTAATGAAAGAACGCAAGGGCTCATTGCTGAGGACGAGCTTGGTCCTAGTGCTATGTCCCATAAATAACTGTAAGAGCTAGAGGCCCCTGGCGTCTTCTTTTGCAAGGAGACGCTATGGGCACTGTGGGACGACCATCTATTGC
>JAQIBG010000274.1 GCA_027859175.1 Planctomycetota bacterium | reverse complement strand
AGCCAGAACGGCGGCACGCTGGTACGCCCTCATGGCCCATGACACGATTGCCATACGCGGTGCGCGCATGCACAACCTCAAGGGAGTCGATGTCGACTTGCCCAAGGGTAAGCTGATTGCGATCACCGGGGTCTCTGGGTCGGGAAAATCGAGCCTAGCTTACGACACCCTGTTTGCCGAGGGCCAACGCCGCTTCCTGGAGAGCCTGTCGCCCTCGGCGCGGCAGTTCCTCCACCAGCTGCCACGCCCGCGCGTCGAGCGCATCGACGGCCTGACGCCAACCCTGGCCATCGGCCAGAGCCGCATGTCGCCCAACCCACGCGCCACCGTTGCCACCGTCACCGACCTCGACGACTACCTGCGCCTGCTGTGGTCGAAACTGGGCGAGACTTGGTGCCCCACGTGCCAGATCCCGGTGCGCCGCGATTCACCGGAAACCATCGCCGACTGGGTGATGCGGTATCCCGCCGGCACCAAGGTGCTGGTCCTCGCCACCTGGCGCAAACGCTTCAGCGGCGACATGATGCCGGTGCTCGAAGAGCTGCATCGCCAAGGCTACGCACGCCTGTTTGAACAAGATCGCGTGATGTCGATCCGCGAACTGCTGCGCGACGTGCCCAAGCGCCGTAAGCCACGCGATGTTGACGTGGTGGTAGACCGCCTCGTGGTGCGTGCCGATGGCACGCCGCGCCTCGGCGATGCGCTGGAAACGGCAGCCCGCCTTACCGACGGCCGGGTCAAACTGGCGGTGCTCGGCAGCGCGGATACGTGGCGCATCAAGCGCTTCACCGCTGCGCGCGTGTGCCCGCAATGCGACCACATTTGCGCCGACCCCAATCCCAAGCTGTTCAGCTTTAACAGCCCCGAAGGCGCCTGCCCCACCTGCAAGGGTCTTGGCTATCACCGCGATATCGATCCCCAGAAATTAATTGGCGACCCGCTGTGCTTCGTCACCGAAACCGTGCCTAACCTTGCCAATCTGGCGGCGGTCAACGGCGACGAATTGCGCGCCAAGGTAGACGCCTGGCCCTTCGATGCCCGCTCGACGCGCTGGAACGAAGTGCCGCCTGATCGGCTGAGCGAACTCATTGACGGAGAAGACGGTCTGCTTGCCCACTGTCGTGAGCGCCTCGCTAAAACCCGCAGCAAGGCCGTGCGCGATCGCCTCGAGAGCATCTTGGGTGACCGCCCCTGCACCACCTGCGACGGCGGCCGCCTCAACCCTGATGCTGCCGCGGTACGCGTTGCCGGGATGACCCTCCCGGGATTCTTCGCGCTGGATGTGGCCACGGCACATGATCGCATCTCAGGGCTCAAGCTCAGTGAATCCGATCGCGATCTGATGCGCGATGTGCTCGGTGAAATCCTCGCCCGGCTTGATGTCCTGCTGCGCATTCGCCTCGACTACCTCGGTCTCAACCGCCCAGCCCATACCCTGTCTGGTGGCGAGCTACAACGCGCGCGCCTGGCAACGCAACTCGGCAGCAAACTCGAGGGCGTCACCTATATCCTCGACGAACCCACCACCGGCCTGCATCAGGCTGACACCGAACGCCTGATCGCCCTGCTCGGCGAACTGCGCGAATCGGGCAACACCGTGGTGGTCGTTGAACACGACGAAGAGGTGATGCGCGCCGCCGATCACCTAGCCGAGCTCGGCCCCGATGCCGGTGAAGGTGGCGGCCAACTGGTATGGTCTGGCCCCACCAGCGAGCTCGCCACCGCCAAAGGCGCAACCGCTGCCTTCTTACGCGGTGATCGCCGCGTCACGCCCTGGCGCATTCGCAAACCCACCACCAACTTTATCGAAGTGCGCGAAGCACGCCTGCACAACCTGAAACGCGTTGCCGCCAGCTTCCCGGTGGGAGCACTCACCGTGGTCACTGGACTCTCGGGGGCCGGCAAGAGTACCCTGGTCCATGACTGCCTATTTACCGGCATCCAATCCTATCACCTGCGCCGGGCCGTGGTGCCGGGCTCGGGCGCAGTGCTCGGCGCCGGCCTGGTTGACCGCGCCATCGCCATTGACAGCCGCCCCCTCGGCAAGGGTCCGCGCTCGATCCCGGTCACCTACATCAAGGTGATGGACGACATCCGTATCC
>JAQIBG010000227.1 GCA_027859175.1 Planctomycetota bacterium | reverse complement strand
AGGTGACGGTGCAGTGACTGGCGCTCGCGGCTTGGAGAATGGGCTGGCTCAGGGTGATGCTGTCAGGGCGATGGCCGAACAGGGCGATGGGGGTGGGAAGCGGGGCGAGTTCAGCGACGCCGTTGAATTGGCGACTCACGAGGGCAAGGCCGTGGTCAGAATCGAGCGGAGCGCTGATGCGCAGTTCATTGGCGCCAGCTTGGATCGCGCTTGGCGGTATGCCGTGGTGAACGCGGCGACGCATGGTGTCGCTGCCGGTGCTGGGCGTGGTGCCATTCAGGGTCACCTGACCGAAGCCGTGCTCGAGGCTGAGCGAGGCGAGTTCATCCGGGGCGTCGAGGGTGAATTGGCAGTGGGCTTCAAGGCGCCAGTCGGCCGTGGCAGCATGCGGCGGGGGCGACGTGAAGGCTTCGCAGCGCAGGGCCCAGGCGCGCGTGCCGGCAAGCACCTGCACGCTGAGTTGATGGGTACCGGCATCGAGTTGGCGCTGGAAGCGGTGCGCCGGGCCGGACAGGGGGTGGAGGTTCCCGTTCGGCGTTGCTAGGCAGGGCTCGCCATCGCAGTGCCAGTGCATCCACCAGTCCGCGGCGGCGAGCACCGTGAGCGTGCTCGGTGCAGCAAGCGTGATCGTGCATCTGAGCAGGGCTTGACTGCGCCGGGGTTGAAACGGGCCGAGCGGCGACAGGTCGAAGGTTCCGTGCTGCAGACGCAGCGGTGTGGCTAGCCCCTCGGGCTCTGTTCCCAGCCAAGCATCCCAGTGAGTCGGCAGGCAGAACGGCTTCCAGTGGCTGACGAAGTCAACTAAGGCGGCCTCCAGACTCGCTGCGCTGCGCTGTGTCTGCCCCTGTGTACACAGGTGATAGGTCCATGCTGCGCCAGCATTTAAGGCCTCCCGCGAGTGGGTGGCGGGTCTGGGGTCGTTGGAAAAGTGCGTGCTAATCATAATGTGAACGTTAAAACTAGTTAAAACAACCGTACATGCAAAGGTTAAGGGGGGCGCGGTGGAGATGGCGTTATGGGGCTTATCGCCCATCTGGGGGCCCGACCTCGCGGTGGTCCCGATTCTTGCCAATGTGGGCGTGGCCGTGTTTCCGGCGATCTTGGCCGGCGCTGCGAGCGTGATCGCCGTGGCCTTGAGCCCGCGCCGGCTATGGGCTGCGATACGCAAACGCCCAGCGGTGGCGGGTCTGAGCGTGGCTGCGGTCGCTGCGCTTGTTGCCCTTGTCTTGATGCCGGGCGCACGGTCAGACAGCGCCCGTGGTGCAGTGAGCGCGTCGGCCAGTTCTGGTGCTGTGGCTGGCGCGCCAGCGCTCAGCGACGCGCAATGGCTCCAGTTGGCACAAGACTATCTCAGCTATCAACGCGCACGCGCGCGGCAGGCGGCAAGCGTCACGAGTGGCCACCAGCACGACGCGGCGCGGACGGCTGGTGCCCTGCAGCCAGCAGGGCCTGAGCCGCGTGACGACAATCATAGTGCCGGTTTTCGGATTGATGTCGGGCGCAGTGGTGCTGACGGCGGCGCTTCGCCGCGGTCATTAGAGCGCTTGTGGAGCCGCGATATCGACGGCGGCATGGTGCTTTCGAGCGTCACTCCGCATGGCGAGCGCTTGTTCGCAGCCGCTACTGAACTGCACCCGCCATTGAGTCTTGGCACTTTGGTGGCCTTGGATGTCAACACCGGGCGCGAGCTGTGGCGAGTCCAGGAGTTAAACCTGGGTTCTGATAATTGGGTCGACTGCATGGGATTTTTTAGTTCGCCAGCCGTGAGCGGTGATGGCTCAGCGGTGGTTATTGGCCAGGGCCTGCACCTCGATCGCGATAGCGCCTTGCTGTGCTTCGATGCTGCCACCGGTGATCTGCGCTGGCGCGTGCCAACACCCTTGCACATCGAAAGCTCGCCCGCGATTGAAGGAAATATCGTGGTCGCAGGTGCCGGCGCGGTTGAGTCGGTTGAGACCCACGTGCTGGTTGAGGGTGACAATCCTGGATACGTATTCGCCACGGCGATCGACAGCGGCCAGGAGCTGTGGCGCTATCAAGTCCGCGATCCGGAAAGCTCCCCGGTCCTCAGCGATGGTGTGGTTTACATCGGGTCTGGCGTGTCCGGCAATGCGGTGTTGGCTTTGCGCGCGCGCGAAAGCGACGCCGACTTGGCGGCTCAGGGTCTTGAGCGTGAACTGTGGCGCAGTGCCACTCCATACCCGGCAGTTGGCGCCGTGTCGCTGCGCGGCGATCTGGTGCTGATTGGCTGCGGAACGGGCAATTACATCTACGTTGATGCGAATCCGGTCGGTGCGGTGCTGGCTTTGGATCGCACGACCGGTGCTGAGCGGTGGCGGGCTTCATTTGCCGACGCCGTATTGGGCGCAGTGGCCACTGCTGGTGATCGTGCTGTGGTCGGTGTTCGTGACGGCACGGTTGTGTGTCTTAATCTTGCTGACGGTTCGCAGCGCTGGCGCAGCGTGGCGCGCACCGGTGACACTTTATTGGCAAGCCCAGCCCTCACCGACAGCACGGTTTATGTCATGACCAGCTCTGGGTGGTTGGTGGTCATGGATGCCGACACCGGCGCGGTCTTGGAACAACATTATGCCAACACCCCGGGTCAGAGCGGCCAGATGGGGATCACCGTGAGTAGCCCGGTGGTGTACCGCGAACATGTGTATGTGGGCACTGAAACCGCCGGCGTGGTGGCGTACGAGGGCCTGCCGTGAGTACCGCGCTGATGGTGGGCAGTGCACGCTACGTGCTTGATCTGCGCCACGCGCACGATGCTGCTCAGGTCGGGGGCAAGGCGGTTAACCTGGCGCACCTCTTGGCTGCCGACCTGCCGGTGCCCGGTGGTTTTGTGGTGAGCACCGAAGCGTTCCGGGCGATTCGCGCTGGTGGCGATGTGGCGGCGCTGTGGGCTGAGGTCGACGCCGCCTATCGGGCTATGGGCGGCGGTGCGGTGGCGGTGCGTTCGTCGGCCACGGCTGAAGATCTGGCAACGGCCTCGATGGCTGGCCAATACGATACTATCTTGGATGTGCGCGGTGAGCACGCGGTGCATGAAGCGATAGTGGCGTGCTGGGACAGCATCGCCAGTGATCGTGTGGCGAGCTATCTGTCGGAACACGCGATCGACCGCGACGAGGTGTCGATGGCAGTGGTGGTGCAGCGCTTGGTGCCCGCCGACTGCGCTGGCGTGCTGTTTACCGTCAATCCGCGCACTGCTGATCCCACAGAGATGCTGCTCGAAGCGAGCCCCGGTCTCGGTGAAGCCTTGGTCTCTGGTGCCGTTCAGCCCGACACACTGGTTCTCGATGCCGCTAGCGGCGCGGTTCGCGAGGCGCGTCATGTCGCTGAGCGCGGGTGCCTTGATTCGCGCGCGGTGCATGGCCTGTGGGATTTGGCGTGCCGTGTGGCCAAGCATTTTGGCAGCGCGCAAGACATCGAGTGGGCGATCCATCAGGGCGAAATCCTGCTGCTGCAGTCGCGTGCCATCACCACCTTGGGGGAGATCGCGGCGCAGCGACGCTGCCGGCAAGCGCTGCACGATCAGGTGCGCGCGGCTCGAGCTGCAGGGGCAGGCCCATGGCTCGTTCATAACCTCAGCGAAACCCTGCCGCAGCCAACGCGACTGACGTGGTCTATCATCAAGCAATTCATGTCGGGCGCTGGTGGCTTTGGTGATCTGTATCGGCGCGTCGGGTACACGCCCGGTCCGCTTGCTTGTGACCAGGGCGTGCTCGATCTGATCGGTGGGCGGATCTATCTCGACTGCAGCCGCGCGCCCGAAATGTTCACGGAGGGCTTTCCGTTCAGCTATGATCTGCTTGCTCTGCGCGATGATCCCGAAGCTGGCCAGTCGCCGCCAAGCGTGCCCAGTGGCAGCCTTGGGGCCCGTGTCGCTGCCGCGCGGCAGGGCCGTGACGTTGCCGCTCAGGTTGAGGCCATGGCGCCGACCTTGGTCACGCAGTTTCGCGAGGAGACAGTGCCGGCCTGGCGTGCATGGTTGAATCAGGAGCGCGAGGTCGATTGCGCCCTACTGACAAACGAGGAGTTACTGACCACGATTGAGCGGCGGCGGGATCGGGTGCTTGATGTCTTTGCGCCTGATTCCTTGGTGCCTGGTTTTGTGATCGCTCAGTTGATGGGGCGCCTCCACACGGTGATTGCGGAAGAATTGTGGGACCGACCGGCCGCTGAGTATGTGCGCCAGCTTTTGGTGGCCGCCGAGCCAGACGCCACCGTGCGCAGCAATCACGACCTGCATGCGCTCGGACGCGGGACGCTGAGCAAGCAGGAGTGGCTGAGCCGCCACGGCCACCGCGCACTCGGAGAGTTTGAACTGGCGGTGCCGCGTTGGTGCGAGGCTAGCGATGCGGTGATGCCCATGGCGACGCGCATCGCCGCTGGGCCAGAGCCGCTCGCGCAACACGAGGCGCAGGCGCAACGCGTTGCTGAGTTGATTGCTGAGTTGGTGCCGCGTTTTGGTGACCGTGCGGATGAGTTCATGCAGCTTGTGCACCTACTGCGCATCGTGCTGCCCTTGCGCGAAGACGCCAAAGATGAATTGATGCGCGGTTATGCTCTGCTGCGCGCCGCGGTGTGCGAGGCCGGGCGTCGTTTGGGCATTGGCGACGATGTGTTCGCGCTCGCGTATGCTGAGCTGAAGCAGGCCGTGACCTTGGGCTACGCGCCTCTGGAGGCCATCGCTCAGGCCCAGCAGCAGCGTGCTCATGAGGGTCGGTTGCAGCTGCCTCGGGTCATTGATGACGCGGTGCTCGATGACATTACTGCGCCGCCGCAGATCGAACACGCCGACGTGTATGCGGCATTTGCGATTTCGCCTGGGCGCGGCTGCGGGCCGGTACGCATTGTTGACGATCCGGCCACCGCTGGCGATCTCGGCGCCGACTATGTGCTGGTATGTCGGAGCACCGATCCGGCCTGGACGCCTTTGTTCGCGCGTGCCGCAGGCTTGGTTCTCGAATGTGGCGGCTCCTTGTCGCACGGCGCCGTAGTTGCGCGTGAGATGGGCATCCCAGCCGTGGTCTTAGCAGGGGCCCGCAGCTTGTTGCACGACGGCGACACCATCACCGTTGATGGTGATGGTGCGCGGGTCATCCGCGGTCAAGAACTCACCGCTAGCGCCGTTGAAGTGGTGGCACCAATCCCGCCGGCGGGGCCGCGCGAACGGGCGCTAGCACGCTGGCGCAATCGCGGCGCCGTGCTGTGGTTGGGCTATTTGGCGGCCTGTTTCGCCTTGCCCGAGGCCTGGCTGTACCAGCCCAGCATCGCCGCAATGGACGTGGTGTTGTGGCCCTTGGTGCGGACCCTGGGTCAACCCGGGGCGGTGGCAGCGCTGGCGGCGATAGTGGCCGTGGCGAGCTTGCTGGCGCAGCGCCTACTGAGTGACCACGCACGCCTCGTATGCGCGCGCACCCGCGCACAAGATTTACGTGTACGCGCGGCACAGCTGCCACGTGAGCACCAGGCCGCGGTGTTAGCGCCGGCGGCAGGGGTGCAGGGGCGCCTGGCTGCAGCAGCCTTTGCGCCGCTTGCCTTGGCCCTTGGGCCCTTGGTGATGATATTTTTATGGCTGCCGCTGCGTGTCGACCCAGCTGCTTGGAGCAAGCCGCCTGGCAGCAGCGTGGTGGTGCGTGCGAGTGTGCCGAGTGAATCCACAGCGGGCCTTAGCCTGCGCGTCGCCGGTTCTGGTGCCCCTGAACCAATGCTCCACCTTGCACGTGGGCAGGAATCGTATCGTGAATTGCAGCCCTTGGCCGAGCCATTGCGGGCGTTCCGCGTTGAACTGCAGGCTGACCGTGGCGATGATCAGCTGGATTGGTCGCTTGCAGCGGTGGCGGCGAGTCAGCGTCAGGCCTTGATCGATGGCCTCGATGCCTTGTTGGCTGGGCCGATGCCAGTGCAGACCGTCCAGTGGCACTTAGACAGCGTGCCTGGGCGTAGTGGCGCTGCCGAACTCTTGATCGAAGACGGCACCGGCGTCGTGACGCGAGCCAGCGTCGTGCTTGGCGATGCCGAAGCGCCAGCGCCCACGGTGGTGCTGCCCGACGCGGCCTCGGCTGTCACCGAACTCAGCGTGGTGGCCAGGGGGCGGACGCTTGAGGACGATCGTGTGCCGGCATTTTTCTCGGTATTTGACATCGATATTGGCTGGCTGGGAGTCTACCTCTTGGCCTACCTGCCGGCGATGTTGCTGACCAAACGCGCGTTGCGCGTTCCGTGAAGGAGTCTTTGTGCGTTTCCTAATTCTTATGTCTGTGATGCTGACGATTGGTGCGCAAGAAGCGCCGCTCGCGCCGCTCGCGCCGCTCGCGCCGCTGGATGCACCGCGTGATCCGGCTGCGCTCGCTGATGACGCTTACGTGACGGTTCACCAGGGCCAGTTGTGGAGTCAGGGGCAGCGTCAGCGTTATTGGGCCGTGATTGGCAAGCTCTACCCAGCCAGCGGCGTCAGTGAGAGTGATAGCGACGAGCAGCGCAGCGCCAAAATCGCCCTCCAGCGTCGTGGCACCGACCTGCTCCTCGATCGTTTTGAAGACCTTGGCTTCAACGCCATGCGGCTGTGGGACGGTTTTCCCGATACCACGCCCTATACGCCTGGAGATGGGTCGCGCCAAGATAGCGCCGACTACTTCTTGGCTCGTGCGGGCCAGCGTGGCTTTCGGGTTTGGCTGGCGGGCATGAATCGGATCGGAAATGCAACCCGCCAAGACGTGACCATCCTTGATGATGCGGCTACGGCAGAAGCCTGGCAGGCCGCGATCGTTGAATCGGGTGGCGCCGTCAAACTGCGGAATCATCCGGCTCGCATTTGGGATTCGCGTTTGGAGGCCTTGGCGATCGCGCGGATGCAGAGCATTGCCAATCACTACAACCCCTACACGGGCCTGCGCTGGGCCGATGATCCAACCATTGGCGTGTGGGAGCTCAGCAATGAGGAGTGGTGGATTACACGTATGTTGCGCGGCAAGTGGCAGAAGTTGCCGGCGTTCTTTCGTAACAGCTTGGTCGCGAAGTGGAATGCCTTCCTGAGGCAGAAATACACCGACGATGCCGCCTTGGTTGCCGCCTGGCAGGGGGTTTTGCCGCAGGAATCGCTCGCGGCTGGCACGGTGCTGCTCGCGCCGATGAACAGCGCGAGCACGGCGGCGGCTTCGATCAACGATGCCTCGGCGATTGCGCGCGACGCGCTTGAGGGCCTGGATCAGGAATACCAGCGCAGCGATTTTGCGCCGCAACGCGCCAACGATGTGTTGGAGTTTCTCACTGGCTTGGTGCTGGAGCACAAGCTCCGCGAGAAAGCGGCGATCCGCGCGCTTGGCCGCAGCACGGCGCTTAGTCCGATTATTATGGACACCGGTATTGGCTATCGGATTCAACAACAGTATCTGCTGCAGCACGGCGATGCGATCGCTCATGATGCCTACATCAATGGTACTGGTCGCGACAGGTGGGCCAAATTTGATGAGGCTAGCGACGAGCATGGCCGCAAGTTGGCGGAACTCGAGGCGAGTGCGGTTGAGCCTAACGAGGGCCGTTGGATTAACTGGCTGCGGAAGCCGCCAGGGATTGCCCACGGTGTACCATGGTTGGAACACAACCGCGCTGCCAACATGCCTTACCTCGTTTATGAAACCCAGATTCAGCAACCAGCCAAATACCGCGCTGATTTCCCACTGCGCTTGGCTGCCTTGGCGGCGATCCAAGATTGGGACTGGGTATGCTGGCATTATTTCGGTGACAATTCACTCGATGCCATCGCCACCACCGAAGCGCCCTTTGCCAACAAGCTCGATGTCACCACCGGCGGTCACCCGCAGGGTTACCACTTCACCTATGACGCGGTGCAGTCGGCGATGATGCGTGCCGCCGGGTTTACGTTCCGAGCTGGGCACCCGGCGCCGGCGCCGCAGCCAACCACCTTCACCTACGGCGCGGATGCGCTCTATGACGGTACCTCGATGCCGTATGGCTACAGCTATGGCGATACCGGGTTGGCTATGTTGGGCACCACCTACCAACACGGCGTGCGTCTGTGGATTGATCCAAACAAGCCGACCGGCGCCGTGGATGGTCCGACGGTCAGTTTCGAACAGCGACGCAGTCATAATCCCTATCAGCCAACGGAGGCGATTCGGTTTGACTGGAAGCAGGGCCACCTGCGTCTTGACGATGCGCATGTCAGTGCCTTCGCGGGCTTGGTGGCACGTGTTGGCAACAAGCTGTCTTTTGCCAGTGGCTTGGCGGTGACGGACGTGACCTTCAGACAGGCTGCAGATATTGCCGACCCAGTTGATCCGGCCGAGGGTTATATGGCGGTGGCGATGTACTCGCGTGATGGCCAGGCCTTGGCCGAATCGCGTCACCTCGCTGTGTCTTTGGTGAGCACCAGCTTTAACACCGGTTTCAAACTCGGGGGCAAGGGCGTGAAAACCCAGTCTGGTACCCTTCCGGTGCAGCATGTGCGCGTTGCGGCGCAGTTGCAGGCGCCGTTCTTGGCAGGCAAAAACTTCATCTTGTACGACTGGCACATGCAGCCCTTGGCGCAGGGCCAGGTGGGAGCCGATGGCAACCTCGTGCTCGATGGCGAACAGCCGGTGTTTGTAATCGAATTGACCAGCGCTGACTCGGTCGGTGCACCATGACGACAACAGGAGATTGCGTGATGCAACGTTTTCTGGCTCTTACTGCCCTTCTAGCCCTGGGCGCTGCGCTCGGCGCCGTTGAGTTACCATCTGGCGCGGCGACTTTGACCTTGGTCGATGGCCGGGATCTCAATGGTGAGGTGCTGTTTCAGCATCCGCATGTGCCGGCTGTGATCCTGCGTTCGAGCAGCAAGAGTACGGTTCAAAGTCTACCCTTGGCCATCATTCACCAGGTTGCGTATGCGAAAAAGGTGGTCGACTGTAACCCCAAGCGCGCGTTGTCGGATGCTGAAGCCCAGACGCTGAGTCACAACGCCCTGTGGGGTGACGAGGTCGGCCCCGGTCAGATTGGCCACTACGCCAAGGAAAGCTGGGATCAGCAAGCCATCGCGGTGTGGGCGCGCCCAGGCGAGAGCGGCGACGCCTTCGACCCGGCCAATTGGCTTGATGCCACGGGGCGGCCCTTGACCAGCTTGCATTGGGCGCTGGATGACGACGAGGCGACCCGCCGCAAGATGGCCCCACGGATGTTCGGCGGCGACATCGTGCTGCCCGCGGCAGCGGAGCCGTATCGTGTGATTCAATCGGGTAATCGCGACCATTTGCCGTCATTCAAACTGCGCCATTTGACGATCGAGGCCGGTGCTTCCTACGAAGTGCGGTATCACGTCGCCGGTAACCTTTGGCTGAAGGAAGGCGCCCTGCTGGGGAACAATACCCAAACCGGTGGGATTGGTGCAGGCGAGGACAACCGGCACACCTTCGTGCGCTTCTGCAATTATCATGACGTGCGCGAGCCACAGTGGGGTTATGCCCACCACATCAGCCATTGGGGCCATTGGGACGCCGGCACAGCTTCAATCGAAGTCATTGGGCGCGGGCGCGCGTCCAGCGATAGGGTCAAATTGCTGAGTGGCACGCTGGTGGTGTCTGAAAACAGCAGTTTGACCTGCGGCAACCGGGCGGCCTTTTATACCAAAAAGGGGACGACACTGATACTGCTCGACGGTGCTATGGTCGGTTCACCACATGTTATTCAGGGCGGCAGTGGTGGCAGCAAAATGGGGACGTATGGCATCGATGGAGATTTGCTATTTGGGACCAATAAGCATCCGTTGACGCGCGATTTGGTGTTCTCGGCCTGCTTGTATCCGCTCGACCGATTCAAGGCTGACTCGTATCCCAGCGAGCGCGCGAGTGGCGCGTCATATGTGTTTGGCAAGAGTAGCACCGTGACGATCAATAGCATCGACCCAACAACCGCCCGCGTCATTTTCCGACCGCGCGATCGCGCGACCTTGCCGCTCAGCCGTTATACCGTGCCGAAATCGGTGGCTGGATTGACCAGCAGAGATGGGCCGGCCAAACCGGAATTATATGAACACGATGGTGTGCCCAAAGGCTGCATCGCCTTGTTCCACGGCACCACCAACTTCGATGGCGTGGTATTCGATGGTTTTCAGCCGGGTGGCATCGTGGTTGACCCCGCCGCCGCCAAGCGCTGGCGCAACGTAAGTTTCGGTGAGGCCAATCTGGCTGAGCCGAAGCAGTTGTTTACCCCCTTGAAATAAGGAGTTGGCTATGCTGCCGCGTTTCCAGACCTCGTTTGTGTTGCTTGGCTTATTGATGGTGGCTCCGCTGCTTGGGGTGATCAACCCATCGCTCCAGCCGCGGCACTTGGTTCAGCTCTATGACCACGTGGCGCAGGTGACCGTGACAGAGTTGGTGCCGCGTGAATTGCGTGCGGTGTTGCGGGTTGATGCGGCCGCGAAGGGCGACCTGACTGGAATCGAGATCGAACTCCTTGGCGAGGACAAGGGCAGCATCGCTGAACTGTTGACCATCAGCAAGGGGCAGCAACTGGTGTTGTTTGCCGGCAAGTCTGGGCGGCGCCGCTCGGTGAAGCGCGATGCCCTGCTCTACGTCGGCAGCGGCACCTGGTTCAAACTGCGGATGGGCGAAAAGGGCAGTGCGTGGACCTTGCTTGGTAGTGCTGACGAGGGCGTTGATGCCGGCAGTGCGCAAATCATGTTTGCCACCTTCAACGGTGGCATTGATGCGCTGTGGCGGCTCGTGAGCGATGTTGGTGCTGGGCGTGGGTATTTTCCATCGACGCCTTTCACGCGCTTTGATGCCCAACAGGTTGCCACCGTTCCGGGTGCCGGCGGCATTGCCTGCGGCGATTGGAATCACGATGGCCGTGTCGATCTGGTGATCGCTGGTCGCCCAGCGTGTCAGTTGTTGCTGAATCAGGGTGAGGGGCGTTTCGCTGCGGGGGGATCGATACCACAGGCTGGCGATCATGTTGCGGTTGCCGACCTCAATGCCGATGGCCGTGATGACGTGGTGATCGATGGCGTCATTGCCTGGGCCGGTGACGACGGCGCCTGGACTGTTCAGGAGGTGATGAGTGAAGCCATGCTTGGCGTGCAGATCTGTGAGCTGAGTGGTGACGGGCGGCCTGACCTGCTGTTCAGCGTGGCTGAGGGTGGGCTGCGCGCTTTCGTGAATGATTCGAGTGCTGGTATGACCGAACAGACCTCAGCTCTGGGCTTGGATCGTTTCGCTGGGCTCAGTGGTCCAGTGGCGCAGGGCGATTGGAATGGTGATGCCCAGGTTGACTTCGTGTACCTCGCTGAGGTCGGCTATCTGCTGGTGCGTTCGGGTGCGACTTTTGACGTCCAGGAGTTGAGTGATGAAGGGGGGATGGTGGCAGCGGCACTGGCGCCGATCATCGATCCCACGCGCCCATCTTGCATCACGGTTGGCTTTGACGGGCAAGCCTTGTTCGCCAATCAAGACGGCAAACCGCGCAACGTGACCGGTCAGGGTAACGAGATCCAAGATGAGATCCCCGACCTTGGGTTGGTAGTCGCGGAGGATCTCAACGCCGATGGGACCTGCGATATCTTGGCCCTGAGTTCGGTCGATGGATCGCAGGATCTGTACCTCGACAATCGCGGCTATGGCTCCTTCATGCTGCCCAATAAGTATGCCAGCTTCGATGCGTTTCCGGCTGCAGTCTTCAAAGATCGCGCCAAGCGCGGTGTTTTGGTGGCCGACCTCAATGACGATGGCGCCAACGATGTGGTGATCAGCGACGCGCAGGGGGGCGTGTGGCTGTGTTGCAATCAAACCCTGGCTCATCGCGGTGCGAGGGTGGAGGTCGACACGGTTCCTGATGAGCGCACACGCATTGAGAGTCGCTTGGTCAGTGTGGTGCTGCCACCTGGCCCCGGCACGGTCAATGCCCGGCTCACGCTCCTCGCTGCTGACGGCCGGGTGCTTGATCAGCGCTTCCTGGCCAGTCACGGCCAGACCGTACTCGTGAGCCGCGAACCAGGCCAGTACACCGTGCAGGTCACCTTCAGCGATGGCCGCAGCACGCAGGTGGCAGTCGACGGGACCGCTGGGCGGCATTGTCGGGTTGATTGGTAGTGGTGTGTGGTTTGGGCCAGGGCTTGGTGGGGGCGCGGTTTCTGGGTCCAGAAGCCGGCGCCCAGCGCCTATGTCCGATTCGGTCATAATCACACGCCTGGGGCTCAATGGGCCGCTGGCGCTCAACTTGTGACGCTCTAAACTCGTATCATCTCTGGCGCTTAGGCAGATTGCCCTGGTATCCAAATCACCTTTCTATTGTGCCGATAAGGACTTGGAACGGTAACTGGGTCCAGGACATCTAACCGGTCACATAAAGCGCTTTGAACGTTTAATAGACGGAGACTACCCGCATGCCCCCAGCACGGCCTCTTGATCTCACCAAATCCCTCGCCCTCCACGCCTGTGGTTTCGCGCTGATTGCCCTGTTTGTGGGCTCGCAAGAGCGCCTGATCGATCAGCAGGAACACGATCTGGTGCAGGAGCTCGAGGAGTTGCAAGACCAGGAGAAGACCCTGGCGATGCAGCAGCGCGGCGAGATGCAGCGCGAGATGCTCGAGCAGGAGGTCAGCCAGCCGTTGGAAGACCTGGTGCGCGAGGAGTTGGAGTCTGAGACCGCCGAAGAGGTGATCGAAGATTTCCGCGAAGACGTTGAAGAGTTGGTGCGGCAGGCCGATGAGGCCCAGTCGATAGCCGAACGCAGCGCTGAGGAGCAGGCCGAGCTCAATCAGAAGCTGCAAGAGCAGGCCAAAGAGGCTCTCAACAAGGCGCTGACGGAGGCCAAGGAGCGCGAGCTGCTCGACAAGGTTGAGCAGTACGTGCGCAACCAGGTAGCGCCCGACCTCAAGCGCCGCATGGAGCGCGAGATGAGCCAGCGCACCGGCGATCAGGTACAAAAGGAAATCGAAAAGCAGACGGTCAAGAACAAGAAGGACAAAGAGCTTCAGGAGCTCGCCAAGGAGCTCGAGAGCAAGGAGCTTGCCGATAAGGCCTTGGCCGACCAGGCCCTCGACAAGGCGCGTGAGGATGCCAGGTCTGCTGCTGAAAAGGCGATGAAGGAAACGGCTATCCCGGCTGCGGCCGAGCGCTTGACCAAGGCCGTTGAAGGCGAAATCGCCAAGCGGCAATTGGATCGCGCTGAGTTCAAGAAACAGGTGGAAGACACCATCGACACGGCGCTCAAAGACGAATTGGCCAAAGACAAAGTCGACGGCGAGTCCGCACTGACCAAAGCCGAGGAGCGGATGGATCTGACCGATGGCGCCAAAGCCCAGGCTGCTGCCGAGCAAGCCAGCAAGGCTGCCGACGCCCTAAAGGAAGCCGCGAAGGCCCAGCGCGAAACGGCTGAAGACACCAAAGCCGCCATGAATGAACAGCAACTCAGCGAAGCGGCCAGCAAGCAAAGCGAGGTCGCCAAAGACGCGAGCGCAGCGGTTAATGATGCGCAGGAGGCCTTGACTGAGGCGGCCAAGGCGAGTCCGAGCCAGACCAAAGAAGCCGACAATGCCTCCAAGGCGATCAGCAAGGAGCGCGCTGCCAGCAAGGCTAAAGACGCCGCCAGCCAGTTGGCTAACGCTCGTAAAGACGAAGCCGAGAAGAGCCAAGATGCCGCCGCCAAGGCCTTGGATAGTGCTGCTGCCAAACTCGACAGCATGGCTGCCAAGCTGAGTGAAGCCGCTGCCAAGGCCACCAAGACCGAAGCCGAAACGGCAGAACTGGCCAAGGCGAGCGAAGCCGCTGCTGACACGGAACTCGGCGCCAAGCTGGCCGAGGCCGTGTCCGACATCGTCAGCAAGGGCGCCGAATCGGCCGCCAGCAAGGCCGCCAAAGACACGCGGCTCGACAGTCTGACCAAGAGCCTGGCACACTCTGACGCGCTTGGTGAGTTGGATGCCACCATGGCCAAGCTGGATCCGAAAAACGCTGAAGCCAGCGCGCGGCGTAATGGCGCGGTGGCGTCATTGGCTGGTGGCGTGATGGCTGAACTCAGCCCCACCAACGCTGCTGCATCGGCTGAGCAATCGGTAGAAGGTGGCCCGGAGAGTGCCGGTCCCTCGGCGCCGCCGGTGCAAGACACAACCGGTGGCAACATGAGCCTCGGCTTCCATCACGATTACGAGCACAATCGCCACCTCGGCTACAATAACGATCTGTACCAGGCCTTTGTCAAAGACCTCGCGACGCGCCTCAATCCCGACAATCTGTACGGTAGCGATGCGGCTGCCAAGGGCGATGAAGCCGATGGGGGTGTGCTCCAGGCCTCGCGCGCCATTGCCGCCAATACCTCGGTGCCCGGCTTGGTCTACGTTGATGAATTGCACGACGCAGAGCGCAAGGAAGCGGTTGAACACGAGCCCGCCACCGAGCGTGAGTTGCAAGATCCGCCCTTCACCACCAAGGCCTATGCCGCCGCTGGTTTCCAAAGCACGGCGCTGCGGATCGATGGCGACCTGTCTGACTGGGGCGCGATGCGCTTCCCGCTGCAGATGCGCTATGGACCCAACGATGTTGAGCCCCTGGACAGCCCCGACATGCCCACCGCCTGGATGCGTTGGGATCAGAACAATATCTACCTGGCGTATCGCGTCGACAAGCCGGCCGACCAGATCGAGCCCAGTGTCGACAAGGTTTACGAAGGTGACGGCCTCGAGCTGTTCCTTGATCTGCTGAACGAGCGCAAAGGCGACATGACCTCGTCAACCTTCTCGCACCAGTTTACCTTCACGCCGTGGGGTGTGAAGATGCGCGAAGAGGGCGTTACCGCTTGGGAGGTGGGGCGTAACTTCCGCGGCCTGCAGGTGCACAATACCTACAGCGTGCCTGGAGCGGTGAGCGCGGCCGATATCAAGCCGGATCATTACACCGTTGAGATCCGTTTGCCGGTGCAGGCCTTGGCGCGTCAGCGCTTGGTGCCCGGCATGTACCTCGCGATGGACATGTCCATCAACCGTGGCTTTGATTACGCCAAGCAAACCCAGTGGGCGGCTTCCAAGGTCATCAGGAGCTGGGACAAGCCGGCCACCTGGGGTGACGTGGTGCTGCTCGGTTCGGATGCAGAGAGCCGTTTCACCGATTACCTCGAGCCCCACAAGGATGCGCCAACGCTGCTGCCTGGACGCCCGCTGGGCCTGGAGGTGAGCGATCGCGACATGAACGTGACGCCCAGCATCGACCGGGTGACCGCTGTGGTGTCGGTGCGTGGCCAGGCGCAGAAGCTTTTGGTGGTGCTGGAAGAAACCGGCCCCCAGACCGGCGTGTTCCGCGGCTCGGTGGATACCCAGACCTACATCGCCGAATCCAAGCCCGGGACCCTGAATATCCGCGGCGGCGACGTGATCAATCTCATCTACATCGATCCCCGAGCTGCCTATGGCGAAGCCGATCGGCGGGTAGAGGATAGGTGCACCGTCGGCTATCCGGTGGTGACCATGGTCCGTCGTCAATAACTCATACATCAGTGCTCTCAAGGATCCTCTCAATGCGTTACCTGACTCCGATTCTGCTCCTATTGCTTGCCCTTGCCGTGCCCGGCGCCGAGGAGGCGGCTGAGGTCGCTGAAGCGGCTCCCGCCGAGGCGGCAGGCTGGCTTGGTCAGATCTTCAGTGTCTACATGTTGCCTCTGTGGCTGTGTTCGATTGGTCTGGTCGCCTTGATCTTCGAGCGCATCCGGGGCCTGCGCCAAGGGGCCATCATCAGTTCAGATCTGGTTGATGGTGTGGTTGAGCGTATGGCGCGTGGCGAGGTCGACGAGGCGCGCCGTTTTGCCGAGGCGGACGAAACCGTGGTTGGTAAGGCCTGGGGTCAGGCGCTGCACGAGTTCCAGCTTGGTGGCGCTGAGTTGCGTGAGGTCCTGACCAATACCACGCTCTTGGCCTTCAAGCCGCTCAAGCGCAACCTGCAGGCAATTACCACGCTCGGTGTGATTTCGCCGCTGATGGGTCTGCTCGGTACCGTTATTGGTATGATTATTACCTTCGACCAGATTGCCGCGACCGGTGGTGCCGATAAGGCCGCCTTGGCTGGTGGTATTGCGGTGGCGATGTTCACCACTGCTGCCGGTTTGATCGTGGCGATTCCCGCCATTGTGGCGGGTCGTTTTTTCAAGGCCAAGCTGACTGGCTTCGCGGAACGGGCCGAAGAGGGCATTCTGCGCATCGGCTACCGCTTCACCAACTTCCGTGCGGAGTTGCGCAAGGCCGAGGCGGCGCCGCTGGTCGAAGCCGCTGCCGCACCCTTGGCTGATGGTGAAACCGCCCTCGGCCGCGCCGGAGTCACGCTGTGAGCGCCGGGCTGCATTTAGTTGATCAGCTTGAGGATGATGACGATCGCGCCGACTTGACGCCTTTGATCGACATCGTGTTCCTGCTGCTGCTGTTCTTCATCGTGACTGCCACCTTTAGCGAGCAGAGCTTGTTTGAGGTTGAGTTGCCTACGGCTACCGAGGCCGTGGTGCGCAGCCCGCAAGACGCAGTGGAGTTGGTGATTGCTGAAGACGGCCGCTACGCGATCGGCCGCGAGTTTATTCCTGACCGCCTGCTCCCGCAGCGACTGGCCGAACTCGGCGAAGGCAAAACCACCCTGGTGATCAAAGGCGACGCCAACTGCCCCTACGCCAAAGTCGTGCAGGCTGTCGACATCGCCCAGGCCCAGGGCGTGGTAGAGTATGCCCTCGTGGTGCAGCGCTCGCAGTAGGCGCTTTCCTCGCGCCCTTGCGCCCTTGCGTTACCCCCAACGCAAAGCTCCCAGATGGCTACAGCTCAAACCCACGGTCGGCCAGGTCTTGCAGGTCGATCAGGCCGACGAGGCGATCACCGTCTGTGACCGGGAGTTCGTCGATGTGGAACTCGGCGCACAGATGTATGGCCTTGGACAGCAACTCGTCGGCGCCAATGGCGCGACATGGCATGGTGGCAACCGCAGCGACGGGGCCGGCCAGCAGGGCGGCTGGGTCGGCCCGCTCAGATAACAGACGACGTAGGTCACCATCGGTGAAAATGCCCAGAAGTTGACCGCTGGTATCGACTAGCAGGGCGCTGCCGGCGCGCGCAGTGGTGATGGCGCGGATCACGCTGCTGACGGCGTCGCTCGGGGCAACGGTGGCGATGCGTTCATCGGCCCGCATCGCTTCGCGGCAGGTCATCAATTTGCGGCCAAGCGCACCGCCAGGGTGGAACCGGCCATATTGTTCGGGGGTAAACGCGCGGGCTTCTTGCACCGCGAGGGCTATAGCGTCGCCATAGGCCAGCATCGCGGTGGTGGAGGTGGAGGGCGCTAGGCCGAGTGGGCACGCTTCCTCAACCAAACCGATGTCGAGCACGGCTTCGGCATGCCTGCCCAGCGGGCTGTTGCAGCGGCCGGTGAGCGCGATGACCGGCGCACCAATGCGGGCGAGGCTTGGCAGCAAGGCGACGATTTCTTCACTCGAGCCCGAGTTGGACAGTACCAGCAGCACGTCGTGCTCGGCAACCATACCCAGGTCGCCATGGCGCGCCTCGGCTGGATGCAGGAAGCCTGCTGGGGTGCCGGTGCTGGCAAAGGTGGCGGCCAGCTTGCGCCCGATCAGGCCTGCCTTGCCCATGCCCACCACCATCAAGCGGCCGCGGCCGGTGTCGCTGCAGCGCTCAATGATGAGCTCGCAGACCGCTTCAATTGCACGGGCTTGCTGGTCAACGGCGCCCGCCAAGGCCTGCACTGCACTGGCCTCGGCTTCGAGGACCTTGCGCACGCGGATTACGGAATCGGGCAGTTGGCTGGCCATGGGCAGTATGCTCGTGGTGCGAACAGGGCTGGCAAGGGCTGCCCAAGCTTCCAAGCTCCCGACCATGACGCGACGGATTGTGGTGATTGGTGGCGGCGTAGGGGGGCTGAGCGCGGCGTATTACGCCCGCAAGGCCAATCCTGAGGCCACGATAACGGTACTGGAAGCCAGCGCCGAGTTCGGCGGCGTGACCAAAACCCGACGCCCCGACGGCTTGGTTCTGGAAGAGGGCCCAGATTCGATTATTCGGATCAAGCCGGCCGGCTTGCAGTTGCTCACCGATCTGGGCCTAGACCAGCACATCCAAGCAACGCAGCCTCAGGCACGGCAAAGCTTCATTGTGCGCGCTGGGCGCCTGGTGCCGGTACCCGAGGGCCTGTATCTGATGGCGCCGGGTCGCTGGTGGCCGTTCTTGTGGACGCGTTTGGTGAGTTGGTCGGGCAAGATCCGGATGGGCCTGGATCTGTTGATCCCACGCCGTCGTGCCGACGCGCCTGAAGAGAGCTTGGCTGCCTTTGTGCGGCGGCGGCTCGGTCGCGAAGCGCTGGAACGCATCGCACAGCCGATGGTGGGCGGGATTTATACCGCTGATCCAGAGCGCCTGAGCCTGCAGGCCACGATGCCGCAGTTTGTGGAGATGGAGCGCGAGCACCGCAGTCTCCTACTGGCGATGCGTCGGCGCGCCAAGGCCATGGCCAAGGCGCCGGGCGGCGGCGGTGGCACCAGCGGTCCACGTTACGGCCTTTTCATGAGTCTGCCTGGCGGGCTTGGCGATCTGGTTGCGGCCTTGCAGACAGCCTTGTCTGACTGCGACCTGCGCACCGAGGCTTCGGTTCGTGGGCTGGTGCGTGTTGGCGATCAATGGCAGGTACAGCTCGATGCTGGTGAGGTGGCGGCTGACGAGGTGGTGCTTGCGCTACCGGCCCATGCCGCTGCGCCCGTGGTTCGCAGTGCCGACTCTGAGCTGGCTGAGCTGTTGCAGACCATTCCTTATGCCGGCGTTGCCACGGTGAACTTGGTCTATCCGGCCGACGCCGTTGAGCGCCTGCCTGACGGAGCTGGTTTCGTGGTGCCGAGTGTGGAGCACCGGGCAATACTGGCCTGTACCAATGTGACCTGCAAATATCCCGGCCGCGCGCCGGAGGGCACCGTGATCTTACGGGCCTTTGTTGGTGGTGGCTTGCATGAGGTCGATCTGGAAGCCGATGACGAGCAGATGGTAGCGCGTTGCGTGGCTGAACTGCGCGATCTGGTTGGCCTGCGTGGCGAGCCGCAACGCGTGCATGTGGCGCGCTGGCCACGTGCGATGGCGCAGCATGTGTTGGGGCACGAAGAGCGCTTGGCGGCGATCCGCGCCCGCGAGCGTGCTCTCACTGGGCTCCACCTCGTTGGCAATGGTTATGAGGGCGTGGGCATTCCTGACATCGTAGCCCAGGGCAAGGCTATCTGGGCTTGAGTCGCTGCTGCGTGTCCTCCACGCCGGTCGATCAAGGCCGCGAATTGCTCTTGGAGCCTTAGTCCTGGGTCGCTATCATAGTCTGCATGCTCCCTCCCACGACTGACACTACACAACGCACCGCGATCAATGGGATCGGCCGTGCTTTCCTCACCTGTGCCCTAGCTCTAGCGGCTGCGGCGCCCCTGGCTGCGGAGGTCGGCGTTACTGACGCCGAAATCCTGATTGGCCAGAGCGCTGCGCTCACCGGCCCAGCGGCCAAGCTTGGCTTAGGCATGCAGGCCGGCTTGCAGGCTGCCTTTGCCGAAGCCAATGCGGCCGGCGGCGTTCATGGCCGCCAGCTTAAGCTGGTGTCGCGCGATGATGGCTATGAGCCCGACCGCGCGATCGAGTCCACCCTTGGCCTGATTGAAGAAGACGAAGTCTTCATGTTGTCTGGTTACGTGGGTACCCCCACTGCCAAGGCTGCCGTGCCGATCATCACTGATATGGAAGTGCCGCTGGTCGGCTTGTTCACCGGTGCCGGCTTCCTGCGTGACCCGGTTAAGGCTGACGTGTTCAACGTGCGTGCTAGCTATGATCAAGAGATCGAAGCCTTGGTTGAACGCCTAACCAAGGATCTTGGCGCCGCTAAGATCGGTGTGTTCTATCAAGATGATGGTTTTGGCATGGTTGGCCTCAATGGCACCAAGAAGGCTCTCGACAAGCGTTCGATGGCGTTGGCCGGTACCGGCACCTATCCGCGTAACACCGAAGCCGTGAAGGCGGGTATGACCCAGTTGCTCAAGGGCGAGCCCGACGCGGTGGTGATGGTGGGGGCCTACAAGCCCTTGGCCGCTTTCATTCGCGAGGTGCGGGCCCAGGGCTTCACCGGCCCGCTGGCAACGATCAGCTTCACCGGCACCGAGGCGCTGATCGTTGAATTGGGCGATGCCGCCAACGGGCTGGTGATCAGCCAGGTTGTGCCCAGCCCCTTGGCCGAGGATATTGCGATCATCAAACGGTTCCGCGCTGCGATCCCTGAAGACCAGGTCACCTTCATGTCACTCGAAGGTTATATTACTGGTGTGATCGTAGTAGAGGCCCTCAAGGCCGCCGGGCCCGACCTTGATCGCGCCGCCCTGCGCGCCGCCTTAAATGCGATGGCTATCGACTTGGGTGGGCTCAAAGTGGCGTTTGCTGCTGATGACCATCAGGCCTTCGAAGATGTCCATATTACGCAGATCCGTGATGGCGTGGCCAAGCCGGTGACGGTGGTCACGCCGTAAGTCAAGCCGACGCGCTGCACGATACAGCGTCGGCCTCTCGTAACCCCGAGCAGGGCGGTAGTAACCGCCCTGCTCAGATTCTGAGTTACCTATGCATATCCGTTTGCGCTTGATGAGTTTGATGGTTGGCATTGTGGCCGGCGTCGCCTTGGTGGCGGTGGTCTCGACGATTGCCTTTTCACATGTGGTGTCTGCTGTTGGTGTTCTGGTTGAGCGGGAAATGCCGCGTGTCACCGAAGCTCAGGCGGTCACGCATACGGTCGATAATCTGGTGTTGCATCTGGCGGAACTTGGCGCTGTAGACGCGAATGGGTTTGAGTCTGTAGCCGAACAAGTTGATGCCTCGCTCACAGAATTGGCGGCGATTCGTGACAGCAAGGGCAAGGTCCTGGCCGAGATGGTCGATATTGAGGTGGTTGATGGCCTGTTGACGCAGGTTCCAATCGCCATCGCGGCAACACGTGAGCGTTTGGATTGGCAACAACGCGCCGCGGCTCAGGCCGCGCAGGTGAATGCCGCTCAGTTGGCGTCTTACCAGGCCGTTGCCGAGGTGAAGGAGGTGCTTGACCAGCGCAGCACCGAGGCCTTTGCCGCCGTTGAGACCCAGCGCAAGCAGGCGCAGATCTCATTCGCGCAGACTACGATGTTTGGACGCACGGCGCGGAGTGTGAATGAGCTGCAGATTGTTATCGCGCAGCTTGAGGTGGTGCGGACGCGCTATCATGTCACGCCCCTGCAGGGCCGCGTCACAGCGGCCATTGACCGGGTCCGGCTTGCCCAAGGTGAGGCCGGTGATTTCGGAGTCACTATCAGTGCCTTTGCTGATCAAGCCGAGAGTCTTCTGGCCGGTGATGCCGGTTTGCTTGCGCTTCGCGTTGCAGACCTCAATGCGGCCACCGCGCTCGACAAGGCCAAGCGCGCTGTCGACAAGGCCGAGCAGGCTGCAGCCAAAGCGGCCGCTGCAGACGATGCGTCGGTGGTCGATGCTGGCGTGTTAGAGCCGACTGATGAAACGATTGAGCCAACCAAGACGCCGCTTCAGTTGGCGACTGAGGCCTATGAAGCAGCGCGAGCGGGCTCCAAGGAGGCTGCTTCGGCCTATCGTTCCGCGAGTCGTAGCGCCGACAAAAGCGTGGAGGCATTTACTCGGGAGTTGAGCCAGCGCATTGATGATGTGGCCTTGGCAGGCTTCGAGTCGGACAAGGCTTTGCGTCTTGCGGCGCGGGTGGCGCAAGATGCCAATGCTCACCTTGCAATTGCGACCAGGGTGATGGAGGACCTCGTCACCCTGCGTGGGGCGATTGTGGAACTGCTTACGAGCGGCGGCGCTGATGCTGAGCGCGTCAAGGTGGTTGCGGCAAAAGAGGCTGTGATTGCTAGCAGCAAAAGCTTGGCCACGGCCTTAGGGGCCGATGAGGCCTTCGGTCAAGGGCTTGCCGCTCTGGTGAAACAAGAGCAGGCCATGTCGGGAGCAATTGACGGAGAAACCGGCATTCTTGTGGTTTTACCGCAGGCAACCGCGGCCGCGGATCAGTTCACAACGACCTTTGGTGCAGTCGATAAGGCAACCGAAACGGTGATCGGCTATCTTAAGATAAGAAATTCTTCAGAGTCAGAAATTATTTGCAAAGTGTAAAGTATAAATA
>JAQIBG010000217.1 GCA_027859175.1 Planctomycetota bacterium | reverse complement strand
GGCGTGGGCTTCAGCCCGCGATGCGCCCCCATTTCTCCAACAGCCTAGTCCTAAGATGTGCTAAGGGGACGCAGGGGGAGACCTCACGCCATCGTGGCAGACGCTGCATCGCGGGCTGAAGCCCACGCCACGGGGGGCTAGCTCTTGTAGTCAAACAATCACCGGCTTACCTGTGCGCCGCATGCACAGCGCCGCTCGTACCCGTTGGATCATCTGTCTGCTCGGCACGGCTTTGCAGGTGTGCCTGGGCAGTGTGTATGCGTGGTCGTATTTCCAGCAGCCCTTGCGCGATGCCTTTGGCTGGTCGAACAGTGTCACCGCGTGGGCCTTTTGCGTGGCCATCTGCAGCTTGGGTTTGGCGGCGGCTTGGGGCGGGATGCAGCTGGCGCGCTTTGGGCCGCGGCGCTTGGCGATGTTGGGTGGCGCTTTGTTTGGTGCTGGCTACCTGATTGCCGCGCTGGCCTTGGCCCTGCAATCGCCGGCGCTGTTGATGCTCGGCTACGGCGTGGTGGGCGGCAGCGGCCTTGGCTTGGCCTATGTGACCCCGGTGGCCACGGTCGCGAAGTGGTTTCCCGATCATAAGGGTTTGGCGACCGGCTTGGTCATCATGGGCTTCGGTTTGGGTGCGGTGGTGATGTCGAAAGTATTTGCCCCGCTCTTGGTGACCTTCTTTGCCGATGGCTACGAGATGCGCTACGTCACGGTCAATGGCCACAGCGTGCTGGAGCAGCCCGAGGTCTTGCAGGGCATCTTGGTGCGCACCTTTGCGACCCTCGGCGTGCTGTTTGTGGTCCTGACCGTGCCTCTTGCGTGGTTCCTGCGTGACCCGCCGGCCACGTATGCGCCTGCAGGCTGGGCGCCGCCACCGCGTACCCAGAGCGAGCTGAGCGCAGACCTGAGCGCAAGGCGGTGCATAGTGTCGGGCCGCTTCGCGGTCATGTGGCTGGTGTTTTTCTGTAATATTTGTGCCGGTATCGCGGTCATTGGTTTCCAGTCGCCCTTGTTTCAAGATCTGTGGCGCAGTCGTGACGCGACCCTCAGCGTGGCGGCGCTGGCCAGCTATGGCGCCACGCTCATCGCCGCGACGTCTTTGCTCAATGGCATTGGGCGTTTTGCCTGGGGCAGTCTGTCAGACCGCATCGGTCGGCGCCTGTCATTCAGCCTGATGCTGGGCAGCCAGATCGCGGCGTTTCTCGCTCTCGCCTATACCGACAGCCCCTGGACCTTTGCTGTGCTGTGCTGTGCTGCTACGTGCTGTTGTGCTATGGCGGCGGCTTCGGCACCATGCCGAGTTTCATCCTCGATGTGTTTGGTGCGCGTGTGATGTCGGCGGTGTACGGCTGCATGCTCACTGCGTGGAGTGTGGCCGGCATCGTTGGGCCGCAGTTGGTGGCGCTGATTAAAGACCGCTGGCCGCAGCAGGCCGGGCACTACGCCGCGCTCACCGGGGCGGCCTTCGTTGCCTGTGGCTTGGTGGCGTCGTTCTTGCTGAGCAATCGGCCTTTTGCCGCCAGGGCAGCTGATTAACCCGTGGCGCGTCGATAGGCGCTGGGCGAACTGAAGCCGGCGCGCTGTGCACAGTCACCGGGGCCGAGCCCGGCTTGTTGACAGGCCTCGGCCAAGGCCAGCCGCGCGTCGCTGATCGCCTGCTTTGGCGCCACGCCGTAACCAGCTGTGAACAGGCGATAGGCCTGGGCGCGCGACATACCCGAGCATTGGACTAATTCCGCGACGCTAAGGCCGTGATGAATCCGGTTCCACAGCAGCTCAACCATGCGTCTGAGCGCGGGGTGCTTGAACTCGAGGTGGGACACCGATTCGGCCAAAACCTGCTGCAGCAATTCGCGCAGCGCGGTGCGGCGCTCGGCTTGCGTCTCGCAGCGCAGCGCGCGGTTTAGCAAACGACAGCTTGGTTCCAGAGGCAGGCGGCCGGCCCAATGGTGGTCGCGTTCCGACAGGCCAACGTCAGACCACACCGGCAGCAGGCCTTGCATGAAGGCGATCGTGTTACCGCGCAGGGGCGCGTGATCATGCCACACGCCGGTGCCGATGAGCCCGCTTGTAGGTCGATGCGTTTGGGCCCCACGGTGCGCACCACGCCGCGTAGGCACAGCACCAGCGTTGGGCAGGCATGCACGCCGCCGCGTGCGGGCGGCCGCGCTGGTGGCGCTGCTGATGGCCAGCAGTGCACCGCGCCGAGTTGGTCGGCGCTGTGCGTCAGCAGTTGCCACCAGGTGCGTTGGATGGGATCCATGCGCGCCATTCTGTCTCATTCAAATGAGACAGAATGGAATAGTGGCGGCCAAATTCGCTCCGCCGATGGCGCTGGCTTGGGCACAATGGCGGAAACGGGAGGGCCCTGTCATGGCTCATGATCTGCCCAAGGACGCGGTCAATCTGCTACCGCCGCCACGCTCGTGTGAGGTGTTGTCGGGCACGGCCCCAGTGCCAAGCCCGCTGAGCTTTTGCGTGGTAGACCCGGCTCTGTGCACCTCGGTGCCTGGTCTCGAAGGCGCGGTCGCCGCCGATGCTGGCTGGATCCGCGCCGAGCTTGGTGCCGTGGCCGAAGATGGTTTGGAGGCCTACCACTTGGCGGTGCGCCCTGAGGGTGTGCGGATCCGCGCGCCCAGTCCGACCGGTCTGCGCTGGGCCCTCACCACGCTGGCCCAGCTTCTGGGCAATCACCCAACCGCCGTGCCCTGAGTGCTGATCGACGACGCACCCGCCTTTGCCGAGCGCGGCGTCATGCTCGACGTCGCCCGCGACCGCATCCCCACCATGGCCACCTTGTTCGCCTTGGTTGATCACCTCGCGGCGGCCAAGATCAATCACCTCCAGCTCTACCACGAGCACTCCTTCGCCTATGCCGGTCATGAAACCGTGTGGCGCAATGCCGACCCTATGACCCCGCAGCAAACCCAGGAGCTCGATGCTTACTGCCAAGGCCGCGCCATCGCCCTGGCTGGGAACCAAAACTGCTGGGCCATTTTGAGCGCTGGCTGCGGGTGCCGGCTTATCGCTCGCTCGGCATCATCGAATCACCGTGGATGAAAGACAACAATTGGTACCTCGGGCCGACCACGCTTAATCCCAGCGACCCGGGCAGTGTTGCCTTGGTGCGCGATCTGTTTGCCCAGCAATTCCCGCTGTGCTCCTCGCCTTATGCCAATGTAGGTGGCGATGAACCGTGGGAACTTGGCATTGGCAAAAGTACCGGGCTGTGTCGTGAGCGCGGCCGCGCTTGCGTCTTCGGCGACTATATGACCCAGGTGGTGGCGGCCTGCGAGCGCAGCGGCAAGCGCGCTCAGTATTGGTGTGATCCGCATCCCAACGATGACGGCACTCTGCCCACCGACTTGGTGGCCTTGGTCTGGGAGTACGACGAACCCAATGGCTTTGCCGAGCGCTTGGCCGGTCATGCCGAAGCGGGCCGCGAAGTGTGGGTGGCTCCGGGCACCAGCACCTGGTCGTCATTGACCTCGTGCACCTGGAATCGGCGCGCCAACCTGCGCCGCGCCGCACGCGAAGGCCTGGGCCATGGCGCTCGCGGCTACTTGGTGACCGATTGGGGTGATTGTGGCAATCGCGAGCAGTGGCCGGTGCGTTTGTTTGCGCTGCTTGAAGGCGCTTCAGCGGCTTGGGCCAGGCGATAGCGATTTTAACGCCGCCGCCGCAGGCCAGCAGCTATTTGGCAGCGCCAGCCTCGGCATCTGGTTGGCAGACTTCGGGAACACCGACCAGCCCATCAGCGGTGGCGACGATCCTGAAGGCGGCGGCCGGCGCTGGAATGTCACCGCCGTGTTCCAAGAAAGTAATAAGCGCTTTGCAGATAAGCCGCTGGGATCGCGTAGCGCCTGGCAAGCGGTGTCCGAGCGCGCCGCAAGCATGAGCGACCAGCTGGCGCAGATCCTGGCTCAGCACGATCAATCGCAGGGAGACGAACTCGTGGCCCGCGAGTGCCGCTTCGCCGCCGAGCACGTTCAGTACCTCGCCGAGCGTTGTGTCGCCAGATGGAACGACCACGCCGGTGAAGCCAGCGCCTACAAAAAGTACCGAGCCCGCGCCTGCGAGCTCATCGGCACCTATCGCAGTCTGTGGCTCGAGCGCAGCCGCTACGGCGGCCTGGAAGACAGCTGCATCTGGTGGCGGCGTCTAGTGGAGTGAGCTGAGTGAGTGGAATGAGGGGCGTAGCGGAAAGCCAGCTGCCAGCAGCGCCCCTCCGCAACAAAGCGCCCCTCGCCACGCAGGTCGACCCAGTTAAACTTCGGCGCTGGCCGAGCCCGACCACGATGAAGACCCGATCGACCAGCCCACGCGCGGTCAGGCGGCGTTTACCATCCTCGCCGGCAGCCTGCTCGCATTCTGGGCCACCAATAAAATCATCGTGGGCGTTGAAAAAGGCACCAGCAACCCCAGCGCCTACATGTACCTCGTGCTCTTCGTGTTTTTTGGCCTTGGCATGGTTGGCGTTGGCCTCAAGCACTACAGCGAGGCCGGGCGCCGCGCCCGCGACGAGCGGGAGCGTGATTAGGCTTGGGCTGCTCTCGACAACGCGATTGCCCGACGGCCGCCTGTTGGCCGCCGGGCAATGCTGATCCGCATACGAGCACCTTCGCCACTCGCGTCAATTCGCCGCGCCGCCCGTCGCCCGCAGCACGAACGCACTGAGCTTGGCGTTATTCACCGACGCATTGGCGCTGAGCTCGAACACGCCGTCTTCGACCGTGACCAGGGCGGTTACCACGTGGGCCCCATCGTGTCCTGCGACCGCATGCAGATCAATATCGTCGACCACCACCTGTCCCTCCGCGACCAGATCGAACACCCGCTTGCCATTGGCGGTGAAATAGATCTCGGCCAGATGCAGTTCGAGCTCGTAGATCCCGTCGGGCACCGCTACCGCGTAGGCAAAGTCACCGTAGCGTTCGCTTTGGTAGAGGGGGTCATCGCTGGTTCCGGCGATGGCGTCGCCGCCGCCGTAGGTCTTGCCGCCGGTGACCGAGCCATCGGCGGCAAAGGCGGTGCCATCGCTTGCCAGGTAGGCCGCCCCGCCGCAGTTGATCGCGGCAACGGCGCCCGGTTCAACCGGTTCGCTGCCGAGGTAAACGAAGTCGACGTAGTCGAGTTCGAAGCCACCGAGTTCGGCCACGATGCGGAAGGTTCCAACGTAGCCGTAAGACTCGACGTTGCGCACCACCACGTCGCGCCAGCTGCTCCCGCTTCCCAGGTCCACCGTACTGGCTAGATCGCGTCCGTCCCACTCGAGGCGCACCACCCCCGACCCGCGCACCCTGAGGGTCAGATCGTAAAAGCCCGACTGGCTGAGGGTGGACAGGTCCAGCCGCTCGCTGGATTCAATGGCAACCACCGCATGCCCATTGGAAGCCGGCGCATCCGCGGCGACGTCGAGGTCGTCGGCGCGGTAGGCTCCGCCGCTATTACCCGACGTCAGATCGAGGTAACCAAGCCCGTTGCCGAGATTGGCATCTTCGGCCTCGAGCCTGCCGGGCACCGAGCGGAAGTCGTCGTTTACGAACAGCGTCACGGTGTCGCTGGCAACGTTGGTCCCATCGCTGACCGTCACGGCAATCACGTAGACTCCGCCCTCTTCGACGAAGGTCTGGCCCCGACTGGCGTCGCTGAGTGGATAGACGTTGCCACTGGCGGGGCCACTCCACAGCCGCCACTCCCAGCTCAATTGGCTGTCCGGCACCGCAGCACCGGTCACCGTTGCCTGGAAAGTTGCTGTATTGTAGAAGAGGGTCAGTTCTTGATCGGCACCAGCGTCGACCTCAAGCGCGGCAATGGGGCCCCAGCAGATCAAGAGCAGGGCGATGAATCTCAGTGGAATGGCTATGGTGTTTCCTCAATTGGAGTGGATGACGGCACGGCGAGTGCGAGCGGGGCGATGGCCCCGGCTACCTCCTATGCACTGACCAAGCAGAATTGGGCGCAGGAATGTGTGTGGATTCAGGGCGTGACGCCACCGGTGCCGTCACGCCGCGCCAGAGCGAACGGGCCCGATTGCACAAAAAGGCGCACGTGCAGTGCGTCTAAACACCAAAGCCCGCCACAGGTTCGCCTTGGTCTGAGCACAAAGCCTTCTGCCATGGCCACTTGCCACCAGCCTCACAGTAGCGCCCTCCAGCGTGCCTCCGCACAGCCCGCCCGGGAAATCCATTTGACACGCCCCCACC
>JAQIBG010000197.1 GCA_027859175.1 Planctomycetota bacterium | reverse complement strand
CACGACGCGCGAAGCGCGCACCAGGAACCAGGAACCGCTACAACCCAGCAGGCGGCTGCTCACGCCCGACGCCGGGCGGCAGCGGCGGGGCATCTGGCTCCACCCCAGGTGGTGGCGGGTTGGCCTCGCCAGGGGGCGCGGCTTCCGGCGCGGGGCCTTCAGCACTTGCGCGTGCGCGCACGGTTAGGCGAACCTGCGCGCTCGACACGGTAGCCCACAAGGGCGCCGTAACCCGCACCTGATGCGCCTTGGGGATATCCAAGGTCAGCGGTCCGCTCAGATCAACATAGGCCTGGATGTCACGCTCGGGCCGCAGCGCCCGCAGGCGGTTGCTTGGCCCCGTCACCGTCAGAGCCACCTGGGGCTGATGCAGTTCCACCTCGTAGCCCGCGGTGAAATCAACCGGCGCCAGCACATTCACTGGCAGAGTCAGCGGCATTTCTTCGGGCGCCGGCTCAACGGTCACCGTTGCGGTAATTGCGGCTTCGGTCACCACTGAAACTTCGTCGCTCACCGCTACGGTTACTGGCACCGTGCGCTCCATCGGCTCAACCAAATCGGCCGGCACGTCGATCAGGACCTCGCGCTCGACATGCAGCGAACCAGCGGCGCGCAGTTCGTCGATAAGCTGCTTGGGGCCCTCAACGCTGATGTGGGTGTGGTCTACCTGCACCCGGCGCACAATCAGACCGGGCGTCACCAGCACAAAGTCTTCAGGGCCAACGGTGAGCGGCAGCGCGCGGCGCACGACGCGATCAACCGTGACCTCAATGCGATCGGTTCCTAAATAGCGGATCCGCAATTCAGGCGACAACTGCAGCAAGCTCGGGGTGACATCGTAACGCTGACTTCCGGCCTCGAGGTTGTCGGGGTCGAACAGTAATTTGGGTTCCAGCACGGCTTCATCGAGCGCTGCCACCAAGTTGCGCGGCCCAGAGATCTCAACCGTCAACTGACGCGGCGACACCGAACGCACGCGGTAATCATCGGGCAAACCAACCACGTGCTGATTTTCGATCCGCAGCTTTTTAACCGTATCGATACGGATCAAGTTGCCCGTGAACACGTACACCGTTACCGCCAAGATAAAGGCGATGACCTTGATTTCCCAATGCTCGCGGAACCAATTCACGCCAGCTCCGATCCACGACACAGACGCGCTATCATCACATCTCCCCCGTGCGGCGACCGCGCATACCGAAGATGCGACCCAACAGAATCTCGAGGTCTTCGCGGGTCAAACCACGGTTGAGCTTGCCCTTATCGGCCACTGAAATGGTGCCGGTTTCCTCTGACACCAAAACCGCCAAGGCATCGGTGTCTTCCGAGATACCAATGCCGGCGCGATGCCGCGTACCAGACAGGTCTTTGTACTCAAAGTTTTCAGTAAGAGGCAAAATCACGCCTGCCGCGGCGATACGCCCACCACGAATGATGACGGCGCCATCATGCAGGGGCGAGTCTTTCCAGAACAAGGTCACTAAGCTCTTGGCGTTAATTTCGCAATCCAAGGGGCTCTGCCCAATGTAGTCACCCAACTGGTCACTGCGCTGGATTACGATCAGCGCGCCAATGCGGCGCTGCGCCATGAACTCCACCGACTCAACCAATTGGTCGAGAATGTGCGCGTTATCACCCCCCACCGTGCTCGGCAGCCAGCCACCCATACGCGTGAACAAGCGGCGCACCTCGGGCTGAAACACGATGGCCAAAATCAAGGCACTGAAGGAGATCGAGTTCTCCAACAGCCAGTTGAGCGCATGCAGTTGCGCCACGCGTGACACCATCGCGGCCAAGGCGATCAAGATGATGGCCATCGCCAAGCCCTTGAGCTTGACCGCCGCCGAGATCCGCTCGAGCGCACGCAGCAAGCCATAGAAAAGGGCCCACAACACCGCCACCTGAACCAGCGGGCTGATCACAAACACATACCAACTCTGCGGGTCCGACCAGTTCATAGGTCCGACCTCCACAGCCCCATGCGCAAAGCGCGCACAGCGCCCGGCACATCATGGACACGTAGCATGCCACAGGCTCCAGCCACCTGAACATGGACCAGATGGCTCAAGGCATCGCGCTCTACCGCGGGTATGTCCTGCCCTTGCATGCCACTGATCATGCGCTTCCGGCTCAGTCCCACCAGTACTGGCCTGTGCAATGCCGCAGCGATGTGCCCCAAACCCCGCAGCAGGGCCAAGTTGTGGCTGAGGGTCTTGCCGAAGCCAATGCCCGGGTCGACTACGATGGCCGTGCGCGGTACGCCGGCCGCGATTGCCCGCTCGATGCGCGCGGCGAGGAAATCCATCACCTCAGCGACCACGTCTGCATAATTGGGCGCGTCTTGCATGATCCGCGGTTCGCCCTGCATATGCATCAAGCATAGGCCAGCGCGATGCGCGGCGACCGCTGCGAGCAGAGCCTCATCGGCTCCAGCAGTGACATCATTGACCAAACAGGCCCCGGCGTCGAGGGCAGCAGCCGCCACTTGGCCCTTGCTGGTATCAACGCTGATCGGCCCAAGGCCTTCTGCAGCAAGAGCTTGGACCAATGGGACAACGCGCCGCAACTCCTCATCAACCGACACTGGCGCAGCACCCGGCCGGGTACTCTCGCCGCCGACATCGAGCCAGGCCGCCCCCGCCTGGCGCATCTCGCGTGCAGCGCGCAGCGCCACGGTGTGATCGAGATGACGCCCACCATCTGAAAAGCTGTCTGGCGTGGCATTAAGAATGCCCATCACCGCAGCAGGAGGCGCCCAGCAATGGAGCCGCCCCATGATCACAAGCGAATCCGCCGAGATCTGCGCATCTTCTGAAACAGGAAGGGCTTGAGGGTCCACCGCGAGCCATGATGGGTCCGCTTCGGCCAAGGCAAGGTGCCGTTCGCCTCAGCGTTGCGCCTGCGCAGGGCGTGGTAGGGTCCGCGCCGTGCCTGAAGCCCCTGATCCAAGCCCCCCACC
>JAQIBG010000187.1 GCA_027859175.1 Planctomycetota bacterium | reverse complement strand
AGATCCGGCGCCTGCTTCTTGCAGGCACAGCTTCGGTCCTTCAGCGGCGTCCCACCTACTATGACCTCTGCTGACTTCTCCACGCCCATCTCGCACCATTGCTGGTGCAATAGTCGGTGAAATACCGACAGGCGGGGAGATCTCCCAGGGTAAGACACGTATCCTTCGCACGGGCCGCGCCGGATCTACTGCGGTGATCTCCGGTCGATTATCGGGCGTCGGAGTCCATTGCCCCCTTACCCAGACCACCACAGCCTTGTATCCGGTTTCTATACGTCGCGTCCGTACTGCTGTCATTTGCTTCCTTCAGATCCCGCCTCGCGACGGGCACCCTTGCAGAGACAGTCGGTTCCCACCGACAGGGTCCGAAGAGGGACTTTCACCCTCCGAGATACGTGCCATGCCTGGCACACAAACACCAAAGCCACCGCAGATGCGGTGGCTTTGGCAAATCAGAACACAGCAGATGCTGGAGCTGAAATCAGACCTCGTCTTCTTCGGTAACGGACTCGGCGCGACGCATGCCGCGAGTCTTGATGATGGTCAGCAGCGCGGTGCGCGGCTTGGTCACCAGAACCGCACCCTCAGGGAGCTGCACGGCTTCGGCGTACACGGTCTGGCCCAGCTTGACGCCGGTCAGGTCAACACCCATCGAGTCCGGAATTTTGCCAGCCGGGCAACGGATCACAACGCGGCGCATCATCTGCTCAAGCAGACCACCAGCCTTGAGGCCGGGGCAGTCAACGCGGGTGTCGGCAACCACGCGAACGGCAACCTTAACCACCTGCTCGTCCTTCACCGCAATGGTGTCGACGTGCAGAATGCCGTCATGAACGGGGTCGCGGGTGAAATCCTTGACCAGGACTTCCTGCTCGGTGCCGGCGATATCAAAGAACACCACGGTGCTGACCTTGTGGATCATGACTTCGGCGTCTTTGGCCGCCACGACCACGTGCAGGCTCTCTTCGCCACGACGCGATACGGTGACCGGCACCTTACCGGCGGCGCGGAACTTCTGGGAAGCGCGGCTGCCGAACACGTTGCGCTCTTCGGCGCTGATAACAGTCTTGCTCATTGGAGCTAACTCCTGGTCTATTGTCACTCAGGGTGAGGTATCGTCGACCTTCGGGCGCGTCAGACGAACAGGGCGCTGACGCTTTGGTTATGATGGATACGTTTGATTGCCTCACCGAGCAGACCAGCCATCGACAAGACGGTAATCGGCAATTCAGCGAAGCGACGCTTCAAGGGAATGGTGTCTGTGCACACCAACTCGTGGATATCGGCTCCAACCAATCGGTCGAAGGCGTCACCACACAACACGGCGTGGGTGGTAACGGGCACCACGCGATGGGCGCCGCGCGACACAGCGGTGGTCACCGCGTTGGTCATGCTGCCGGCGGTGGTGATCATGTCGTCAATGATGACCACATCGCGACCACCAATCTCACCGATCACATTGGCGACCTCGGTTTGCGAGTCGCCAGTGCGGCGTTTGTCAATGATCGCAAGGCCGGCGCCCATGCGGCGCGCGAGGCCGTCGGCAATCTTGATGGAACCGGTATCGGGTGACAGCACCACCGGATCGTGCAGGTCGAGGGTCTGCAGGTAATCAAGCTGTACCGGCATCGCGCGCAGATGATCAACCGGAATATCGAAGAAGCCCTGGATCTGCATCGCGTGCAGATCAACCGTGACCACGCGTTCGATCCCAGCGGTGGTCATCAAATTGGCGACGAGCTTGGCGGTGATCGGCACCCGGCCCTCGTGCTTGCGATCCTGCCGGGCATACCCGAAGTAGGGCACCACAGCCGTGATCCGGCGCGCCGAGGCACGGCGCAACGCGTCGGCCACGGTGAGCAACTCCATCAGGAAATCGTTGCTGTGGGTCGACTGCACCACGTAGACATCGGCGCCACGCACGTCTTCTTGAATCTGGACTTTCACTTCCCCATCAGGGAAGCGACCACAAACCATCTCACCAAGACGCGTATCGAGCGCCTGGGCTATGGACTGCGCCAGCGGGCGGTTGGCATTACCGGAGAAGATACGCATGGGCGTGGCCTGGCTCCCAAAGGGGCGCACAAGCTAGCGCTAAGGTTGGATTTGCAAGGCCTGGACCCCGCCCACAACACAATCTGCGACGCAGGTAGTGGAAATCAGCTCTCGGCCAGGTCCCAAGTTTGGCCTTCGTAGGCCACACTCAGGCTCCAGGCGGCCTCCGGAGCCACCAATTCGCGGTAGCGCTGCGCCGCATCGGCCAATTTGCCGAGGGCAATATCATCGGCCGCCGGGTCATGATGGAACACCACCAACTCACCGATCTTGGAATCGCGGAAGAAGTCGATCCAGGTGAAAATCGAGGAGTGGCCGTAGTTGTAGTGCTCGTGGTAATCCAAGAACCCGTACATGGCGTCCACCAACACCAAGTCGGCCCCCTCTACAAATTCAGCGTACCCGGCCGACAAGAGTTCAGGGTTCTGCGACACCTCGGTGTCGGTGAGGTAGCACACGCTGCGACCACCACGCGTTAAACGGTAGCCATAGCAGCCATCGGGATGCTGCAGTTTTTTGAGCGTCACCACGCCCCCACCAACCTGGTTGGCCTGTTCGGGCATGAGCTGGCTGCACATGATCTTGCTCGGCAGGCCGTCCCATTTGACTGGGAAAAACGCATCGCTCATCTGGATCTTCAGCAAGCGTTCGGTGTCGTCGCGCCACGAACGAATGTCCAACTCTCGCCCCGGCAGGTAAACCGGCACAAAGAAGGGCAGGCCACAAAGGTGGTCCCAGTGGAAGTGGGTAAACAAGATGTGGATCGGGTGATCCTTGCTGCGGCCATCGGCCAGCATCGTTTCAGCAAGACCCCGCATGCCGCTACCGGCATCGAAAATGAAGGTCTCGTCGTCGCACTGGACCTCAACGCACGAGGTATTGCCGCCATAGAACTTGGCGTGCGCACTCTGATCGAGGAAGTCCTCAATGCTGGCGTCGTCGGTCAAATCAGCTGGATCCGCGTCACGCAGCAGACGACGCAGCTTATCGCGCATCGCCGCTGGAGTCAGCGGTGTTGGCAGTGAGCCTCGAGCTCCCCAGATCCGTACCTGCATCCCGGACTGACCCCCAGAGCGGTCTGTGTGCCGCGCGCCCATACAACTGCGCAACTGCGATCACACTCACAGTCACAGCGCCGTACCCGGATGGTAGATGCCCGGCAACACGTGGCAAGTCTATGGCTGACCCTGGCCTACGCCAGCCCCGGCGGTCCGTCGTGCGGCAATTTCCCACACCCCCGGCGACGACTAGCATCGGCCGCTGCGCCGCGTACGACTAGAGCCATGCCCGTTGCCATTGAGCTCACAGCCACCGCGATCCGCCTGTGCCGCATCGACGGTGTCCGCGTCCAGGCCTTGGAATCCTACCCGATTCCCGCCGAGGCCGACCCCCTAGCAACTCTGGCCGCCGCGCCGCTGCCGAGCAACCTTGGCGAAGTACGCGTGCTGCTCAGCCATCCCGACTTGCTGATCCGCACCATCGTGCAGCCACCCGTTCCGCAAGACCGGCTCGGCCGCATGGTCCAATTCGAACTCAAGTCGCTGGCCCAAGAGGGCGATGCCTTGCTCACCAGCTGGCGCCTTGCCTCGCTCGAAGGCGACATGCGCATCACGGCCCTGGTGGCCAAACGCAGCCTAGTTGACGCTGTTCGCGAAGCCCTGGCCCCACACGGCGCGCGCCTTGGGGGCCTCACTGTACACGGCACCGGGCTCTACCACGCATGGCGCCACCAAGCCGGCGAAGACACCTCAAGTGCCCTGCTGGTCGACCTGGGTGGCCAGTGGGTCCATACCTGTCTGATCGAAGGCGGCGAACTGCTGTTTGTCCGCAGCTCCTCCCCCGGGATCGACGAACTGATCAAAGACGTCGCACAGTTGCGCGGCATCGAAATCGACGACGCCCGCAGCATGCTCTCGGCAATGGGCGATAAGGCGCCGCAAGATCTGCGCGACCTGGTGCAGCGCCATACGGTGGCGATCGCCACCACCATCGGCAACCACATGCGCTTTGCCAAAGCGCAACTGCAACTCGAACGCTTCGAGCCGCACGCGATTCACCTTGCCGGCGCCGGCGCCCGGATTGCCGGCGTGCCGGCCGCGATGGAAGAACGGCTCAAAGCGCCGGTGCGCTTGCTCAACCCGTTTGCCGGCCGCCTGTTCGATTTGCAGCAGACCCAACTCGATGCCGAGGCACGCCTGCCCTCACCGCATAGCGTGGTGATTGGCGCAGCCGGCGCCGACAGCCTGTGCCTCGACGTGATCGACGAACTACGCGAAGAACGCCGGGCCTACTGGCGAACCAGTGGCGTCTTGCGCAGCAGTGCCGCCCTGTGCGTGGCACTGCTGGTGCTTGCCGCGGTGGTGCTCGAAATGTCTGCCATGAGCCTTGCTACCGCCGACACCGAACTTAATGGTGACGGCAACGGCCTGGGACCAACCGCCCAGGCTTCGGTTGCCGAGGCCAAGGCCATTGCCGAAGCTCGCGACGCGATGCGCGCCCGGGTTGACTCGCTGGCGCGCGAACGCGATGTCAGCCGCGTGGCGGTTGAATACCTCAACCTTATCGCCGAAATCCAACACCCGGAAGATCGTCCCGTCTACTTGCGTCGTTACGGCGTTCAGCTCAATCAACCCGGCGCGGTGCAGGTTGAGATGGAAGGCTTTGGCGAAGACGCGCGCCGACGCAGCAAGTCGGAAGTCGTAAACGCCTTCCGCGAGCAGATGCTTGAGCTGTACAACTCCGAGCACGCCACCATCGGCGAGGTAAAAAACCTTTCGGCCGGTGTTGAAGCGCAGCGCCTGCCCTTCCACTGGATTATTCAGATCGACACCGGCGCTGCCAAATAAGGCCCCTGAATGGCAGCGCGCACCAAACGCACCACTCCGAGCGCACTCAATCGCCTCCTGCATAAGCATCTCCCGGCGCATCTGGCCGAGGTGCTGGTACCAGCGGTGGGCTGGCGCGTTACCACCAAGCGCGCCACCGCCGTGGTTCCCAATCAAGTGTGGGAAGATTTATTCACCGCTCACGCCAGCGAGTTAATCGCCGAACCATTAGCCGCTCAGGGCCTTGAGCTGGCGGTACAGTCGCGCGCCGACGAGGTAGACGCAGTTCAGTCACGACGGCCCCGACTCAGCAACTTCCTACAAGACCCCGGCAACCAATTTGCTCTCTCTGCGGGCCGCCAAACCCTGGAGGCGCCAGGCCTCGAGCACAACCCCCTCTACCTCCACGGACCGGCCGGTTGCGGCAAGAGCCATCTCCTTAATGCCCTCGCCGCTGAGGCCGAACTGCTGTTCGGCAGCGAGCAAGTGATGACCCTGGATGGGCACACCTGGGTTGCCCATCAAGCCCAAGAGCTCGCCGAACACGGCACTGGCCCACTACGCGAACGCATCGAGCAATCGGCCTATGTGGTGTTCGACTCGGTTGAAGCCCTCGGCAATCGCAGCCTCGCTCAGGAACAGTTATTTCACCTGATCAACAATTGCATGGAGAGCGGCCAACAGCTCGTGCTCGCCGGCGGCGCACCACCGCGCAAGATCCCAGGGCTGGAAGACCGCCTCGTCACCCGCCTCAGTTGGGGCCTAGCCGTGGCCCTAGACCCACCGATGTTGGAAACACGCCTCGCCCTGTTGCGGCAACTGGCCGGCGATGCCTCTAGCGAACATGGCGCCGAAGGCCTCGCTCGTTTAGTAGAAGCCCTCGCGCCCGACATGCGGCAAACGGTACTGTTGAGCGAACGCCTCATGCGCGGCGAGCGGCTCGGGCTCGGCAAAGAACGCGCCAGTTTCGACCGCGTGCTCGAATGCGTGGCGCGACGTTACAGCATCCGCCCTGGCGACATCGCCGGCAAACGCCGCCACCGCTCGGTGGCGCAAGCTCGGCAAACCTGCCTGTTGCTTGGGCGACGGCTCACCGGCCACAGCCTCGAAGCACTCGGCGGCATGGTGGGCGGCCGTGATCACAGCACGGTGCTGTACTCGATCCGGCAAGCCGAGGAGCGGCTCAATAAGGAAACCGAGTTCGGTCAGGAGATCGCCGAACTCACGCAAGAAATTCTTACTGCTCGCCCTGGCGGCAAACGCCAGCGCTAGGACACCGACGGACGCGGCTTTGATCCGTCCGGAACACCAATCACACGGTGCGCACCAGATACTGCCGCGAGATCTTCAAGCTTGTATCCGAGCAGATCCCCCATCACCGACAATTGACCGGCAACCTGCTGCGTTGCGCTGGCAATTTCTTGCGCGGCAACCAGACCGTCTTCGGCATTGCGGTGCACGACCTGAATCCGCTCCGCCACCTGCTGAGCGCCGCCAGCCAGGTCTTGCACGTTTGACGACACATCACCGGCGCCGGCCTCAACCTCGCTCACTACGCGAGCGGTATCCTCGATGCCACTGCTCAGCTTGTCGACACGATCGGCCACCTTCTCGAGCGTTTCAACCTGTTGTCGCGCCGTGCTCACGATCACGTCGCTGGCGCTCGCCAGCTGGGCCACAATCCCCCCGACTTCTCCCATCGCGGTGCCGGCCGAATCAGCGCTAGATTGAATCTCCGACACCTTGGCGGCGATGTCTTCAGCAGCCCGCGCGCTTTGCCCAGCCAACTCCTTGATCTCATTGGCCACCACAGCGAAGCCCTTGCCGGCCTCGCCGGCGCTGGCCGCTTCAATCGTAGCGTTCAAAGCCAGAAGGTTGGTTTGCTCGGCCACCCGTTTGATCAGGCCCGTCACATTGCCAATCGCCTTCGCGGCGCTGGTCAGGGTGCTGATGACTTGGTCTGCGGACGCCGTGATCTCGGTGGCACGCTGAGCCACTTCCGAGCCAGAGCGCGCGTTACCATCGACGCTCCGTGCCGACTCAAGCAACTCGCCAACGTTACTAGCCACGTTGGCGGTGCGCTCGGCCATCTCACGCGACGTCTCAGCCGCTGACGAGAAGTTCACCGTCATCTCCTCAACCGCAGCGGCCACCGCATTCACGGTAACCGACATCTGCTCGGCCGCGCTGGCCACCGACGCCGCTTCCTCGCGGCTGCGCAAGCTCCCTTCACTGAGAGCCGCACTCCGCGCCGCGATATTGCGCCCGCCATCGGCGAGTCCGCGCAACTCGGTCACCAATTGGCGCACTGAGTAGCCCACAATGATAAAACCAAGTAGCAAGGCGAGCGCCGCAACAGCAATGCTGGCAACCAAAACCACCACTCGCTGCGTGCGCATTTCGTTCATCGTTTTACTTGACACTTTGCCAAAATTTTCTGTCGCTGGTGCATTGCTGATCTGAAGAACGCCGAACACCTTTTCGGTTGCATTATCGACTGCAACAAA
>JAQIBG010000159.1 GCA_027859175.1 Planctomycetota bacterium | reverse complement strand
CCCAAAGGGCCCGCTGTGCGGAATCATTCAGAGGCGAGGCGGGCTTAGCCGTCCTTCTTGTCCTCGTCGGCCTTCTTATCGTCAGACTTCTCGTCTTCGGCAGGCTTGTCGTCGTTCTTCTTGTCCTCGTCGGCCTTCTTATCGTCAGCCTTATCGTCAGCCTTATCGTCTTCAGCGGGCTTCTCGTCATCAGTCTTGGCGTCGTCGTCAGCCTTTTCTTCAGACTTCTCGTCTTTTTTGTCCTCGGCCTTTTCTTCAGGCTTGTCGTCCTTCTTATCCTCGTCTTGGACCACGGTGTCGGCAGCAGCGCTGGCGGCGGCTTCCTCTTCGCGCTTGGCCTCTTCTTCGAGTTCCTTGGCGAGTTGGTCGAGGTCTTCGAGGTCTTCGTCGTCCCAGTAGTCGTCTTCGCGCACGGCGAGATAGGTCAGCATGCCGCCGGCCAGGAACACGTTGATGGCGTAGCCAGCAATCAGGCCGGTCAGGAGGATCTTCCAGACCGACAGGATCGAGCCGGTGACCTTGTGATAGTTGGTGATTTCGGCATTACCGCCGCGGTTACCAACCAGATTGTCAACCTGCAGGGCGACGGCCTGGAAGGGGTCGAAGTGGCCAACCACCTTGGCTTCAATGATGGCTGACTGGGCTTCGGCGACGGCCATGTCGCCACCCTTGATTGCACCAGTGTCCTTGGCCTGGGCACTGAGCAGAGCCATGGAGCCGTGGCCGATGCCGTAGCACACCACCAGCATTACCATGGTCAGGGCTAGGTTACCAACCAACACGTGCGGCTTGGTGCCAACGGCCTCGAAGGTGTCGATCACATTGTCAAACCAGCCATGCTTGCGTACGCTGACCACTGCAGGGCCAACAAACACGCTCAGCAGCACGCCAATCGACAACAAGACGGTGAACAGGCCGAGCAGGAACGCGAAGGGGTACAGGACCAGCAACAGGGCTGAGCCAGCGTAAGGAATGCTGCACAGCTGAACGCCACCCCAGATCAGCAGCTTAAAGCCGGCCAGCGTGGCGATCATGAACAGCGGCACCATCACGGCAGCTGCGATGCGGCCCTTGAATTGGCCGAGGGCTTCCTTGAGCGATAGGAACTCATCGTCGAGCAGGTCGGCCTTCATGAACACCGACACCAAGGTGGCGCCGACGCCAAACAGGGCGGCGCACACGGCGATGCCGATCCACTGCAGCACGGGGCCGAGTAGGTAGATGTTGCCGGCGCCGGCTTGGCCGAGCAGCTTGCTGAACCACAGCCAGCAGAACGCGCCGATGACCAAGAAGGTCAGCACCGAGATCAGCATGCACTTGGGCTTAAAGGCCAGCATGGGCGCGGTGAACAGGTCTTTCCACGTCCACTCGCGTGGTTCGGGCTTCCACTCCTCGGGGAGTTGGGGCACGGCATCAGCCGTGCTTTCCGGCGCCTCGGGGGCGGCTTCGGGCTTAGGGTCGGTGGAGTCAGTTTCAGACATGAAGGGCCTCGCAGTGACGAAGTGCCGGATGCTAGAGCCGCTTTCGGGGTGGTGCAAGGTCTGACGGGCCTGAGCGCTGGAGGTCGATCTGCCACCTAAGTGATTGTTAGCGCACCGTTAAGACCATTCGGCCGCATTTGGTGCTGGCTCGGGGCGGCGCCGTGAGGCCCTTGCGCGCTGTTTAGCGGCCCCACACTCCCCGCCTTTAGCCCTGGGAGGTGCTGCGATGAGTGAGCTTGGTGACGCGCTCGATGCGATGGATAAGCAGCTGGAAGAGTTCGCTCGTAACGTGGATGTAGACACCAAAGGCCGCCGCATCGTCGAGCTTGAGGGCCAGATGAGTGCGCCCGGGTTCTGGGACAGGCAGACCGAGGCTCAAGCGACCATTGCTGAGCTCAAGGCGGCCAAGGGCGTGGTTGAGCCTTATCGCGAGCTGCGCGAGTCGGTTGATGCCTGCCGCGAACTGCTCGAACTGGCGGCTGACGACCCGGATTCCCAGGCCGAGCTCGCCACCGAGGTCGAACGCATGCAGGCCGATTACGCCAAGGTGGAGATCACCTTGGCGCTGAGCGGCCCGTACGACGCCTCCGACATCTATCTGTCGATCCAGGCCGGTGCCGGTGGCACCGACGCCTGCGACTGGGCTGAGATGATGGTACGCATGTACAGCAATTACTGTCAGCGCGCCGGCTATCAGTGCGAGTTGATGGACCATCAGCCGGCGACCGAGGCCGGAATCAAATCGGCAACGCTGTATATTCGCGGCGCCAATGCCTACGGCTACTTCAAGAGCGAGATGGGCACTCACCGTTTGGTGCGCATGAGCCCGTTTAATAGTTCAGGCACCCGCGAAACCAGCTTTGCTGCGGTGGAAGTGACGCCGGAGCTGCCGGAGGCCGAGTCGGTCAATGAAGACGACCTCGACATGGCCGAGTTCCGCATCGACACCTACCGCGCGTCGGGCGCTGGTGGTCAGCACGTCAACAAAACCGACTCGGCGGTGCGCGTCACGCATATCCCCACCAACGTGGTGGTGAGCTGCCAGACCGAGCGCTCGCAGATTCAGAACCGTGGCCGTTGTTGGAAAATGATGGTGGCTAAGTTGCAGCAGCTCAAAGAGGCCGAGCGCCTTGATGAACTCAAAGACCTGGCCGGTGATCGCGGCACTATCGGGTGGGGTCATCAGATCCGCAGCTACGTGCTCCAGCCCACCCAGCTGATCACCGACCTGCGGACCCGCTTCAAAGAGGGCAACGCCAACAAGGTTCTCGATGGTGATCTGCAAGATTTCATCGACAGCTATCTGCAATGGCGCCTTAAGCAGGGCGGCGGCCACGCTAACGATTGAGGGGGGCATATGTTGGCCCCTTGGTCCTGGGTCGTGGGTCCTGGGACGCCTGCAAGCAGGCTTAGGCGCGGGGCTGCTGCCCCGTACCCCGCCCACATGCGCATCGCCGGAATCTCCGGCGTTCCCAGGGCCTAAGCGCCGCAGGCGCGTACCAGGACCCAGGCCCCCTGCGCGAAGCGCACCTACTTCCGACGGTAGAACGGCAAAGGCACCACCGTGGCAGCTTCACGACTACGGCCGCGGATGTCGATGCTGAGTTGCGTGCCGATAGCGCTGAGTTCACTGGGTACATAGGCCATGGCGATGCCGTGGCCCAGGGTCGGTGAGGGGGCGCCGGAGGTGACCTCGCCCACCACGTCGTCACCGTTCAGTACTGGGTAGCCGTGGCGCGGTGGGCGCTTGCCGAGGACCTGCAGCCCAACCAGCTTGCGTGCGGTGCCGGCCTCAGCCTGCTGTTGGAGGACCGTGGCACCGGTATAGTTGCCTTTCATGCCAACGGCAAAGGCGAGGCCTGCTTCAACCGGCGTGTGCGCGCGATCGAGCTCGTTGCCGTACAGGGGCATGCCTGCCTCGAGGCGCAGGGTGTCGCGGGCGCCAAGGCCGCATGGCACGCCGCCAGCATCCACCACGCGTTGCCACAGGTCGGCAACCGCTGTGCTCGGGCAGAACAGCTCAAAGCCGTCTTCACCGGTGTACCCAGTGCGGCTCAGGCGAACCGAGATGCCGTCCAACGCGATATCTTTGAAGCGGTAATACTTCAGCTCACGGCCGTCGAGGCCGAGCGTGGCCAGCAATTCGGCCGCAGCAGGCCCCTGAACCGCGAACATCGCCTGTTCGTCGGTAAGGTCGGTCAGGTTTGCGTCGTCACCAACGAGCGGCTGCCACAGCTCAAGGATCTTGCCCTTATTGGAGGCGTTGACCACGACATGATAGCTCTCGCCGGATTCCCGGCTGACCAAGATGTCATCCTCCACGGTTCCGTCGTCGGCGCAGACCAGGCTGTAGCGCACTTGGCCATCGGCCAAGCTGCCCAAAGGCCGCGTGCAAACCCGCTGCAAGAAGGCCAGGGTACCGGCTCCGCTCACCCGCAGGCGGCCCATGTGGCCCAAATCAAAGACCCCACAGTTGCTGCGCACCGTGCGGTGCTCAGCGCTGATGCCGGCAAATTGCACTGGCATCATCCAGCCATGGAAATCGACCATTTTGGCTCCGGCAGAGCATTGGACGTGGTACAGCGCGGTCTGGTTGGTCATGGACAATCCCGTTTCTCTGGTGAGCATGGAAATCCTCACCGAACTTGTTTCCGAGCAGGAGATTGCATCGACTGCGGGAAGCGAGGCAAGGCCTGGTCGAGGTGCCCATGCGGCGTTATCTGAATGTGATTGCGACAGTCCTCGTGACGGTCGGTTCGTGTGGTGCGGCCGAGTCGGTCGATGTGGTCGAAGATCGAGACCCACTGCCGCCCGGTCAACCGGTTGCGGTGATGGCTCCGGCCGGCGATGAGGGCCTCGAGGCGGCTGTTCCGCTTGGCGACCAACCGTCCGTTACCGATCCGGTTGCTGGTGGTGGTGATGCCGCCTTGCAGCCGGCCGAGTCTGAGATGACCGACCGCGATGTGGTCCTTCAGGAAGCAGTTGATCTGGCCGCAAGCGGGCACCGTGCGCGTGCCGTCGCGCTGCTCGAAGACTTAGTCGCAGTTAGCCCCAAAGATGCCGAGGCACGTGGGATCTTGCTCAAATTGCGCATCGCTGAACGTAAGTCTGAGATGCGTGCTATCGTGTCGGCGCAGGCCGACGAAAAAGAATTCGTGCTCGGTGATCCCGGCTACGAAGAGGCCAAGGCGCGCACGCCGATTCACATCGCGCGGCAGCTGGACCTGGTTGAGTTTCTGATTCAGGAGCAGCGCTTCTCTGAGGCGGTGGAGCTGTGTCAGCGCATCCTGGAAGACAACGACGGTGAAGAGGCAACCATGACGCTTCTTGACCGCTTGCTGGGCCACCTGGTTCGGCTTGAGGGTCGTCGGCTTGAGAGGGAGCGGGCGGTCCGTCGTGGCGAAGTGGTTAATGATATCATTGAGGCCGGCACCATGCCGCGTGAACCGCGCCCGCTCGCGCGAACGGTCTTGATATTTGATGAAGACATCGCCGAGGTTGACCGTGACCGCCTGATGCAGCAATTGCGGATCAAGGTTGGCATGATCAATTACCAGGGCCAGCCTTTGCAGAACATCCTTCAAGACCTGTTCGCACTGGCCGGCCTGAACTATGTGATTCGTGATGATGCCTTGGGTGCCGAGACGCTCACCATCTCACTGGTAGACGAGACTGTTGAGCATGTGCTGGAGGTGATCCAGCGGATGGTGCCGGTGCAGTTCAATTATCGTGGCGGGTCGGTATATGTGACGAGTTCGGATTCGCCGATTTTGGTGACCGAGATTGTGCGTCTTCAAGCCGGTTTGACAGATGTTCTGAGCAGCATTGAGGTCGGAAACGGCGGGGGCGATGATGGTGGTGGCGCTCCGCAGCTGCCGCAGTTGGGTGGTGGCGATGACGCCGAGCCCGCGTCAGATATCGAGCGATTCTTGGGGAAAGCCCTGGACGTCGACGGCTTGGTCTCGTGGCCGGAGGGCAGCACTTGGTATCTCGACCGCAAGTCAAACTCCTTGTACATTCGTTCTTCGCCAGCGGCGATCTCGGAGATCAAACGGCTGCTGCATGCGCTCGACTATAACAATGTACAGGTGCTCATTGAGGCGCGCTTCGTGTTGGTGTCGACCAACGCTGTCGACCAGTTCGGCGTGAATTGGGCGATGCTTGGGCAGGAAACCGGTAGCGGCGATTCGACGTTCTATTTCGGTGGTGCGCAGGAGGCGGCGACCAACCCGCTCGGCACCGGTCCGGCCCAATTGGCGGCCGGCTTGACCCAGGGCAGTAGTGGCTTGCGCCTTGGGATGCTGGGTGTTGGGCAAGATGTGGTGCCAAACTTTTCAGTGACCCTCAATGCCTTGGAGCAGCGTGGCGAAGCGAATGTGTTCTCCGAGCCCAAGATCCTGACCCTGAACAATAGTATGGGCATTATCAACTTCTCGAACGACATCGCGTACGTGGCTCGCTACACCAATCAATCGACCGGCAGTAACGATACTACGGTTGACAACGGCACCGTGGTGAGTTCATCGCAAAATGTTTTGGTGCCAGAGTATGAGATTGAGCAGGAGCAGATCCGCTTGGAAGTGCAGCCATCGGTGGCACGCAATAGTGATATCATCACGCTGTTTATTCACCCCAACATCCGGCAGTTTACCGGGATGGCGGGGAATGCGAGTAACGCCAACATCTCGCGCGAGACCACCGTTTTGGGTAGCGGCTCGATTCAGCAGCCTGAATTCCAGCAACGAGAACTGGCTACC
>JAQIBG010000491.1 GCA_027859175.1 Planctomycetota bacterium | reverse complement strand
AAATAATTCCAGGGGGTCGCGTGGTAAATCGGCCGCCCGTGCCGCCACCGCGAAGGCGCGCCCGCCAGGAAGCAGGCGCGCCAGGTCGCGGGCTTTGGTCAGCAGTTCACGCAGCTGGCTGGGCGTCATGGTTCAGCGGGCCACCGCCGTTTGGCGGGTTTCGCGGATTACGGTGACGCGTACTTCACCGGGATAGGCCACTTCGTCTTCGATTCGACGTGCAATCGAGCGAGCGGTCTTCGGCAGGGTGCCGTCACCGAGCACGTGCCCGTTAACGATCACCCGGAGCTCGCGGCCAGCCTGAATGGCGTACGACTTTTTGACGCCCTTAAACGAGCAGGCGATGTCTTCCAGGGCCTGCAGGCGTTTGATGTAGCGTTCCACATTCTCGCGTCGCGCGCCCGGTCGCGCCGCCGAGATGGCGTCTGCAGCGGCAGTGAGGGTGGTGTAGGCCGACAGCACCTCGTGGCCCTCGTGGTGGGCGAGCGCGGCGTTGGCCACGATCTCGTTTTCGCCGTAGCGCTTGAGCGCTTCAAAGCCCAATTCGGGATGTGAGCCTTCTTGCTCGTGATCGAGGGCTTTGCCGATGTCGTGCATCAGGCCGCAACGCCGTCCAAGTTTGGGATCGAGCCCCAGGTCAGCCGCCATAGCCGCACTGAGATAGGCCACTTCCTTGGTGTGCTGCAGCACGTTTTGACCATAGGAGGTGCGGAATTGGAGCTTGCCGAGCAGCTTGAGGAGCTGTGGATGCAGGCCCGACACGTCGACCTCATAGGCGGCGTCTTCGCCGAGCTTGAGGACGTGGCGATCCATCTCTTGCTGGGTGCGGGCCATCACTTCTTCGATGCGGGCCGGATGAATGCGGCCGTCGAGTAGGAGTTCTTCCAGGGCCCGACGCGCGATCTCACGACGGATGCCGTCGAAGCAGCTGATGGTGATGATGCCAGGGGTGTCGTCGATGATCAGGTCTACGCCAGACTGCTGCTCGAAGGCGCGGATATTGCGACCTTCTTTGCCGATAATCCGGCCCTTCATCTCCTCGTCGTTGAGTTCGACGCGGCTGGTGGTGGTTTCAGCGGTATGCTCGGCGGCGTAGCGCTGAATGGCACGCGACACGAACTCGGTAGCGATAGACTTGGCGCGCTCCTCGGTTTCCTCGGTGCGGCGCTTGATCACTGCGGCCTGCTCAACCGCCAGTTCTTCGTCAAGCTTGGTGAACAGTTCGTCGCGCGCTTGATCGCGACTCATCTCGGCGATCTCGGTGATGCGCGCTTCGGCCGCTTTGACGCGGGCGTCTAATTCCTGCTGCCGCGTGGTAAGCTGTTCGCTCAGGCCGTCGAGTTCTTGCTCGCGGGTGAGCAGTTTGGCTTCGCGCCGGTCAACCGCGCTGCGCTTGGCATCGAGCGTGTCTTCGCGTTCATGCAGGGCATTCTCGCGGGTGCTGAGGCTGCTCTGTTGGCGCTGCAGTTTGCCTTCGAGCTGTTTGAGCCCTTCAGACTGTTGCTGGACCAAATCGCGCTCGCGCTGGAGGGTCTGCTCCAGGCTGTGCTTATGTTCTTCGATGCGGGTGCGGGCTTTGTCTTCGGTTTCCTTGATGATGGTGAGGCGCTCGGCGTCGAGCTTACTGCGTTCGTCGGCGATGTGCCGGTCGAGGTTACGTTGTCCTTTGGACTTGAGAGCGATGAAGCCGAGCGGCAGGCCGCAGGCAAGGCCCGCGACGCCGATCACGGCATGCCAGATATCCATGGTGGTCACCTTGTAGGGGGGTCGACCATCCGAGGTGCAAACGGTGGGGCACCCGTGCCTTGCTGTGGGCAAGGGCACTGGTCACAGAGTACGTCTCATGATTGTAACTATTTGTCATGAAGGTGTTTAATGTATCAGTGTGGGTTCAGTGGATGGTCAATGGTTAACAGACTGTAACAAATAACAGGGGGCGCAGCAGTGCGCACCATGGCAAGGGTATAGATAACGGGTGGCGTTCCGTCAAATCGTGGCGAAACAGGCGGCCTAGCCTTGGCATCCCAGGCTGAAGCCCTAGACTGCTTGCTTCCTGGAGAATCTCATGATCAAGCACCCTCTCATTGCCAGCATCCTCGGACTGTGCGCCTTTGGTGGCAGCGCCTCCGCAGTCGATGCCGGCAACGATTATACCGTGCGCATTATCGGTGGCGCGTGGCTGACCCAGATGGGGGGCGAATTCAGTTCCAGTACTGATCTGATTGAAGGTGACACCTTTGATACCGATGACTTTGGTCTTGATGACTTTGTGGCCTCGCCACTGATTGAGGCCGATGTTGCCCTGCCGCTCTTGTTTGAGCTGCATGCCGGCGTGTTTAGCTACGGCGCCGATGGCGAGGCAACCTTGAATGAGCTCAAGTATTACAATGGCACGGCCGTCCTTGGGGACACCACCACCGATATCGCGGTGACCGACCTCTACGGCGAAGTGGCGTGGCGTTTTCTCGGCTTGGATCTGGCAACGGCCAGCGTCGGCCTTGCGCTCCACTACATCGACACGTCGGTAGATGTGAATTCGGTGCTGGGCAAGACCTCGACCGACGAGGGTTTCCCGCTGCCGGCGATAACCGGTCGGGTGTCGACGAGTCCGTGGGGCGGGTGGACGATAGACGGCCGTCTTCATCTCATGGCGCTCGACGTCGGTGATGTGGACGCGAAATACATCGACCTGTTTGCGGCTGTGAACTATCGCTTCACCGAGTTGTTTGGTGTGCAAGGCGGATATCGCATCACGCAATATGACATCGATGCCGAGATTTCATCCGATCACCATGCGGTGTTGGATGTCGCCTTCCATGGCCCCTACCTAGGCCTCGTGCTTCAGTTCTAATTCGAGCCTAGCTGAGTTTGCGTGCCGCGCGCGGGGCTTGGTCGTGGCTTGGCGTTGCGCCATCGCTGCTGGCAACGAATTCGGCGAGGCGGGCGGCGCGATGAAGTGCAGCTGCCGGGTCGGCCTGTTGCAGGAGTCCGTCGAGGAGGGCAGCCATGAAGCTGTCGCCGGCGCCGACAGCATCGGCCAGGGTGATCGGCTCGGCTGCAGCAAACTGCCAGCCATCGGGGCTCAACAGGCCGGCGCCGCGACTGCCGGCGGTAACGCACACGTAACGGCAATCACAGCGCTCACGCAAGCGCTCGGCCTGGTCGGCTAATTCGCCGGCACCCACCAGATTGGCGATTTCCTCGTCATTGAGTTTGACCAACTGCGATCGTTTGGCGAAATCCCAGACCAGGTCTTGGTCGTCGAAGGGGGCTCTGAGATTGACGTCGAACACCGTGAGCCCAGCGCAGGCTTCGATGGCGGCGGTCACCAGGGCGCGGTTGTTGTCATGACGGCTGGCCAAAGACCCATACACCAGGGCGGGCGCTGCTTGGGCTGCTTCGAGCAAGGCCGGCGTGGTGGGGATCACATCCCAGGCAACCTGGTCGACGATGTCGTAGCTGGGTTGGCCATTTTCCAGCCGTACTTGCACCACCCCGGTCAGTCGGTCAACCGTACTGATAAAAGTGGTGTCCAGACCAAAGCCGGCGGCGCGCCGGATAATTTCCTGCCCGAGGAAGTCGTCACCAACGGCGGTTACCGGAGCCGCTTGGCGACCAAGTTGCGAGAGGTGGTAGGCAACGTTCAGAGGTGCGCCGCCGAGAAACAGGCCGCGCGGCAGACAGTCCCACAGTGCCTCACCAATGCATAAAACCGCTGCTTGTTCAGTCATCGGGCAGTTCCTTGGCGCTTAGGCCGAGTTCGTGGCAGGCATGGATGAAGGTGGCGGCCGACCACGCCTGGTAGGCCTTGCCCATTGGGCGCCCGGTGGTGCCGTGGCACCATTCATTGAATTCCCATTCGTGGGCGCGGCCCTGGCGGTTGCATTCGGCGAGTCGCACGAGTTCTTGGCATGCGGCTTGATGCTGGCCGAGACGGTGAATGAAGCGAACCCACAGGCCGCCTACGAAGGGCCAGATGCCGCCGTTGTGATAATGGTGCGGGAGGTTGAGCAGGTTGACCGTGTAGTAGGGTTTCCAGTCGGGGTCGCCGGCCTGCACCACTGGATAGAGATTCGAGACCGGCCATGGGTCATTGACGCCCACGCCCCACATGAACGACAAGGCGGTGCGCGCCTTGGGCACGTCGAGCACATTGGTCAGGAAGCCCAATATGTTGCCAAGTACATCGCAGCGCCAATTGAAGTTGAAGGGCGACACCTCGGCCAGGAGGTAGCGCGCGTCGCCGAGCGAATACTGCATATCGGCGAAGGTCGCTTCGATGGTCTCATCCTGGCGGTGCGTGGTGGGCCAAAAGGTGCGGAGGATCTTGCCGCGAATGTGCTGCGATTGATGTGCGGCGTCGGCGGCCTCTTCGTGATGACCGAGCATTTCCAACATGCGCCCGAAGCACACCTTGGCGCGGTACCATAGGATTTCGTCGTACAGCACGTTGTAGCTGCGGCCAAATAGGTCGGTCCAGTCGGAGGCCTCGGGCACCTCAAGCAGACCGTCACGATTGGCGTCAAGGGCTTCGAGCCAGCGCATGATGCGGCGTAGCTCGCCTTGATGTTGGCTCAGGAATTCTTCATCGCCGGTGTGACGTACAAAATTATACAGCGCAATGACGACCCAGAGTGCGCTGTCGACGGCGCAGATGCCGCCAACGCCACTGTAGTCGGGGCTGCCGTCATCAATGCGCACATTGGCAGGCACCAAGCCAGCGTCGGTAACCGCTCCGAGCAGGGTCTGGAGGGTCCGTTTGGCGCAGGCGGTAATCGCAGGATCATTGACGCACAGGGTGTTGATCAGGGTAATGGCGCCGTCGCGACCCCACACGCTGCGATAATTAACGTCGGTGCCGGTGACCTCGTTGTCGTCGAGACTGCATGCGCTAAAACCGATCGGCGTGATGTTGCGGCGGATGGCGTCGATCGCATGGACATAGCCATCTCTGATCAGTTCGATCTGGGCTGGCGTGAGATGCTGCTGGTATTGCTGCGCGAACAGCAGAGTCATCTCTTCGTCTTGGGCGACGATGGTCGGCGGGGTGGAGTCGGGCAGGTCAGTGGCGACGCCGAAGTGGGCCAAGCCATCAAGCAGGCCTTCGGCCATGACGTGTTCGCTCTGGTATACCTCGCCACAGGCGCTGCATGCGATTTCAAACAGTTCTGGCTGGGCGTTCTCAACCAAGATGCCACGCACCTCGGGGATCTCAAACATGCCGCGGTCGTTGCCGCGGTCACCGGCCACTACCACGGCGCTGGAGTCAATAGCGAGGTGGTCGAGGAGCCAAGCTAGGGCTTTGCCCTTGTCGGCGGCGGCCGGAACAATGTCGAGGTCACGGTTTGATGAATAGATTACCGCGGCATTGATGCCGCTGTCTGCGAGTCGCGCGTGCAATGTCTCAATGGTGTCATCGTCGGCGTCGTAGATGTACCAGCTCGACTTATATGAGTTTTGGTACTGATCGGGTTGGCGTTCAATGCCGGGCGTGGCGGCGATGAGTTCGTCAACCTGTTCGCGATTCCACCCCTTGGCGATGTGAGTTTGGTAATCATCGAGGACCTTGCGCGCACGGTAGTCGACCACCTCGGTGCCAACGCCACCGATGACGAAGTCGGGCTCGGGGATATCGCCGCTGCCGATGATGGCGCTGATGTCTTCAACCAAGCGGCCGCTATTATACACCAGCAACGGGCGCTTTGATTGGTCCATTCCATTCCACACTGAGGTGAACAGGTGGGTGGTGGCAGGATTGCCAATCAAGGTTCCGTCGAGGTCGGTGCAGAACAGGCGGATCTCGGTCATGGGCTCTCCAGTAGGTGCAAGCGTCTTTGAAACGCTTGGCGTATGCAGCGCGGCGGTGTTGACTAGGCTTTGGCAAACACGCCGTAGTGGGTCAGGCCTTCGATCACGCCGTCGGCCTCGGGCGCGGCGGTGTGTAGCACGCGACAGCCGGCGGTAGCTTCAATGAGTTCTTCGCGGGCGTTGCCAACAGCAATGCCGTTGATGTTGGGCAGGCGGAACATGCTCGAGTCATTGCCCGTATCACCGGCAACCACCACCTCGTTGAGGCTGTAGCCGAGATGATCGCACAGCCAGCGAATCGCGTTGCCCTTGTCGGCCGCTGCCGGAACAATGTCGAGGTCGCGCGCGGACGAGTACACCACGGTGACGTCGAGCTCTACCGTGCGCAGGCGTTCCCTGATTTCAGCCAGGAGTTCGGCACTCGCGTTGAGCAAAAACCAACTGCTCTTGAATGGGCTTTGGAAGCGCTCGGGTTGGCGCTTGGCGCCCTTGATTGAGGACAGCACTTCCACCACCAAGCTGCGGTCCCATCCAGGGCGGAACTGTTCTTGGTACTCGCGTACGATACGACCATTGCGGTCTACCAATGTGGTGCCCACGCCGCCGAATAAATAGTCACTGGGCGGCAGGCCGCCTTTGTGGGCGGCCTCGCGCAAATCATTAGCGAGGCGCCCGCTATTATAGCACAACAGCGGGCGTTCACCAACGGGCACCGCCTGCCACGCAGCGGAAAAGCGCTGGCTGGCGGCGGTGTCGCCGGAAAAGGACAGCAGGGTGCCGTCGAGGTCAGAAGCGAAGAGACGAATGGGCATGTGGCAAAATCAATGGGGGAAGGATTAGTCGAAATCGATCCAGGCGCCTTCGTCATCGTATTCAAAGTCAGGCGTTTTTAGGGTCCGCGAGGTGCGTTGCTCGGCCGCGCTGACCAACTGTTGGGCGATGCCAGTCCAAGTGAACATGGCGCGCATACGGCGTGCACCGCGTGAGCGCAGTTGCGCACCGAGGTGGCGGAATTTGAGGATCTTGCAAATTGTGATGCCCAGGTCTTCGGTGTCGAAGGGGTCGGCGATCAAGGCGTGGCGGCCATACATGATGGCGCGCCACAAGCCGCCGTGGCTGGTAACAACCGTGGGGGTGCCGGAGGCCATGGCTTCGATAGCAGTCATACCGAATGGTTCGTAGCGACTGGACAGCACGAATACATCGGCCGAGCGGTAATAATCGGGCAGTTCTTCGTCGCTGATAAAACCACCGAAGACGACTTGCTTCTTCAAATCCAACTCGTCAACCAGGGCAACCAATTGTTTCATGATGCCGGCTTCGTGGTCGCCGAGTTCTTCGCCGCCTACCGCTAGGTGGAGCAGAGCCTTGGGGTGGCGGTCGGCCACCAACTTGAAGCTCTTGATGAGAAGGTCGTAGCCCTTGTTCTCAGCTAGACGTCCGAGCGCGAGGATGACCGGGCCGCCGTCCCATCCGAGGCGTTCGCGCACCACTTGGCGACTCGCGCCTGAAACCGGGAAGAAGCGGTTGTCGTCATAGCCAGGCGGGATCATGCGGATCCGGCCCTTGGACACGCCGTAGTCTTTGACCAGCATGTCGGTTTGCACCGGCGTGGTGGCAATAACGAGGTCAGCCTCGTTGAAGATAATATGTTCGTTTTTGATGCGGCTCTTGAAGTTGTACTGCTCTTCGAACTCGGCTTCCTTACCGGGGAAGTCGGTGTGCATCTGATCAAGCTTCCACTGACCAATCGAGTGGGGCGTGTGGAGGTGCGGAATGCCGAGCTGTTTCGCGACATTCTGCCCGGCCACGCCGGCATCCCAATAGTGCGAATTCACGAAGGCGTAGTCAATGTCGTGCTTATTGACGAAGCGCATGAAATTGGCGCACCATTCAACCAGCTTGTCGGCGAGGTATTCCTTCGGGATGAAGTCATTGCCGCCGCAGCGGGCACGTAGCACTCGCACACGGTCGCTGATCTCGTCGATCTCGGGTTGATCTTCGAACCGACGAGTCCAGATGTCAACCTCGAAGCCGAGGTCGGCGAGCTTTTTCGAGAGCTCAATCACATACACCACCTGGCCGCCGGTGTCAGCAGCACCTAGTGGTGGCTCAGCAGCAACGTAGCCGTGCGTGCTGATCATACAGATGCGCGGCAGCGCTGAGTGCTTTGATGATTGAATGGTGGTGGTAGCAGTATGCATTTAGGCTCCAGTTCGCCGTGTCGAGTTGGTTGAGATGGCGTGAATGACCAGAGAATCGGCCGTTCGCGCTCAGCTTGAGCCATCGACGGGTTCGCAGGCGGGCTTGCATGTGGGTATAGCGTGACCAGCACAGTGCGCCAGTGCGGTTCATGTTACACCATCGCTTGAGGCAGTATGTTTTCACGGCAAGCGCATCTTGCAGTGCACCACAACAGGATACACCGATGGGTATGGATGATCACAAAGCGCGGGAGATAGCGGCCCGTTGGTCGGTAGGCGTTGGCGTGGTGATCTTGGTGTTCAAGGTTACGGCTTGGCTGTTGACCGGCTCCTTGGCAGTGATGTCAGACGCGCTGGAGTCAGTGGTTCACGTTGGCGCCACCATTGTGATGTACGTGGCGTTGCGCATGGCGGCCGCTCCGCCCGATCGCCATCACCCATTTGGACACGGCAAGGTTGGGAGTTTTTCGGTTGGTTTTGAGGGTGGCTTGGTCGCCTCGTCTGGCTTGCTGGTGTTTTGGATGGTGGTTTCACGCTTATTCAATCCAACTGAATTGGGCTCGCTCGGGGCCGGCGCCGCCTGGATTGGCGCGGCCGCCGGGGTAAATTTGGTGCTGGGATTATATTTGATGCGGGTCGCGCGGCGCACCGGCAGCACCATTTTGCGGGCCGATGCCCACCATGTGTTGGCTGACGTGTGGACCTCGGGGACCGCCTTGATCGGCCTGGCCTTGGTTATGCTGACCAACTTGGTGTGGATCGACATGGTGGTTGCCGTCATCGCTGGGATACACCTGCTGGTGGTGGGGGTGCGTTTGGTGCGTGAGGCCGGATCGGAATTACTCGATAGTGCTGACGAGGAGACCCTGACCCAGGTGGTGGAGGTGCTCAACCAGCATCGCGAATCGGAGTGGATCGACGTGCACCGCCTACGCGTGTTGCGGGTTGGTGAACGGCGCTATGTGGAGTTCCATCTCCTGGTGCCCAAGGATTGGTCGGTCAAGCGCGCCCACGATGTGATCGAACGGCTTGAGGACCTCATCCTTGAGCGGCTCGGTGCCGAGGGCGCGGTCAACGTCCATCTCGATTACCCTAAAGACCCGACTTACGAGTCGGTACCGTTCAGCGACTTTTCCGTGCTTGGGGCAACGCGTCTCAATATGGCAGACGCCCCAGGGCCGTGGCACAAGGCCGATGATTCGGCGCCGGAAGAATCAAAGCTTCCGAGCTAGCGCTCAGCCCTGTGGCGGTGCCTGTTCGCTGGTCTCGGCTTCGCTCGCGTCACTGGGTTCTGAAGGCGTTCCTCGGCGCGCCAGTACGCGTAGGGCAATCAACGGCGTCGCGGCGATGGCAATCCCCAGCAGGGTGATGACGAAGCCGGCAAGGGTGGCGCCGCTGGTGTCGAGATCGCGGTCTAATTCGGCGATGTACCAACTGTCGCTGTCGCTCCGGTAGGCAGCCACGGGGGTGCTGCTTTCCTTCCAGCTACTGATCAGAGCGAGGTGGTCGGGGTCGATAAAGCGGAAAAAGCTGATGTCATCGCCGGCAAAGGAGGCTTTGTAGGCGCTGACTTCGCCTTCGTTCTGGGCTTCGCTGTCGGGGCTGGGGCCCGGCGTCACGATTTCGAGAGTGGTGACCGTGACCAGTGCTGGGGTCAGACTGCCGGCTTCAATCGCAGACAGCATACTGGCGCGTTCGGACGCAATGCGAAACGAACCGATGCAGGCTACGATGCCGATCAGCGCCACGATGACGCCAAAGGCGATAAGACCGGCGTCTTTGTGTTGGAACTGTGCAATCATGTCAGCCTCGCTTATAGCCCTTGAGCCAGCCGTAGAGTGTATCGCCGGGGCAGATTGACGGACTCAGGTCACGATGACCGTAAACCCGGGTGCGGCCCACGCCGTAATGCGTTCGGCGGTTGCCGAGGAACGCGATCAGGGCGCCCATCTGGGCTTCGGTCGGCAAATGGTGATGGAAATCTCCAATGCAGGAAATGCCAAGATTATTGCTGTTGGCCTTGGAAGTGTGAGCGCCCTGGATCCAGGCTGGCCGGCCTTCGTAGATACGTCCATCGCGGCCTACTAAGTAGTGGTAGCCGATAGCCGACCATTTGCGCCCATCGCGATGATAGCGTTCAATCATCCGGACAATTTCGACGTCAGACTTGCCAACCATGCCCTTGTGCTCACCGGTGTGGTGCAGGGTGATCCGGGTGACTTTGCCCATCTTTTTGTAATTGCTGCGCGGCTTGGTGCGGGTCCATTCTGAGCGCGGCACGAGTTGGTAATCGCCTGCCACCGCGCGCTGGATGCGTTTGGCCTGTTTAGCCTGGGCCACAGCAAGGGGGTCAGTTTCCAGGTGATGGACACCAGGAAGCCACAAACGCTGCCCAGGTTTGATCAGACTCGAAGCCAGTCGGTTGTCACCGGCGATGGTTTTGACCGGAACCCCAGAACGGCGCGAGATGCCTGAGAGGGTGTCACCCTTGGCAACTCGGTACCACAGCCCATCAGGTGCGGCAATCGGAGTCGCGTAATGGGGGTGATCGGGCGTAATGATCTGAGATTCGCTCGGACGAGCCGATAGGCCGCCGCGGTGCCGTGCACAACCAGCCAGCAACAATGCTGCTCCGGCGGCAATCAATTCCCGTCGCGTGAGGCCCTCCTGCATCGCCATACTGTGCGAAAACGTATCGCCGGAGCAAGGGCTCGCAGGTGACAGCGCCCACCAAGCCATAGCATGCCGGCCATGACGCTAACCGTCGCGACCCATCAAGCCGCCGCAGAGGCTGCCGCTAGCGAAGCGCGCCGCCGCCGCCGCAGCTACAATCTGATCGCTTTGCTGCGTTTTGTGGCCTTTATCGCCCTGGCGATTGGAGCTGCTGCCACCATCGCAGACGCGACGGTGTGGTCGATCGCCCTGGCAGGGGGTAGCTTGGCGGCATTCCTGCTGCTGGCCTTGTGGCATCTGCAGGTTGATGATCATCTGCGGCGGGCCCGTCTCCTGGAGCGTTACCATCGTCGTGGCAGTGAGCGCCTGCAGGGCCAGTGGGACCATGGCCAGGACGATGGCACCACCTGGGTGTCGGCCAAGCATGCCTTTGCGGCCGATTTGGATGTGGTGGGCCCGGGCGGCTTGTTCCAACTCCTGAATACCGCTGGCTCGCGTCCAGGGCGCTCGCAGTTGGCGGCATGGTTGCTCGACAATGTGGCGCGGGTGGACGCGCAGCGGCAGGGCCAGGTCCAGCAGTTGGCTGAGGCCCATGCGTGGCGAGCCAGCCTTGCGGTAATGGCCACCGGTGACGTGGATGAGCACGGTGACGGTGTCGACGAGATTGAGACTTGGCTTGCCAAGCGCCCGGCCCAGCCGGCGGCGTGGTGGTGGGTCGTGGTGTGGATTGGCCGCATTCTTGGGCCTGGCCTGCTCGTCTACGGGGCTTGGCGTGATGGCGGCGGCGGCATGTTGCTGGCCCTGCTGTTGGTGTCGGTGTTATGGTTTCCGATCGATGGCATCGCCCGTCGCAGTCTTGCGCTGAAAGAGCCGAGCCGCTCGCGGGTGCGGGTGCGGGCCTATGCGCGCGCCTTGTCGGCGATTGCCGAAGCGCCGGGTGCGCATCCCGAGTTGGCGCGCTTGCGTAGTGAGGCCGCAACGGCCGCGGCCGGCCTTGAGGGCTTGGCCAAGGCCTTGGATGCGGTGGCCAAGGGCGGTAACGCGCTGCGCGCACTGCTGGGTGCAGTGGTGCTGATCGAGTGGCGCAACATGCGGCGTCTCCATCGCTGGGCCGATCAATACGGTCGCGATTATCCGGCTTGGTGCGCCTGCTTGGGCCGCGGCGAGGCCTTGAGTTGTTTGGCGACCTACGCCGCTGAGCAAGGTGGTTGCTGGGCCAACGAGGCCGAAGCTGGTCACCTGTTGGTGACTGACGATTTGGCGCACCCACTGTTGCCACGCGACAGCCGAGTCGGTAACGCGATTGACCTGCGCGACGGCCAGGTCTTGCTGCTGACCGGTGCCAATGCCTCGGGCAAGAGCACCTTTATGCGCGCCATCGCCTTGGCCGTGGTGCTGACGCGTTTGGGCGCGCCGGTACCGGCCAAGAGTTGCGCAATGCGCGCGATGCGGCTGGCCACGGTGATGCGCGTGAGCGATGATCTGCGCTCCGGGCGTAGTCGTTTCCAGGCCGAGGTCGAACGCCTCAAAGTGGTGCTCGACTTGGCCCACGCCGGCGATGCGCCGCTCTTACTTGGCTTAGACGAGATCCTGGCCGGCACCAACTCGCGCGAGCGCCACCTCGGCACCAAAGCGGTGATCGATCACCTGCGTGGCACCGCTGGCTGCCTGGTGGTGAGCACGCATGACCTGGATCTGGCGCGCCTGTCGGAACACGAGCCTGAGCGCTTTGTGCTGGCACATTTCGCCGACCGCGCCGCTCTCGAGCACAGCGAGGGCCCTGACATGGCCTTTGACTATGCCCTACGCCCCGGCGTGTTGGAAACCACCAACGCCCTGCGCGTGATGAAGGCCTTTGGGCTGCCGGTCGACGAGGTCTAGCCGTTTTAGCAGGCTGTTGAAATACACCAGGCGGCTTGCGGGCCCCATCTTCCCTACTTGCCCACTTCGGGGGCCCCGCCATGGTGCCAAACCGAGTTTTTGGAGACATTGATGCGCGCCCGCACCCTGAATATCGTGACCCTGCGTGAAGACCCCGCCGACGCCGAGATCGTCAGCCATAAACTGCTGACGCGGGCGGGCTACCTGCACAAGTCTGGCGCTGGGCTCTACCTCTACGGGCACTTCCTCAAGCGCGTGGTCGACAAGATCAGCCGCATTGTGGCTGAGGAAATCGCCGGCGCCGGTGGCGTTGAGGTCACCATGCCGATCATGCAGGAGCGCAGCCTGTGGGAGCGCTCGGGCCGTTGGGCCGGCTTCCAGGCCACCCGCACCATGCTCACCGTCACCGATCGTGGCGGCCAGGAGTTTGGTTTGTCGCCGACGGCCGAGGAAGTGGTCACCGATTACGCCAGCAACCAGATCACCAGCTACAAGCAGCTGCCGGTATGCTATTTCCAGCAGCACACCAAGTTCCGTGATGAGATCCGCCCGCGCTTCGGCCTGATGCGGGTCAAAGAATTCATCATGATGGACGCCTACTCCTTCCATGGCTCAGAGCAGAGTCTCGACGACACCTACCAAGCGATGCGCCAGGCCTACACCACGGCCTTCCGTCGCTGTGGGCTCGAAGCCTTCGCGGTTGAGGCCGATACCGGCGCCATTGGTGGTTCATCCTCGCATGAATTCATGATTGCGGCCGATGTTGGTGAAGACGCGATCCTGTTTCATCCGGACAGTGGCTACGCGGCCAACGTTGAGCGCGCCGAATGCGCTATTCCCGCGGCGCCGGCTTGGTCGGCCCCGGCGGCCGGCACGGCCTTGCCCACACCGGGCGCCAAAACCATCGACGAGGTGGTGACCTACCTTCAGGCCAATGGCTACCCCGACCTGACCAGCGCCAACACGCTCAAGGCGGTGCTGCTGGTGGCAGAAACGGTTGATGGCGACCGCACCGTGGCGGCCTTTGTGCGCGGCGATCGCGAGGTTAACGAGATCAAGCTGAGCAATGCGGTGTCGCAGCGCGTGGGCGAAGTGTTGCAGCTGCGCGCGATGGACGAAGCCGCCGTGCGTGCTGCCACTGGTTGTGCCCCGGGCTTTGCCGGCCCGGGCCTCAACGCCGATGTGGTGGTGTTTGATGCCGTGCTTGATGCCGAAGCCCTTGTGGTGGCAGGTGCCAATCAAGACGACACCCACGCCGCGGTCAGCATCGCTGCGCATCTGGCCGATGCGGTTCAGGCCGATATCACCTTGGCGGTGGCTGGTGACGTGGCGCCCGCTGGCAGCGGCGAGTTGGTTGAACGGCGCGGCATTGAGGCCGGTCACATCTTCAAGCTCGGTACCAAGTACTCGGCCGCCATGGGCGCCGAATTCACCGGCGAAGACGGCAAGCGGCATCCACTGACCATGGGCTGCTACGGTATCGGCACCAGCCGCCTGGCGGCGGCGGCGGTGGAACAGCATAACGACAAGAACGGGATCGTGTGGCCGATGTCGATTGCGCCCTACCAAGTGGTAGTGGTGCCCACGCGCGCTGACGATGAGAATCTGATGGGGGTAGCCCAGCAGCTCTACACCGAGCTCAAGGCCCAGGGCATCGAGGTCATTCTTGATGACCGCGACGCCAAGCCCGGCGTGAAGTTCAAAGACTGGGACCTCATCGGTATCCCGGTCAAGGTGGTGGCTGGTCGCGGTGTTGCTGACGGCAATCTCGAGATCAAGACCCGCCAAGGCGAGGGCGGCGACGTGGCAATCAGCGACGCGGTAACGCATGTGGTCGGATTGGTTCGCGACGCGATGGCGGCGCTCCGGGGTTAAGTCAGTTCGACTGTGCGAGAGCGGCTTGTAGCCGTGCGGGGTTGATCCCCGCGCCGCGTTCCACTGCAAAAAAGCGCGCACCGCAAGCGCTGCACGCGCCGGCGTCTTCGTGCGGGTGATCGCCCACGTGGAGTAACTCGCTGGGCTCGCACGCGGCGGCGGCGCAGGCCGCGAGCAGAATGGCCGGGTCAGGCTTGGCAGCGCCGTAATGGGCCGAGGTGAACACCACATCGAGGTGCAAATCGAGGTCGGCCAGAATCTGATGCACGCGGCCGTCGAAATTGGTGCAGGCGTACACCGGCAGGCCGGCGGCCCGCACCAGCGCCAGGGCCTGGTGGGCGCCGGGTAGCACCCGCCACGCTTGGCCGTGGCCAAGGCTGTCAAACAGGGCATCGCACAGGGCTGGCGAGGCCTGCCCCGTGAAGGTGCGATTGATGACCTGGTGCCAGAACCGGCGCGCGTCGGCTTCATTGCGGCCGTAGGGCACGTCCCAGGTGCTGCGCACCGCCTTGAAGGCCGGCCCAAAAGCCGCTTCGACTTCATCGGCCGGCACGCTCAGCCCCTGCTCGGCGGCAGCAGCTGCGTACAGCGCGCCAATCGAGGGCGTGGGTAGGATCAGAGTGCCGTGAACGTCGAAGCTGACCGCACGCGGCGCGCTCATAGGCCGAGCACGTCTTTCATGGTGTAGCGACCCGGCTGCTGAGTGGCTAGGTAGGCCGCAGCGCGCAGGGCACCATTGGCGAAGATGTCGCGCGTGTGGGCCATATGGCCGAGCGTGATGCGCTCGCCGCCACCCACGAAGTAGGCGGTATGGTCACCAACCACATCGCCCATGCGCAGGGCGTGCATGCCGATCTCGCCACGGGTGCGGGCCCCGGTGTGGCCCTCGCGGCCGTGGACCAGATCGCTGCGGGTGCGGCCGGTGGCTTCGCAGATCGCATCAGACATCCCATAGGCGGTGCCGGAGGGGGCGTCCACCTTGTGGTGATGGTGGGCCTCTACGATTTCGATGTCGTAGTCGAGGCCGAGGGTTTTGGCGATGCGTGCTGCGATCTCAAACACCACGTTAACGCCAATTGCCATGTTGGGCGCCCAGATGATTGGGATGGCGCTGGCGGCCTGCTCGATCAGCGCGGCCTGCTCGTCGGGGCTGACCCCGGTGGTGCCAATCACCAGCGGCATGCCGTGCTCGGCACAGTGGGCAATCACGCCAGGCGTGACCGTGGCGTGGCTGAAGTCGATGACCACGCTGCCGGCCTTGGCTGGCAGGGCCTGCACCAGTGGCGCATCGCTAGGAACGCCAAGCGCGCGCAGCGTGCCTGGTTTCAGGTCAACGCCGGCACTGATGCTGAAATCGTTGTTGTCGGCGGCCAAGCTGAGAATGCGTTGGCCCATGCGCCCGGCGGCGCCGTGCATAATGATGGCGGTGGTCATGGGCGGCACGCTAGCGCGCCTCGCGCATTGGCAAGGCGCGGGGCCCGCTTGTCAGCGCCCGGTGTGCAGGCTCACGTTCACCAGATCGTGCTTCTCAGTGAGATCGAGCAGGGGTTGCACCAGGGTGGCGGTGCCGCGGCTCTTGGCGCGAATCTGAATGTCGCTGTAGCGGTTGTGCTTGGCCATCAGGCGTAGCAGTTCGTCGATTTCGGCCAAATTGGCGTTCTTGCCCTCGATCTGATAACCGATGCCGGGGATGATGCTGATCGCGATGCGGCTCGGCACGGTCACGCCACTGCTATCGACCACGTCGGGGCGAGCTGGTTTGGCGGGGTCTGCCGCCGGTGCCTCGTTAGCGGCCACGGAGGCCTGCTCATCGGTGGTGCCGGCGCTCGCCGCCTCCGGGGCATCATCGGCGATGATGATGTCATCACTGCGCGACGAACCACAGCCGGCGAACAGCAGGGCCAGAGCTGGAATAAGCAGAGCAAGGCGCATGCGCGTATCTCCTGGCGCAGACGGTGCCTGGAGAGGCCGGTGGAGGCAAGCCCCAGCGCCCCGGCACCCGGCCAACCCAGTGACTGGCCGGCCTTGCAGCGCGCCCACGGTGGCTAGCATCCCGCTCCATGCCGTGGCTACCGTGGATTCTGTTACCCGTCGTGGGTGCTCTGATCGGATATGCGACCAATTGGGTCGCGATCCGCATGTTGTTTCATCCGCGTCAGCGCAAGCTGGGGATGCAGGGCCTGCTACCGCGGCGTCAGGCCGAGTTGGCGGCCACCATCGGTACGGTGGTGTCTGAAGACTTGATCCGCATCGAGACCCTGCTCGAGCCCTTGCAGAATCTCGATCTGGAGCCCCATGTGGCGCCAATCCTCGACAAGGTCATTGCTAAGAAGGTTGGCGATTTGCAGTCGATCCCATTGATCGGCTCGATGATCACGCCAGATCGCTTGAGCGGCCTGCGCGATGCGGTGCTGCGCGAGATCACAGCTCATCGCGCCGACATCATGTCCGGCGTTGCCAAGGCCGCGGCCGATCACGTTGACATTGCGGCTATCGTTGAAGCCAAGGTTGCCGGCTTGGATCTCGAAGATCTGGAGCGCGTGGTGCATAAGGTGGCGCGCACCGAGTTTCGGGCGATTGAGTGGTGGGGGGCTATTTTGGGCCTGCTCATCGGCCTGATCCAGGCCTTGATCCTGTTCGCGCTGGGCCAGTGAGCGGGCGCTGACGGCGCGCCGGGGTGAGAGCCGCCGGCTGCGACCTTGCGAGTTGGAGCGATGACGTAACCTGCCGCCGTGACGCGCATCAGACCCGACACCGTTCGCATCGTTGAGGCCGAGCATCTGCCCGGACGCTGGGCAACCGCGATGGCCGAGGCCCTATCGGCAAGCATGACCGCGCCCGAATGCGAACTCCTGGAAGACCGCGTGGTCTCACTCGGGCACGGGGTCCAATTGGCCCATCTGCGCCATCATGGCGTTGACCAGCCAACCCTGGGTGCCTGGAAGGCCCAGAACGTTGGCAGCGAAGATGAGACCTGGCTGTGGTTGGTGGTGTTGATCCCGGCTGGTGATCCCTCGCTGCATCTCGGCTGGATGGCGCACTTGGCGGCTGGGCTGCATGACGAGAAGTGCCGGGCCGACCTGCGCGAGGCCACCGATCCGGAGTTGCTGCTCAAGAGTCTCGACACCATGGTGTCAGACCAGAGCCCGCACCATCATCACAGCAAACGCTTGCCGGTTGTGGAGCAGCCCGCCGTGGGCACCACGGCCGAGCACCGCCTGATCGTGGCGATTCTCAAAGAAGTCGAATTTGTTGACCATTTGCTAGCGCTGTTTGTGGACCACGACGTGCGTGGCGCCACCGTGCTGGAGGCGCGTGGCATGGCCGAGCATCTGGCGGCCCACATGAGCTTGTTCGCCGGTTTCCGCAGCGCGTTCAAGGCCGTCGGCCATTCCCAGGTCTTGCTCACGGTGGTGCCGGCCGACCGCACCGCCGAAGTGTTAGACCTGATTCGGATCGCCGCTGGTGGCATGACTGCGCCTGGTTCTGGCATCGCCTTCGCCCTCGATGTACCGGCAGCGATTGGTCTCGATAAGGGCCACTCCCTGGAGCTCTAGGTGAAGAGCTCCGGGGTCGACTTGATCGTCCTATTGCTGTTAGGCGGCCTGCTGGCTCTCGGCCTGCCTCACATCACGCGGCAAACCGAACGCCGTTTCTGGCATCCCTGGATCAACACCGGCTTGCTGCCCTTGGTTATTGGGATGGTAGTGGGGCCGTGGCTGTCAGAGGCCCTGCGTGAGAGCTTAGACACGATCTTGGCTCTGGCCACGGCCACCGCCGGCGTATTGCTCGGAACCCAATTACGCGGCGGCTTTCTGCGGCGCGCTGGTTGGCCTTTTTTACGGCGCCATTCGATGGCCGCCCTGGCTCTGTTCCACCTCGCGGCGGTGCCGAGTTTGCTGGGCCTGGTGTTTTTGACTGATCTGGGCTGGGTGAACGGTGTGGCGTGGTCGGGCGCGATCGGCGCCTTGGTGGTGGCCACGAGTCAGCGCCCGCCTTTCAGCGCGAGCTCGTTTGACGTCAACCATCGTGATGTGGTGCTGGGCCACGTTGCACCAGCGGGCTGGTGGAATCTGATTGCGATCTTGCTGGCGGGCGCGGCGATGTCTTTGCCCTTGGGCCGCTCGAGCGGTTTGGCCATTGCCGTGCCAGGCTTTGCTCAGAACAGCTTGGGCGCCACCCAGCTGACTATGCCGCTGTGGTGTAATCCGATTCTTGAGGTGCTGGTACCGATGGGGATGGGCTTGGTGTTGGGTTGGCTGGCCCAACGCGCCCGTAACCGCGAAGAGGCCTATCTGTTCTTGCTGGCGGTGCTGGGTGTAGCCGGTGGCACGGGCTTGGTGCTCGGCTCGGCGCCCTTGTTTTCGGGCCTGTTGATCGGCGCGGTGTTCGTGAACGTGCCCCAGGGGCGCATCAGCATCATCGAGCGGGCTCTCGAAGGCATGGAGCAGCCGGTAAGCGTGGGAACCGGGCTCCTGGCGGGCCTGATTCTCGGTACGCTGAACGCCGACCCGGTGGTGTGGGTCTTGGTTGGTTTTGCCGTGGTGGCGCGCTGGGTGTTCCGTGGGGCGCTGTCGCCAACCACAGCCACGCTGAGCCAGCGCCCGGAGCGGCGTATGGTGCCGCCTGGAGCGAGCGGGGTGCTGGTGGTGGCTATCTTGGTCAGCATGGGGGCAGCCGGCCGGCCGCTGGCGTCGGCCATGGCGATGGGCTTGGTGCTGCTGACCGTCAGCCACGATCTGTATGAGTTGCGGTATCGGCGCCGGGCTCTCGCCTAGTTGGGGCGCAGTCGGGGCCTAGTTGAGCCCAACGGCCTGTAGGATGCGCTCGCGCCACGGGTACGGGGCGTCCGGGTCACGAGCCCGGCCCTTGTTGCCTTGTCCAGGGGGTCTAGCATGCGGCCTTCGGAGATCGACGCGTCCCATGCCTTTGCTCGACTGGTCCATGAATATGATCGGCTATGCGCCGCACCGCCGCAGCGGTTCGGCGGTGGTCGGAATGACGCATATGAGCACGCATACTGCATTTCGCGTCGCCGAGGCCCTTGGCCTGTATACCGGCTGGCTGCATTGCGACGGCGAGCAACCGCAGCTTGAAGGCATTGAGGCCCGTGAGCCGGTGTGGGTGGTTCTGGCAGAACTCTTTGTGGAGCAACGAGTTGCGAACACAGAGGGGGTCGTCAGTGGGTCCTTGACCTTCGGTTCGGCAGTCCAAGCCAATGGCACCCCACCGAGTGACCGCTCCTTGCAGGCCTGGACCGAATCTGGCAACCGCCCGTGGATGCAGATCGTCGATAACGAGAACGTGTTTTTTGGCGGCCTAAACGAGGCCGCGATAGACCAGCTCTTATGCTGGTTCTTGTGTGCGCGCCCCTTGACCGTCGATTGGCGCGAATGCGGCTTGGCTCCGGCTGCCGCAAAGGCCCTGCGCTCGGGCTTGTTCGAACACGGCTGGTCACGCAACGCCGATTTGGTGATGACAGGCTGGCGTTCAACGGTGGATCTGTGGGCTGGTATTCATGCCCTGAGCCCGCTTGAGCACGAAGAGCTGGAGCGCCTGTCGACCTTGCAGCGCGGCGTGCGCCTCACCCTCAAGGGTGGCGAATGGCAGCTCAAGCCGCTCATCGACGAGGAATGCCCACTCGATGATGAAACCGGACGCGCCACGCCACGTCTCTCTGGTTAGGGGGATCTACCGTGACTCGTGCACAATGGATTATCATCGTCATCGCGTTGGTCATGACCGGCGGCTTGGCTGCTGTGTACATGGCGATGGAAGACGCTCAGGACCGGCCCTCGGTTCAGCGCCGTACGGCGCAGGTGCTGCTGGAAGATCACGCACGGGTGCTCAAGGCCTATCGTGATGCCCATCAGGGTAAGTGGCCGAGCAACGTCATCGACTTGCGCGGGTTCTCCAAGAAGCTTGGTGATGACCAGCGGCTGCGCTTTAATGCCAACCACGTGCCCGGCACCGATGTTTTTTATCGCTATCGGCCGCCGACCGATGGCGGCACAGCCCACATCGTAATGGCCAGCGACAAGCCCAATCGGGCCGTTGCCGCGGGTGAGGAATTCGGCGCCAAGGGCGAAACCGCTGGCGCCGCCGTGGCCGAAACCTGGTACGTGCTCGATGCCGGCTTGAACGTGTTGGAACTCAATCGTGCGCAGCATCGAGCTCGTGCCGGGTGGGTGTTCAGCAACAGCGACAGCGAAGCAAGGCAGCAGGGCGCAGGCGATAACGATAGCGAATGGGGAGCATGGCAATGAGGTTAGTTAGTTTTGGTGAGCCTGGGCAGGAGTGCGCTGGGATTGTTTGTGATGATCGCGTGGTGGCTTTGGCCGCGTGCGGTTTTCCTGGGAGCGTGCGCGACTTGCTCGCCGGTGATCAGTTGTCTGCCATCGCTGCTGCTACGATCGATCCGGCGGCCGGCGTGGCGCTGGATACGGTGCGGCTGGGTCCGCCAGTGCCAGACGCAGGCAAAATCATCTGTGTCGGCCTGAACTACAAGGCCCACGCTGACGAGCAGGATCTGGCCTGGCCAACCGAACCGCTGCTGTTTGCCAAGGCGACGACCGCAATGGTTGGGTGTGCCGATGCGATCGAGTTGCCGGCCGATGATCCTGACAGCATCGATTACGAAGTCGAACTGGTGGCGGTGGTCGGGCAGCGCGCGCGTCATGTTGCCCTCGAGGATGCGATGCAGTACGTGGCCGGCTATATGGTGGCTAACGATGTATCGGCTCGCCGCTGGCAGAAGGGCGATGGTCAGTGGTTCCGCGCCAAGAGTTGCGACACCTTCTTCCCGTGCGGCCCGGCCCTGGTCACCACCGATGAAGTGGGTGACTATCGCGCCCTGCGACTGACCACCGATATCGGCGATGAGCACCTGCAAGACGCCACCGCTGATGATTTGATTCACGACCTTCCGCACTTGATCGCATACCTGAGTCGCTACATGACGCTCGAGCCAGGCGATCTGATTTCCACCGGCACGCCGAGTGGAGTTGGGTGCTATCGCGAGCCGCGGCGCTTCTTGCGGGTTGGCGACACGGTGCGGTGCGCGGTGACGGGTTTGGGTGCCGTGGTCAACCCGGTGATTGCCGGGCGCGCGTGATCGGGCGCACCAATTTTCTAGTCGGCCTGATGATTATGGTCGTTGGGCTCAGCTTGGCCGGTCCGTCGCTCATCACGAGTGTGCGTTTTCGCCCTGTGGTGGGCACCATCGTAGACGCCTTCGCGGAAGCGACAGACGATGGCCAAGTGCGCTTGGCGGTGGTCTATGAGTTCGATATTCTGCCGGGTGACCACCCGGCCCACGCCGGCCCGGTTGTTGGTCTTGGCTACGCTCGCTGCGACCGCTTTGGCCAATTGTTGCCAGACTTAGTCTTGAGCGACGCTGAGGCCGAACGCTTTATCAATCAGGTCCGGGCGGGCCGCGCCCAATCGCGCGTGTATTACCAGCCTGGAGACCCCATGCACACTGTGCGTGCGGAAATTCGGCCTGGCGCCGACAAGCTATTCTTGTCGATGCCGCATCTGGGCTTGCTGATGGTGCTGTCGCCGCCGCTTACGTGGATGGCACTGTTGATCCTGCGGCGGCCTTGGAAGCGAACCACAAGCGATGAGGAGCGTTGACCCATGGGGAGTATAACCGCCATGCAGCGAATCAGGCAGCTTGGACCTGCGTACCTGGTAACGGCCTTGGCCCTGGTATGCTTCGGCTGTGGCAGTGGTGCTGACACGAGTGTTGATGCAAGCAGCGCGGAGCCTGACGCCGCTGAGACGGTCACGGCGGCAGCTGACGCCAGCGAGCCTGCTGAGTCAGTGCTGGCGGATGGGGCCACGGCCGTGGCGGAAGTCGCGCTTCCAGCCCTACCTGATGGTCAGTTTGAATGTGATGGCACCTGGCAGGGCGAGCGGTTCTGGCTGCGGCTCGGGCCGAGCAACGCCGCCTTTGGTGGTCGTGTGTTGCAGGTGCTGTACACGCAGCCAACGCCCGACGAGCTTGGCGGAACTCTTCTCGATCCGCACCCCTGGGTGCTGCTTGATGATGCTTTGCTGATTCAGGCTTGGATGGAGCGCAGCCGCCTCAGCCAAGCCGAATACCGTGACGATGACGAACCGGCCGGTTACCGCGTGCGGCATGAGATCGAACGCACGGTCGGTGGCGATATTTTTACGGCTGAGCGCTCGGATAAGCGGCCTGGCCCAAAGGCTTGGGACCGCAGGCTGGCGCCTTTGCTCCTGGCCATGGTGTGGCGTAGCAACACAAACGGCAGCGTGCCATTACTCGATCTGTTTGACGCCGAGCCCAAGCTTGGGGCTTTGCGCTGGAACGATACCGCGGTCACCATCGCCGGTGAGGAATTCGTTGTTCAGGCCGACGAGTCGGGCCAGCTCAAGCGTCTTCTCGATACCAAGCGCAAGCCGGTGTTGAGTGTGCGGGCGCATCTGCCCATGCTCGAGCCCGATGCAGCGCGTGTGCGCGAGAAGGCATTCCTCGAAGCCCTCGAGAAGCGTTAACCGGTTGTCGGATACGTTTTAAAACATCATTCTGCGATGGCACTCAAGCTCGGGGGCAGGCCTTCACTTCGCCGAGCCCGCTCTATGGTGCCGCGCTATGAATCTGGTTGATACCCATTGCCATCTGACCGCCGATCGCTTTGACACGGATCGCGATGACATGATCGCACGCATTGGTGCGGCGGGCATTGTGCGGGCCATCACCATCGGTACGGGTATCGCTGACGCCCGCGCCTGCGCCACGGTGGTGGCGCAGCATCCCAACTTGTTGCGTATGGCGGCCGGTCTTGATCCCTTTTCGGCTTATCATGCTGGCGAGGCCTTTGATGCCGAACTCGCTGAGCTTGACGTCTTGTTGCCGGCTACCGGCTGCGTTGCCCTGGGCGAGGTGGGCCTTGATTACCACTACGACTATCTGCCAGCGGCAGCGGTTCAGCAGGCGCAATTGCACGCTCAGCTTGCGATGGCGCAGCGGCACGGCTTGCCCGTGGTGATTCATGCGCGCGAATGCCATGCGGATATGCAGCGGGTGTTGGCCGAGCATCCCGGTGTTGGCGGGGTGATTCACAGTTTCACCGGCGGCCCCGCCGATGCCGAGGCCTATTTGGCCTTAGGCTGGTACCTCGCTTTTAACGGCATCGTGACCTACAAAAACGCAGCCGACGTTCAGGAGGCAGCCAAAGTGGTGCCCAATGACCGCCTGCTGCTGGAAACCGACAGCCCATACTTGGCGCCAACGCCCAAGCGCGGCAAGCGCTGTGAACCTGCCTTGATGACTCACACCTGCGCATTCGTTGCAGACCTGCGCGGCGAAGCGCCCGAGCACGTGGCGGCATGGACCACGCGCAATGCGAATAGCCTGTTCAGTTTGGGGCTTTGAGTAAGGCTACGGCGTCGTGGGCGATGGCGCGGTCTTTGAACTGCTTGGCGAAACTGATTAATTCTTTTTTGCGGAGCTTGGGATCGTCGATGGCGGCAATCGCATCGAGGCGCTGTTTGAGGTAGGGGTCGACGCTGGCCATCAGTTCGATGCTAGTGGCGCTGCCTGGCCATTTCTTGACGAATTTGCCGATACTCTTCAGCCAGGTGCTGACATCACGCGCTTTGGCTAAGGCCTCTGGCTGCGTCGGCGCTTCGCTTGCTGCGGCGAGGGCGTCGTAGCGTTGCTGGGCTTCGGCCCCGCCCTTGGTTCCAGCGAACTGCTGGGTCAGGGCATAGAGTTTCTTGGGGTCTTCCTTGTCACCGAGTTCGCTGAGTGCATCGGTGGCAGCCTGCGACGCGGCGGCCAGGCATTCGTTGGCGCGCTGCGCTTCGGGGCTGTCGCTGGGGCTCAGGCCGAGAACAGCGCGTGCTGCTGGAAGCGCGGCATCCCAGCGGTTTTTCTTGGCGGCTTGGTCCATCATCGCGGCGAAGCGCGCAGCATTGGGGGCGGCAATCTTGTTGGCCAGGAATTCTTGCACCTGAGGCCAGCACTGTTTGTCGAGTTTGTGGCCAACGCCCTTCATCTCTACGTAGGTCAGGTCGAGCCCGGCCCGCTGGGCCAGATCTCGAAAGGTGTGCATTTGTCCGAGGCGGTCATGCTGCGTGTCTTTCTCGCCGATGATGGCGAGTACCGGAAAGCCTTGGAAGCGCGGGTGTTTGACTTCGATGAAGTCGGGCGCAAGGCCAGATGGGATCATCCCGCAGAACAAATCCATGCCGGCCTTATTGAAACACACCACGCCCGTAGCGCCGCCACCAGAGGAAAAGCCCGCGGCAACCATAACGTGGCGGTTGGCATTGGGGACGGCGGCCAGGCCGGCCTCAATCATCGGCATATACCAGCTCAGCGGACTGCCCCACAACTTGCCCTTCTGATAGGGCAGAGCGAACACGATGTATCCCGTGTTATTGATCATCTGCGTCATCGGCTTGGGGTCAGCGCCGCCCTCGCCGCCACCAAACCAACAGATCACCGGAAACAAGCGCTCGGCATCATAGTCTTTCGGCAGTGAAATCCCAACGCGGCCAGTGCCACCGTCGCTGGTGGCACCGAGTTCAGGGAGGGCGATGTCAAACTGGGCGCCGGGAGATAATTCCATCGCACCGAGCAAAGAGATGCAGAGGGCCAGGGTGGCGGCAAGGCGGAGGCATTTCATGGTGGGTATACTAGGCAAGTGGGAGCGGTGCTCAACCGGCAGGCTTGTGTGGACGGGTTCTGGCCCCTGGTACGCGCCTGCGGCGCTTAGATTGTGGAACAGCCGAGGCTAGCCGTGAACGGGCTGTGGAGGCCGGGTATCGGGGTGGCAACCCCGTTTCCAAGCTTGCTTGCAAGCGTCCTAGGACCCAGGACCTAAAAAAACCCCAGGGCTCATCATGAGCCCTGGGGTCCAGCGAGCAGACTCGCGTAATCCTTAGATCACATTTTTATCCGGATCGATGGTCATCAGGAATTCAATGTTGGTCTTATAGGTCTTGAGGCGACCCTTAAGGAATTCGACCGCGTCTTGGGGGCTGCGGTCCGACAGGTAGCGGCGCAGAGTCCACAGGCGCTTCATCTCTTCCGGGTCCTTGATCAGCAGGTCATCCTTACGGGTGCCAGACTGCGAGGTATCCACGGCCGGGAAGATGCGCTTGTTGGCCAAGCGGCGATCGAGGACCAGTTCCATATTACCGGTGCCCTTGAACTCTTCGAAGATCACGGTGTCCATCACCGAACCGGTATCGACCAGAGCGGTCGCCAGAATGGTGAGGCTGCCGCCCTCTTCGATGTTACGCGCCGCACCGAAGAACTGCTTGGGCTTGATCAGCGCGGTCGACTCGATGCCGCCCGACATGATGCGGCCCGAGTTGGGTGCCTCGGTGTTGTAGGCGCGCGCTAGGCGGGTGATCGAGTCGAGCAGGATCACCACGTCTTGGCCAAGTTCGACCAAACGCTTGGCCTTGTTGATCGCGGTTTCCGCCACCTGCACGTGGCGGCTGGCGGGTTGGTCGAAGGTGGAGGCAATGACCTCCCCGTTGACCGAGCGTTCCATGTCGGTCACTTCTTCCGGGCGCTCGTCAATGAGCAACACCATCAGGGTGACTTCCGGGTTATTGGTGGTGATCGCGTTGGCAATCTTCTGCAGGTACACCGTTTTGCCGCACTTGGGCTGGGCCACGATCAGGCCACGCTGGCCTTTGCCGATCGGTGCCACCAGATCGATGATCCGGAGGTTGTAATCGGTGGGGTCGGTTGGCAGTTCCATGAACAGCCGGTCGGTGGCGTGCAGCGGGGTGAGGCTGCGGAACTCGCGTACGCGGGTCCGATTTTCAATCGGCTCATTCATCACCGTGCTGATGGCGAGCAACTGCGGGCACTTTTCATTGCCGCGCGAGGCGCGCGCCGTGCCTTCAACATGCATGCCGGCCTTGAGGCCGAAGCGTCGCAACTGTTGACCGGTGATGAAGGTGTCGGTGTTGGTGGCGGCATACTGATTCAGGGGCGAGCGGATATAGCCGTTTTGCTCCTTGTTGCCGAGTTCGATGTAGCCGCTGACCTTGATCACATCTTGACGTTGGCCGGCTACGCGGCGCAAGATCTCGCAGACCAGGTCTACTGTCTTGAGCCAGCGAACATCGCGGACTTCAAGCTCTTCGCCTTCCTTTTGCAGGTCGGGCAGACGCCGCTCCAGGTAGGTGTCGAGCGACACTTCTACTGGTTCACGCTCTGGCTCACGCTCGCGCTGGGGCTCGCGTTCACTGCGTTCGTCACGATCACTGCGTTCGCCACGATCACTGCGTTCGCCGCGATCACTGCGTTCGCCGCGATCATCACCACCGGTGTCGGCCGGGGGTCGGCGCATCTGGCTCAAGTCGATGTTGAGCAGGCGCGCCATAATGGTGCGGGCGTAGGTGGTCAGCAACTTGCGGTCGGCGCTGTTCTCAACGGTGAGTTGGCAGCCTTTGCGGCGTTCTTCGTCGTCGCCAAGCGCGGCTTCGCGCCGGGCCAGTTCGGCTTCGTCCCAACCACGCTCGGCGACCCGCGCCAAGCGCAGTTCGCGCGGAGCGCGCACGTAGACGGTTTGATCGGCATCGGCGGCAAAGCCGAGTTCGCCGAGCAGGGCCGCGTCGATCACCACGAAGTTGCCAGCCTTTTTCAGGAGGGCCTTGACCTTCGCGCTGATGCGGGGGTGCACGATCTTATTGAGCGCGGCGGTGCTGTCGGCGTCAGCAAAGGCCTTGCTGGCCAACTTGCTGCGATCGATTGCACCGTCTTCGGCCAGGATCTCGTCACCGAAGGCTTCAACGAGCTTTTTCTTGGTGGCGGGCGTTTGAATCGCGTCATGGCCGGCGGCGTCCACGTCGATGACTTCAGCACCGAGGCTGGCGAACTCAGCGGCCAGCGAACTCTTGCCGGCACCGGGTTCGCCGGTCAGGCCGATCAGGATGGTGCGGTCTTCCGGCACTTTGAGCATTTGCTCAACCTGGGCCCAGTCGATCTCGCCACCGCCGCCTTCGCGACGGTTGCTATTATTGCCACCACGACGGCGGCGACGACGACGGTTGTTACCACCGCCGCGATTATCATTGGTATCATTCATGGGGGGTTTTTCCCTGACATTGGCATCATCAAAAGACACGGATGGATTCTCCGGGCGGCACCGTGCCGCAACTGTGAGGTATGGGGGTGAGTGTGTTCAACCGGCGGCCAACAGGCTTGGGCCGCGGTGAAGTGAAAGAGGGAAGGCGCCGAGCGCGGGCCAGGCCTGCGCAAAGGCGGCGTGCAGTACGTCGCTGCATGCATCGGCGCAGGCGAGAGGGGCTTCGATCACCAGTTCGTCGCGCAGTGCGAGCACGGGCGCGGCGCCGCTGGGTAAATCGCCAACGGCGGTTACCAGGGCGCGCTTGACCATGTCGGCCAAGGAGCCCTCGATGGTCCAGCGGAGAATCAGGCGGTTGCCGCTCACGCGTTCGGCGTCGTTACCTGCATGGGCAATGCGGCGACGACGGCCGGTGATGGTTTCGGCGTGCCCGCGTTGCCGCGCTTCGGCAACCAGGCCGTCGCACCAGGTGCCGAGGCCGGGGTACAGGCACAGGAATTCATCGTACAGGGCGGCGGCTTCCGCGCGCGGCACGCCGAGCCAACTGCCAAGGGCGAAAGCGCTCATCCCGGTGGCAATGGCGCGTACCACGGCGGCGGTGCTGCGCCGTGCGCTGGGGCTGATCGCGGCCAATTCACAGCGGTGCAAATTGGCGGCGAGGTGCCGGTAGGGGTCGTTGCTGGAGCTGACTGTGGCGGCGAAGTCTTGGTCTTTGGCCAAGCGTGCCAGCAGATGGAGGGCCGGATCGCTAAAGCCCGCGCTCAGCAGCACCGTGCCAGTGCGGGCCCGGAAGGCGTCGCGCAGTTCGCGTCCGAGATCGCTGCGGCTCGGTAGTTCGTCTAGGTTTGGTTCGCTGCGTGCCAGGTGGCCACTGTCGGGGTCGTGCTCGCAGCACACGTGCAGGCGCTGGGTATCGCGTTTGGCAAGGGTGCCGAGTGGTTCGGCGAGCACCGCAAGCAGGCGGCTGAGTTCGCGGAACTGCAGCACCAAATCAACCGCGTCATGGTGATCGCGCAGTGCGCGCAGGGTGGCGTCGTCAATCTTGGCGCCATCGCGACCGCTTTGCAGCACCGGCAGGCCAAGGCGGATGAACAGCAGCTCGGCTACTTGACTTGGGCTGAGTGGATTGAAGCGCTCGCCGCCAATCGCGCGCAGTTCAGCCAACACTTGCTGCAGATAGTCGCTGGCGTGTTCGCACCGTAGGTCGAGTACGTCGTGGTCGAAGCCGATGCCATGGCTGCTGACGGCAACCAAAGCGGCCAGGGCCGGCAACTCTTGCTCGCGATACAGGGCGTTCAGGCCGTCGTCCATGTGTTCGCTGAGGGCGTGCTCAAGGCGCGCGCAGACTTGGGCCAGGGTGCAGGCCTGGCGTGGTGCGTCGGGGTCCACCATGAGTTGCTCGTTGAGGTGGCGATCGGCTAAGGCGGCAATCGCGGCGTCGGCTTCGGGGTTGAGCAGCCAGGCGGCGAGGGCTGGGTCGCCAGCAAGGCCGTGCAGGGCGATGCCGGCGGCATCAAGTTCGCGCAGTGCCTTGTTGGCTTGGCAGAGCACCGTGGGAACGCCGGCGTCGGCCAGGAGCGCGGCGAGGGCGCTATGCGCGCTGGGGCTATCGCAGCGCAAGTAGCGTGCGTTGCGATCGGCGTTGATGGCACTCACCGCGCAGCCGCGCAGCGTGCCGTCGCTACCGATGACTGGTGCGATGGCGATGGGGTGGCGGGCAAGGCGCAGTTGTTGACACTGGGCCTCAACCTGGGCGGCCTCATAGATCGTATAGTTGGCGCCATCGCTGGCGTCGGCCTGCCGCGGGCGGTCTTCAAACCGCGCTGCCACAAAGCCAAAGCCGGCTAGGGTGGTGGCGGCGCCAGCGGGGAGGTCGGCGGCCTTGGCAAAGCTATCGATGCTAGGCAGATCGTTGACCGCACAGATCGTGATGAGTTCGCGGGTCAGCGCGAAGCGCTCGCGGAAGGCTTCAACGTTTTCGCGTCGTTTGCCGCGCAGATCGTCGATGTGTTGGTACACGCCGTCGAGGCTGCCGTATTGTTGCAGCAAGGCGGACGCGGTTTTTGGCCCAATACCGCGAATCCCAGGCACGTTGTCGGCGCTATCGCCAACCATGGTCAGATAATCGATGACTTGTTCCGGGCCCACGCCGCGCTCGGCGTAGACATTGGCCGGGCCGCGCAATTGGCCACTGAGCGGATCCCAAGTGCTGATCAGAGGTGACAGCACTTGATCAATGTCTTTATCGCGAGTGCAGATTCGTGCCGGCAATCCGCGTTCGGCGCTCGCTACCGCCAAGCCGGCGATCACGTCGTCGGCCTCAACGCCGGGCACCGCCAAGCGCGGGATGCCCATGGCATCGGCAACGCATTCAACGTCGGCGAGCTGACTGCGCAGGTCGTCGGGCATGGGCGGGCGTTGTGCTTTGTAGTCGGGGAACAAGCGGTGCCGGAAACTCGGTTCAGGGTGATCGAAAATGAGGGCCCAGTGGCTGATGTCAGGATCGCGGCGTAAATTTGTGAGTAATTCAGCGAAAGCGAAGGTGACGTTGGTAGGGCGACCGTCGGGCGCGCGCAAATCACCGCGGCCGAAAAAGAATCGGTAACAGAAATAATGGCCGTCGATAATGACGAAGTGGCCGTCAGACATATTACCAAGAGGGGGTGATGGCGCGCTGTGACAGTAATTGGAGCGGAACAACACCGATCAGACGATGTTTGAGAAACCGCAAATTGTCAGGGAGGCGAGCCTGGAAGGCAAATCACCGATAAAGTAAGTGCTGGTGCGGCAGTTTGCCGTCATGCCCTTTCAAATCGATATGTCATACTAGGTAGCGCGCTTGGCGCTGTCAACCGCTGCCTTGCAGCACTGGCCCTGAGCCCCAGCATCACAGCATGCATGACGACGATCCGGTAATGGGCTTGGTGGGGGTGCGTTGCGCCTTGTTGATGAGTGATGGCACGCGGCTCGAGGGTGAGCTGAGTGCAGCTGCGCCAACCTGGTGGACCATTCAGGGCGACGAGGGCCAAATTCTGGTCAATCCGGCACATATCGCCGCCGTTGCTGCCTCTGGCGAACTGCCGGCCAAGCCGGTTACACGGCGCGGCCGGGCCAGCACCAGCACCAGTCCGGGCCGCCCGTGGGACGACCGCGAGCTCAAGCAACTGTCGGATGGCTATCTCGATGGCGAAACCGATAAGGAAATCGCGGCTCGATTCGAGCGCACGCCAGCCGTGATTCGCCAGCTGCGGCAGGGGTTTGAGGTGGCCCGCGGCAATCTCGATGCCGATACGGTGGGCGAAATCGCGGCCAGTTGGGTATCGCGCTGGCAGTCTGTGTTGCGGGGATGAGATGGGCGCGGCGGCTGATGCTGCGCCTGGCCCACTGCGAACGCCCTGCTTGTCAGATCCTGGTTGATCGGGCGATTCATGCCTTGCTCCACATGAGCATGCCGCCACTTTTTCGCAATTTGGCCGGCAGTCGCAGTTTGGCGTGGCATCTGCGCTCGTATGCGGCGCCCGCCCGCGAGGTCGATTGGCATCAGCCGGGCATTTGGCAGCCCTTGCCGCTGACTGGTGTTGGCCACGGTCTGTGCCCGCATGTACGCGTGACTGGCCCCTTGGAGCAGCGCGATCGCCCTTTGTTGATCTGGCATCATGGCGCGGGCGAATTTCCAGTTGACGCGTCTTTGGCCAATGCGCTGCGCTGCGGCGGCCTGGATCTGCCGGTGGCAGTGATTCGCGCCACAGCGCACCACCGCGTTCGCACCTACGTTCAGCAACTGAGTAGCTGCGATGGGGCCGCGGCCTTGTTGGGCAGCTCGGTGGCGGCCATTGAGGCCGTGCGCCGGCAATGGCCAGGACCGGTGTTGGTGGCTGGCTTAAGCCTGGGTGGCATGGTGGTGGCCGCGCATGCGCGCCGTTACGGTCGGCACGCCCGTGCGACCACGCGGTGGGCCTGCTTTATCGCTGGCCCAGATAGCTATTCTGCCTTGGCCGACTCGGTGTTCGCGCGTTTGACCGATCGGCGCACTCGACGTGACCCTGGCTTTGCCGCCAAGATGTCGTTGGCTTCGTGTCCGCTCGATCCAGCAGTGGCCCGGCGCGTGCACCCGCTGTTGGGACAGTGGGACCAAGTCCATCGTTTGCGGGCACAGACCGCGGCGTGGCGGGCCGAGGGGGTGCGCCCGCGCGTAGCGCCGCGTGCGCATATTGGATTGGCCATGAGCGGACCCATCATTGCAGCGCATCTCAGGGCCGTAATTGACGCATTAGTGACTGACACTGCTTGAGATTGGGCTCCGTGCCCTATCCTCCGCCGCCCACTGCACCAAGTGGTTCGCGGATCGGGCTGTTACCCGCTAGCGGCCTCGCAGGCGCAGTGGCTACACCTTGGAGCTTCGGCTCCACATCAACCCCGCCGGGCTGCTACGGCAGCCTGCACCCCCTCGGAGGTCCTCATGGGCTATAAGGTCGCCATCGCCGGCGTCACCGGTGCGGTCGGGCGTGAGATGCTCGCTGTACTTGAGCGTCGCAACTTCCCGGTCGATGAACTCATCCCACTCGCCAGCGCGCGCAGTGCTGGCAAGACCGTGACCTTCAAAGGGAAACAGATCACTGTTCAGGAGCTGACTGAAAACAGCTTCGACGGCGTTGACGTGGCCCTGTTCTCGGCTGGCGGTTCGATTTCCAAGAAGTTCGCTGGCGCCTGCGTCAAGGCGGGCTGCTTGATGGTCGACAACAGCTCGGCCTTCCGCATGGACGACAACGTGCCGCTGGTGGTGCCAGAGGTGAACCCCGAGGCTGCTCGCAACCATCAGGGCATCATCGCCAATCCGAATTGCACCACCATCATCATGCTGGCTGCTTTGGCTCCGCTGCACAACGCGGTGCCGATCAAGCGTGTGGTGGCGAGCACCTATCAGGCTGCGTCTGGCGCTGGCCAGGCCGCGATGGATGAATTGGCCGACGGCACCCGTGCTTATCTCGACGGCAAAGACTTCGAGCCGCAGGTCTTGCCGCATCCTTATGCCTTCAACCTGTTCCCGCATAACTCGCCGCTGATGGACAACGGCTACTGCGAGGAAGAGATCAAGATGGTCAAGGAAACCGCCAAGATCACTGGCGATCCTGAGTTCAAGGTCAATGCCACCTGTATTCGCGTGCCGGTATTGCGGACTCACGCCGAAGCGCTCAACGTGGAATTCCGCGATGCGATGTCGGTGGAGCGCGCCTATGAACTGCTTAAAGTTGCCCCCGGCATCACGGTGTTCGAAGACCGCGCCAACAACCGTTGGGCCATGCCCAGCGATGTGGCCGGCAAAGACGACGTGTACGTTGGCCGCATTCGCATCGACCCGAGCCAGCCCAACACCCTCGACATCTGGGTGGTTGGCGACCAGTTGCTCAAGGGCGCCGCGCTCAACGCGGTGCAGTGCGCAGAGTTGGCTTTGGACTGCGTTCCAAGCTAATTATTGCCTATCGTTGTTTCGCACGCTCACAGGCGTCAGATCCAGCTGACGCCTGTTTTCGTGGCGTGGGCTTCAGCCCGCGAATGGCCGTCGTCTCCCAACCAACACTCCTGGTCAGAGTTCCATGTCCTAGCTAGCTGCGATCTAGTCATGAGTGTTTGTGGTGTCGGTCGCTACCCGCGGGCTGCCCCCGTGGCGTGGGCTTCAGCCCGCGAATGGCGGCCGCATCCGAACCAGCCTCCTGGTCAGGAATCCGCGGTCCAACGCACCGCCGTCTTGTCGTGGGTGTTTGTGGTATTGGTCGCTACCCGCGGGCTGAAGCCCACGCCACGGGACACGATTGGCTCATGTCACAGCAGGCAGCGATTGTGCTGGGGTGTTGTTGGACCTGGGGGCTAGAGCCTAGAGCCGTGGCCAGTCATGGGTGCGCACGGCGCGATCGAAAATGATTACGGCGCTCAGGGCGCGATCGAGAAACACGTGCCGGTTCTGGATTGGCAGCAGGATTTCGCTGAGCGCGTGCGCGTCGCAGGCGTGGTGCTCGTCAATAAATGCGCGCAGCGCTTCGGCGATGGCCGGCACGCTATCCTGATACGCCTCGGGGTAGCCGTAGTGTTCAGCGTTGGCGGCGAATTCGTCGTGATCAACCACCTCGGCTGGACCGGTGCCACGTCGAACGACGTCGAGGTCGAGATCCACAAAGCTGATGGCGCTGTTGCTGATTGCGGCCGCTTGGTGGATGTTGCAGTAAAACTGCACGTGATCTTTGCCGGCGTCGAGACTCAAGCCCACGGAGAATGGCAACTCGGGCCAAAACATTTCACACGCGCACGATTGAAAGGTGAAGGTCTTGCCCTTGCTGTGATGGGTCAGGTCGCGCGGTCCGGCGCGGCCAACCAGCACGGTGCCGTCGCGTTGCAGCAAGCGGTAGGTGTCCCAACTGTAATGGGGCCGTCCGTCAAATTTACGGGCGGTCACGCGTATCGCACTCATGGCAGCGTCCTTGCTGGGCCTGGCCGGCGGTTCATGTACAGATCCGTTCAATCAGCCCGGCGATGTCGCGCTGGTGAACCGTGGTGCCCAGATGGCTGGCCCAACTGGGGTTGGATCCGATCAGAATTGGGCCCTGTTCGGGGCTGCTTGGTGCACGTCCATGGCTGCCGCGCACCAAGCTGGGGTCGAGGCTGATGGGGTTCATGGTGTAGCGCAGGCCAAGTTTTTTACGCAGCAGTGCGCGTGCAGCACGGAACTTGCCGCCGTGCGGATCAAACAAGAGCTCGCGCGGGTCATAGCCTGGCTTCTTGTGGATCTCGACTTGGTGTGCGAAGTCGGGCGCGGCCTTGGGGTCGAGCCAGTATTCATATTGAAACCAGGCACCGGCTGCGGCCACGGCCACGAGTTCGCCGCTGCGCGGATGATTCAGGCCCAGTTGGGCGCGCTCAGCACCAGCGTAGATCGCTTCGATACCACCCTGGCGCTTTAACACCTCCAGCGCCCGCTCACGGCTGCGCTCGTCGCGGCAATACACGTGGGCCAGTTGGTGATCGGCCACCGCGAAGGCGGCGCTGGTGCCGGGGTCGAGCAGTTCGCCGGTGGCGTTGCGGGTAACCGTCAGCAAGCCTGCTTCGCGCAGGGCGCGGTTAATCGGAACACCGGTGTTCACGGCTTCGATGCCGTATTCGCTCACCACTAGGACATCGCAGCCGTGTTCGCCGGCTAAATCAAGCACGGTGCCGCAGCAGGCGTCGAGCTCGCGCAAGTTGCGCGCGAGGTGCGGGCCGCTGGGGCCGAAGCGCTGCAGGTCGTAGTCGAGGTGGGGCAGGTAGCACAGTGCGAGGTCGGGCTTCTGGGCCCGCCACGCGGTGCAGAAACTATCGCTGACCCAACGGGTACTGGTAATATTGGCGGTTGGGCCCCAGAAATTAAATAGAGGGAAGGTGCCGTGGGCCTGCTCGAGTTGCGTTTTCAGGGTGCTGGGCCAGGCGTAGCAGTCGGGGCTCTTGGCGCCGTCGGCGTGATAGGCGGGGCGTGGCGTCACGAAGGCGTCGGCCGAGCTGTTCATCGCGTACCACCAGAAATGCTTGAGCACGGTGCACGGCCGGCGCTCGCGAATCCGCTCCCACACCGGTGGCGCTTGCATCAGGGCTTCGCTTTGGCGCCACAGCCACACCTCGGCCAGATCGCGGAAATACCAGCCGTTGGCAACAATGCCGTGCACGGCAGGGTCGGTGCCGGTGAGCATGGTGGCTTGGGCGGTGGTGGTGACAGCTGGCAGGGCGGGGGTCAAGGCTCGATGGAAACCCGATTCGGCCACAGCGCTGAGGCGCGGCGTGTCAGCTCCGAGGTGCTCTGGGCTTAAGCCGACCGCGCAGATCACTATCAGGGGCCGTTGGCTCATTGCTCCATCACCTCGCGGCGGCTGCGGTTGTCGAGCACGCCTACCAAGCTGCGTTCAAGAACCGCTACCAGGCCGTCTTGGCGCAGGCGGATGGTCCAGGTGTCGCTGCCGGTTGAGAGGGTTACGGTTGAATCAAAGTCTTGTGGGCCGAGATCTTTGGTCAGTGGGCCGCGCCATTCGCTGACTGCAGCGCGTTGCAGGGCTCGCACAAAAGCGTTTACCACGGGTGCTTCATCGGCGGGCCAGTCGCCATCAGCCTGACGGCTGAACAGGTCGGGCACGCCGTTGCGTGGCTGAATGATCAAATCGGTAACCGCGTCGGCTTGGAGCTCAGGCAGCACTAGGCGCTCGCGAAGCTGATGCGGCCGCAGCGGCTGCAGCGCTTCGACCATTGCCGGATCGGCCTGGCGCAATTCAAAGCGCAGGCCGGCGCCGCGCACGCTCACCAATGGCGTGTCGCCGGTGCTGGTGAGCTCGGTGGATACGGGCCATTTGGCCAAGCGTTCAAGTAGGCGCGCGATGCGTTCGCTGT
>JAQIBG010000466.1 GCA_027859175.1 Planctomycetota bacterium | reverse complement strand
CGCCATAGGGGATACGACTCGACAGACAGGGCTCGGCCGGCCGATCCCAGGTTGGCAGATCCATGGCTCGCGACAACACACGCACCTCGGCCTTGGTCAGGCCGGCGTCGGCCAGCGGCCAGCGCGCGCCCGCCTCACGCGCCGCCTGAAGGCCGGGTCTATAGTCGTCAAAGTCTTCGCTCAGGGCGCCAAGCATCAGCGCGCGCCCACCTCCGGCGGCGGCGACTAAAACGTCCATCGCTCGAAACAAAGCTGCCTTGCAGGCATAGCAGCGCTGCCCGGTATTGGCGACGTAGCTCTCATCGCCAAACTCATCCGTCGCCACAATGCGATGACGAATACCGCGCTCGCCGCAAAAGGCCCGGGCCTCAGCTAAGGAACTGCGGGCCAGCGAGGGTGAATCGGCGGTCACCGCTTCAACCTGATCGCCCAGCACCGCGTGCGCCTCGGCCAGCAGGTAGGTTGAATCCACCCCCGCCGAGAAAGCCACCAAAGACGGACCCAAATTCCGCAACTGCGCCTGGAGCGCAGCACGCTTGGCCGCAAGATTCGTATCGATCACCACGGTGCGATCCTAGCAAGAGGGAAATAGGCTCAAGCGAGGCTTATTTTGCCCCGACCGGCCCACGTGGCGTGGGCTTCAGCCCGCGATCAAGCTGGCCCTGCAACCAGGAGCTCATTGCTGTGTTCGGGGCCGCATCGCGGGCTGAAGCCCACGCCACGAAAAAACCCCTGGCCAAGGCCAGGGGTTTTTTCAGCTATCATCGGCCAGCCACTGAGGCTGTCTCGACATCAGCAGCCGGAGTAGAGCTCGAACTCGTAAGGGTTCGGGCGCAACTTCAGCGGCTCAACTTCGGTCTCACGCTTGTAGCTCACATAGGCCTCGAGCATTTCGTCGGTGAACACGTCGCCGGCGGTGAGCCAATCCTTGTCGGCCTCGAGCTCGTCGAGGGCCTCTTCCAAGGTGTGGCAGGTCGACGGGATCTGCGCCAGCTCTTCGGGCGGCAGGTCGTAGATGTTCTTGTCCATGGCCTGACCGGGGTCGATCTGGTTCTGGATACCGTCGAGCATCGCCATGAGCATGGCCGAGAAGGCCAAGTAGGGCGAGCCCGAGCTGTCAGGGCAACGGAATTCGAAGCGACGAGCAGCGTCGGACGACACATGCGGGATACGCACCGAAGCCGAACGGTTGGTGGCCGAGTAGGCCAGGTTCACCGGGGCCTCGTAACCAGGCACCAAGCGACGGTAGCTGTTGGCCGAGGGGTTGGTGAAGGCCTGGATCGAACGGCCGTGCTTGAGGATGCCACCGATCGCCCACAGAGCGGTTTGGCTCATCTTGGCGTACCCGTCGCCGGCGAAGACGTTCTTGCCGTCTTTCCAGATCGAGGTGTGGATGTGCATGCCAGAACCGTTGTCACCAAACAGCGGCTTGGGCATGAAGGTGGCAGTCTTGCCGTGCTGGTACACGGTGTTCTTCACCGCGTACTTGAACTTATGCACGTTGTCGGCAGCACCAACCAGGGTGTTGAACTTGAAGCCAATTTCGCACTGACCAGCAGTGGCCACCTCGTGGTGGTGCACTTCCAGCTCGAGGCCCATCGACATCATGTGCACGGCGATTTCGCTGCGCAGGTCGGCCAGGGTGTCTTGCGGGCTAACAGGGAAGTAACCGCCCTTGAAGCCAATCTTGTTGGCCTGGTTGAAGCCGTCGTCTTGACCGGCAGTCCAGGGCGCTTCAACCGACTCGATCTCGTAGAACGAGCCACCGGGCTCGGAGGAGTAACGCAGACCGTCAAAGATGAAGAACTCGGGCTCAGGACCGAAGAAAGCGATGTCACCAATGCCAGTGCTGTTGAGGTGGGCCAAAGCCTTCTTGGCGATCGAACGCGGGCAGCGGTCATAAAGCTGACCGGTACGGGGCTCAAGCACGTTACCAATTAGGTTCAGTGTCGAGTGCTCACGGAAAGGATCCAGATAGGCAGAATCGGGATCAGGCAGCAGCTGCATGTCCGACTTGTCGATCGACTTCCAAGCGCGAATCGACGAACCGTCGAAGGCGAGGCCGTCTTCGAAGGCATCCTCGTCGAGCAACGACGCAGGCATGGTGAAGTTTTGAAGGGTGCCGAACAGGTCGCCGAACTGAATCGATACGAACTGAACGTCATTATCCTTGATGAGCTTGAGCACGTTCTCGACGGACATGGGAGCTCCGAGCGTGGGGTAGAGGGTACCTGGGAGGGGCACCCAAGTTGAATATGGGAGTTTTCACGTGGCACGGCCCCGGCCCCCAATTGGGCCGGGCATGCCCAATGAAATTAAATGGCCTCGGGGCCGCGTTCGCCGGTACGGATGCGAATGCAGTCTTCGAGGGGCAGAACGAAGATCTTGCCGTCGCCGACCTTACCTTCTTCGCCACTACGGCCGGCCTTGATGATTGCGTTCACGGTGGCATCAACGAACTCGTCGTTAACCGCGATCTGCAATTTGACCTTACGCAGGAGGTTGACGGTGTACTCGTGGCCGCGATAGACTTCGGTGTGGCCTTTTTGGCGGCCAAAGCCCTGCACGTCACTGATGGTCAATCGAACCACTTCGACTTCGCTGAGCGCCTCTTTAACGGCCTCAAGCTTGGACGGCTGGATGATGGCCTCGATCATCTTCATGGGTGTCTTCCTTGCTGACCCGCGCGCTGGCGCGGCTCGCTCCAGGGTTGATGGATATCGCCTCTGGCCGAGGGGGCCTGGAGGCTAGCGGTCACCGTTTGGCCCGCCATCACGAATTCTCGTCGGATTGGCTTCAGGCTCCAGACGCATAGATGGCTAGGCTTCGGTGACACGATTGACAAAGAGCGGTCCAGCTTGTGAGAGCCGGCCTGGGAGCTGGAGCCGTAGCTGCAGCGCCCTGGGCGGCCGATCGACGGTGCCGGGAAGCCCGCCGATCGAACCAGCCACCATCGCCCAGAGGCGATGGTGGCCATTGATGACCTCAGCGTGCCTCGATGGCGTGGTAGGCCGGCGTGCCGTGCTCGCCGATGTCCAAACCTTCCATCTCTTCCTCTTCGCTGACGCGGATGCCGAAGATCGCCTTGACGATCAGGCCAAGCACCAGGGCGAAGATGAAGCTGGTGGCACCGTAGGCGAAGATACCGGTGAACTGGGCAGCCCAGGTTCCGCCGATGGCGCCAGCCCAGATCGTGCCCCAGATACCGCACACCAAGTGCACCGACAGGGCGCCGACCGGGTCGTCGATCTTGATCTTGTCGAAGAACAAGACCGCGAAGTAGACCAGTACGCCCGAGCTCAGACCGATGAAGATGGTCCAGGCGAAGGTGGTGTCAGGACCGGCAGTGATGCCAACCAAGCCAGCCAAGATGCCGTTGAGGGCCATCGACAGGTCCGGCTTCTTACCAAACACCCAGCTGCAAGCACCAGCCATGACGCCGCCGCAAGCAGCAGCCAGAGAGGTGGTCACGCAGACGTAGCTGATCCAGCGCGGGTTGGCGTCGAGCTGCGAGCCACCGTTGAAGCCAAACCAACCGAACCACAGCAGGAACACACCAATCGTCGCCAAGGGCAGGTTTGAAGGCAGGATCGGACGCACCTGGCCGTCGACGTACTTACCCTTGCGGGGGCCGAGGATCAGGATCATGGCCAAGCCGCCCCAACCACCAACCGAGTGCACCAAGGTTGAACCGGCAAAGTCGGTGAAGCCCATGGCGTCCAACCAGCCGCCGCCCCACTTCCAGCTGCCGACCCAGGGGTACAGGAAGCCAACGTAGACGGTCGCGAAGATCAGGAACGGCAGGAGCTTGATGCGCTCAGCCACACAACCGGAAATGATGGTCGCGGCAGTGGCTGCAAACATGCCCTGGAACAGGAAGTCGGTCCACCAAGTATAACCGGCGTAGCTCGACGTGTTATTGGCGTAGTAGACCATCGGGTCCCACTCATTGCCAATACCGATACCGAAGCCGGCAAAGGCGAAGATACCCGAGCTTCCCTCAGCAAACCCAGGATACATCAGGTTAAAGCCCATGATCGCGTAGGTCAGCAGACCAATGCAGATGATCATGACATTTTTGAACAGGATGTTGGTGGTGTTCTTGGCCTGGGTCAGACCAGATTCGAGCGTCGCGAAGCCCAGGTGCATGATGAAGACCAAGAAGGCCGCCATCAGGATCCACAGGTTGTCGGTCCAGAAGCTGGTGCCCGACATCGCGCTATCGAACGCACCGATGAGAATGTCGTTCAGAGCAGCCTCGTCATCACCTTCACCATAGGTGCCCCACTCGAAATCTTCAGGCTGATCGGCGGCCACATAGGCTTCGACCTCGGCCATCTGCTCGGGAGTGAGCTCGATCTCGTGCTCGGCAATGATGTCGAGGAGGGTCGGATCGGCCTCTTCTTCGGCCTCAGCCGCGGGCGCTTCTTCTTCGACAGCGGGCGCCTCTTCAGCAGCAGGCGCCGCATCGGCCGCAACGGCCTGGTGGATAGTGTCGCCGACGGGCATGTCGGCGTAGACCGTACTTGGTACGGCAAGAGCCATGACAAGCACGGCAAAGAGAGACAGCATCATTCGTGTCATGAGGTGTTCCCGGTCTGTATGGGGTTGAAAGGATCACGCGCCCGGAGGCCTGAAGTCGATCCTTACTGGCAAACACCGCGCCCACTTTGGCACACCCACCACCAAACCGTCATAAGCCGTATTAGAAAGATGACTTAGAAATGGCGGCGCTGATCTTAGCTGGGGCATATCAGTGCTCCCTATCTGACCATGTCGCCTATTTTCCGTTCATTTTTTACGCAACTACCCGCAATTGAGACACTTCCTGAATGTGCTGCTACATCGTGCATCGCTAGGATGTGTACCGTCGTTACATAACGGGTACGCATCGCTGCAGTGCACCGATCGGATACAACCGCACCTCAGCGCAGAGCGCGTACAGCCATCGGGCCAGACCTTTCAGCCACGCGCCCAAGCAAGGACCACGAGCGGGGCCGGCCCTGCATGCCACATTCTTCACGAAGAGGCGTCAAACGAGGGCGCCTCAGCCCCCTCCCCAGGCCCGCTAATTCGTCACTTCCCGTCCGCCAGTGACACACAAACCCTTCCCATGACTTCTGCTGCCGTTGTGACCACCAGTTGTCGACCTACCGTCTGGCTTCCGATTTTCGGGTCCGGAGTAGCGGTATGGACAAGGATTACGTGCCTGCGTGGCTAGTCACCCTGGTGGCTTTATTCGGCATAGCGATGGCAACTGGTTTCGTGCTCTTCTTGCACTTCCATGCCGACCTTGCCGCCGTGCAGGAACAAAAACAGCAACTCAATGCTCGGCTGGTCAGCCTGCGCGGGGAAGAAGGTGCTCTCAAAGCCCAGATCCCGCAACTGGAAGAGGGCATTGCCCTCCGCCTGGCCAAGCTGGCCAGCAAGCGTACGTCGGACTCCGACGAAACGCGCGCTGTAAAGAGCCAGCTGCTGCCCGCTCACGAGCGTGCCGTGGCCGGCATCCAGAGCGCCCTAGAGGCCCGCAGCCGGACCTTTAATACGCTACTGGAGAACACCGCTCGGCACCGCAAGGAGCTGACCCAGGTTGAACAGCAGGCGATGCAAAATGCCCGCAGTGGCGAAGACGAGCGCCGCAAGCTGCGCGCCAAGATCGAAGAGCAATCGCAAGAACTCGAACAACTCAAGCGCGGCCACCGCAAGCTGGAGCTTGAAGTTGAGCAGCAGGTGAAGGAGCGCCACGAGCGCGTCCAAGAACTGCTCGACCGCCAAGACGTGCAAAAAGAAGAGATGCTGTCCGACGGCATCGTGCTCCAATCGCGCGTCACCGACGGCTTTGTCATCATCAACCGCGGCGTTGAAAATGACATCCATCGCGGCATGCGCTTCACCGTGTTCAACCGCCGCGGCGGTAAGAACATGGTCAAGGGCGAGGTAGAAGTGGTAGCCACCGAAACCCGCCTCGCCACCGCACGCGTCACCGCCGAGACCGACCCGAACGATCCGATCATCCCCGGCGATCACATTCACAATCCGATCTACAACCCGGACGAGGTGAAGATCTACGTGATCCAGGGCGATTTCCGCAAGTTCAGCAAGCCCGAGCTGGCACGCTTCATCGAAGACGCCGGCGGCATGGTGGAACCCGAGATCACTCGCCGCACTCACTACTTGGTGGCCGGCGAGAACGCCGCCTTCGCCCTCGAAGAGGCCAACCTCAATGGCGTCACCATCTTGTCGGAAGACAAACTGCTGGCCAAGGTGCGCACCATCGATCACTTCCGCATTCGCAAGGGCATGACCTTTGTCATGGCCGGTGACTTCACCGCCGTTGACACCTCGGTGGTCAAACGCTTTGTCGAAACCAACGGCGGTATCCTCGGCAGCTCGGTTAGCGACGGCATTGACGTGCTGCTGGCCGGCGAAAACGCCGCCGAGGCGATCTCCACCGCGCGCCTTCTCGGTGCCACCATCATCAACCAGGAACAGCTGATCCATCTCATGGGCAGCTCTGCCAGCTCCGAGTGAAGGAAGGAACAGCCGTGCATCGTCGAGCATCGTTCCACTCCACATTGGGTGCCCTGATCGTACTGATCATCGGCACGCTTCTGTTCGGCGTACTGGCCTATGTCCGGTACAGCGACAATGAGATGGAGCGCCGTGGCAGCCCCAATGACCCTGCCAGCCAAGGCCAAGCCTTAGTCGCGTTTGAAAACAACGTGCAAGAACTCGAGCGTGATGTGGTCGGCCTCCAACGCCGTGTCACCGATCTGCGCGAGGAAATGAACCACATCGACCTCGAGCTCGCCGCCAACCGCCTACTGTATGATAACAGCAATCCGGCCAACCCATGGATCATGGGCTCCGAAGGCGAGAAGACGGCCTGGGTTCGCACCCGCGAAACCGTGAACTTCAATCTTGAGCTGCTCAAGTCGCAGCAGAACCAGATTGAGAATCCCGGCAAAAACCTGATGCGCCCGCTGGAAGACCTGATTCGCGAGTTCCAAAACGAGCTCCACGAGGTTATGCAGCAGATCACCGACGCCGACGCCAAGCTTGAGGAAGACCGCGACAAGCTGTTGACCAAGCTCGACGACCTGGAAGACGCCAAAGACACCGCCCAAGAGCGCTTTGCCACCACCAAGAGCGAACTGCTGACGCGCAAGAGCCAGCTCGAATCACGGATTCGCGAATTGCTCGAACTGCGACTGACCTGGCTCGACGAAATTAAGCCCGACGGCAAGATTCTCGAGCGCGAACTCGGCGGTCACTACGTGATCCTCGATATCGGCAGCCGCGACCGCGTGTTCAACGGTCTACGCCTAGAAGTGTTCCAGTACGTTAAGGGCCGCTACGTGCCCAAGGGCTTTGCCGAAGTCATCGACACCGACGTGGCCATGGCCACCGCTCGCATCGTGGCTGAAGAAGACGGCCGGCGCAACCCGATCACCAAGGGCGACATGGTCGGCAACCCGATCTTCGATACCCAGGAATCGCCCGTTGTGGTGCTGGCCGGTGAATTCAAGCGCTACAACAAAGGCGACCTGTCCGACTTCCTGAGCCGCACTGGCGCTACCGTGATCAAAGAACTCGGCCCTGGCGTCGACTACCTGATCGCCGGCGACCGCAGCGAACCCGATCAAGACCGTGCCCGCGAATACCGCGTCACGGCGATGACCGAGGATCAGCTGATCCGCTATCTGCACGCTGGCTTCATGCCCAAGCAATAGCAGCGCCTTTCTTGTCACAACGCAGCGAGCCGCCCTGATGGGGCGGCTCGCTGCGTTGTTGGGTCCTGGTACGCGCCTTGCGGCGCTTAGGCCATAGGAACGGCCCTGAATCGAAACACGTGGCGGGGAATCGGGGCGGCAGCCCCGCGCCCAAGCCTGCCTGCAGGCGTTCCAGGACCCAGGACCCGATTAAACGCGCCGTCTACTTCCGCGGGCCGGCGGCTCCAGTCGGCAAAGGCACCAAATCGACCGGGGCCAACTCGCCACGCTGGAGTTTGAAATGGGCCAAGGCGCCGATCATGGCCGCGTTATCAACGCAGTGCACCAAGTCTGGCAGCAGCAGGGTCCAACCTCGCTGAGTGGCCTCAGCCGTGAGCCGTTCGCGCAGGCCGCTGTTACACGCCACGCCGCCACCAACGGCGATGGTGCGCACGCCGCGCGCCTCTGCGGCCTGGCACAGCTTGGTCGCCAAGCAATCAACCGCGGCGTCCTGGAACGCAGCGCAGGCATCTCGCACCCCCTGCTGATCGAGCGTCAGGGGGTCGCGCCCCTTGGGGCCACGAACCTTGTACAGCAGAGCTGTCTTCAAGCCGGCGAAGCTCAGCTTGATCGCCTCGTCTCTGATAAAGCTGCGCGGCAAGCGGTAGGCCTTGGGGTTGCCCTCCCGGGCCAAACGGTCAACCAGTGGCCCACCTGGATAGCCGAGGTCCAAGGTTGCTGCGGCCTTGTCGTAGGCCTCGCCGGCCGCGTCATCAATGGTGCCGCCCAATAACTCGAGCGCACCGGGTTCAGCGGTAAAATAATAATGACTGTGGCCACCAGAGGCCACCAAGCCCACCAGGGGATAGCCAATCTTATCTCGCCCAAGATGCACTGCCGCAAGGTGGGCCTGCACATGGTCCACCGCAATCAGCGGCACGCCCCAGCGCAGCGCCAGCACCTTGGCGCAGGTCACAGCACACAGCAGGCTGCCAATCAAGCCGGGCCATGCGCCCACCGCTATCGCATCAACCGCCGAAGACTCCAGCCCAGCATCGCCTAGCACCTTGTCAATCAGACCCGGCAACCACCCAACATGCCCGCGTGCGGCCAATTCCGGCACCACCCCACCCCACTCGGCGAAATCGTCAGCCTGACTCGCCACGCGCTCCTCCACCACGATGTGTCCATCGCGCACCAAGGCCGCCGCCGTCTCGTCGCAACTCGATTCCAATGCCAGGATCAATGCCATAGCCCTGGGTTACGCCCACCCGGAGCACGCAGAAGCGGAAACCGGGCGCGCCGCCCCGGCCAGACGCAGAGAGGCAGCCCGCACCACCCACCGCTTGAATAACGCATGCCATCCTTGTTCCCCGACAGCGCCCCGCTACACCATGCGGTGAACCCGTGGACGAAGGTGCACACCCCACGATGAATCACCATCACGCCACTCCAGCCCCCGAGCGCAGACTGCGCGTGGCAACCATCGGCACCGGCCTGGGCGGCATCAGCACACTCCACAGTCTCGGCGACGACCCCTTGGTGCGCAGCATCGATAACGGCGAAGACGCCGTTGCCTTTGACCCCGACATCGTGGCGGTGCTGCTGAGCGGAACCCGCGCCGACACCGACACTCTCGCCCTGAGCTCCCATCTCGCGCTGCGCCTGCCACAGAGCTTTCGCATTGCCATTGGCCCGCAAGACGCCCTCCTGCGCGCGGTTAACGAAGGGCGCTGCGAAGCAGCCGTCACCGAACACGCCGACCCGGTTGAGCTCGCCGCTTTGATCCAACGCGGCGTCAGCCTGACGCGCGCTCCGGCACACGTCGACAGCGATGCCGCCGAACTGATGCGAGGCCGCGCCGAGCTCGAAGGCCATCTCGCCGCCTACCAGAGCCAACTGGCCCTGGCCCACGAACAACTGCGCGAAACCCGCAACGAAGTCCTCCAGCTCGAGCTCCAGACCTCGATCGGGCAACTGGTACGGGGCCTCGCCCATGAGCTGAATAATCCGCTCACGGCAATCCTCGGCCATGCCCAGCGCCTGCGCCTGCGCGCCGACGACCCCACCGACGTGCGCCGACGCGCGCAAACCCTGAGCAACGAGGCCGAGCGCTGTATCGCCTTGGTTGAGCGCCTGCGCAGCCTGGCCAATCCGGCCCGGGAAGAGGCCAGCCCCTGCGCCATCGGCACCATTATCGGCCTGGCCTGCGAACGCCTCGAGCAACGCCGGGTGCCGATCCCGCCAATCTCGTATCGCAAAGAGCTGCCTGTTGCCCTGGCCAGCTCGCGGGCCCTGGCACGCGTATTTGAACAGGCTCTCGACAACGCGATCCAGGCCGGCGCCAAGCGCATCGAATGTTCGGGCGAACTCCGCCACGGTCGCCTCCTCGTGCACCTCGACAACGACGGCGCTTCGCCCAACGACGATGAGATCCGCCACTGTCTGCGACCCTTTTTCACCTCGCGCTCAAAAGAAGGTCACCACGGCCTTGGCCTGTGCCTTGCCTCCTCGCTGCTGCGCGAAATGGGCGGTAGCATCACCCTGGACCGCCGCACCGATCTGCACGGCGCCCGCTGCACCATCACCCTGCAATCAATCGGCGTGCCCAACGAGTCCACCCCCTCGCATCCGCTACCGATCATCGGCTCCGCCACCCAGGTTCTGGTGATCGACGACGAGCCCTTAGTCGCCGAACTCCTCACCGACATGCTGGCCGACGAAGGCTGCGAGACCATCACCTGCGGTAGCCGCGCCGAAGCCCACGAACAATTGCAGCTCGGCGTGGTGCGCGCTGTGCTGTGCGACGTCAAGCTACCCGACGGCGATGGCTGCGAACTGCTCGCCCACGCCCTGCGCCGTTGGCCACGTCTAGTTGGCCACTGCGCCCTGATAACCGGCGACGCCGACAATCCACAAGTGCGCCAAGTGTCGAAAGAATTATCGGTTCCGGTGGTAGCGAAACCGTTCCACATCGGCGCGGTTCAGCGACTGCTGCGGCAGATACTCTAGCCGCCGTTCGAATCCCTATCCAAAACTGGCCGCCCCGCGGAAAGCCACATCGCAAGGCGGCGCTCCCCTAACGCAGACTCAATAGTCGCCAACTCGGATCGGATACTGGTTCTCGACGTCGAACCAACGCTCGAGCAGACGGTGGCGACACTTCTGCAACGCATCGACCTGAGCCGGGTCTTTGGCCACGTCGGTCAGCTGATACGGGTCGCTGGCAAGATCGTACAGGAGATCCCGGCCATCATTCCACATGTGATAGAGATAATCCTTGGTGCGCAGCGCCTTGTAGGCCGCGCCAAACGGGTATTTAATTTCCATGTAGGCGCTATCGCGCTCGCTGTAGTCGCCACGACCGGGCTGCAATAAAGGCCGGAACGAGTGCCCCTGCATAATCGGTGGCTTCTGGATCCCAGCCCAATCGAGGATCGTGGGGGCCAGGTCGACGTGTTCGATAATTTCACTGCGGCGCTGACCGGGCTCAATCGCCTTTGGATAGCTCACAATCAAGGGCACGCGCGCCGAAGGGTCATGCGGACCGCCCTTTTGAATTCGGCCCTGGTCACCCAGGTACTCGCCATGATCAGAGGTGAAGATCACTAAGGTGTCGTCACTCAGCCCACACTCCTCAAGCGTTGCGAGAATACGGCCAACCTGATCATCAACATGACTGCACAGCGCCCAGTAATACGCAACCACCTTGCGCCACTCGTCATCGTTGAGATTGCTGCCTTGCCCAGACAGGCGATTCGGCAACTTCATCGCGTCAATATCGTACATATCGATAAAACGCTGCGGTGGATTCAACGGGCAATGCGGCGCATAAAAACCGGCGATCGCAAACCACGGCTCACCATCCTTATGCCGCTTGATGAAATCGCAGGTCTCGTCGGCCACAAAGGCGGTATGACTGAGATCCTCCGGTCCCTCGAATACATAGGGGTCTGTGGTATTGCGCTCCTGTTTATGCCGCTTGGGCATCGTGCACATCGGCGGGGTATCGCACATACAGGCTTCTACTGCAGACGGATCGCGCTCGGCCACCCACTTGAGGTAGGCGTCTTGGTAACAGCCCGGTTCATCAGACAGAATAAACGTATCAAAACCGTAATCTGGATGCGGTTCACGGTGATCGCGATGCGCGTGGTTTTTGAAATGCAGCTTACCCAGTTGCGCGGTGTGGTAGCCGTATTGGCCGATCACGTTGTGGATGCAGCTCACGGCCGGATCCATCTCAACGCCGTTGCACACCGTGCCCACCGACGACGGATAACGACCAGCCAACATGCTCTGACGCGAGGGCATGCACACCGGCGCATTCACAAAGCAGTGGTCAAACAGAGCACCCTTGGCCGCCAAAGCATCGAGGTTGGGCGTCAAGCACGGCTGAAGGCCACTCGCGCCAATCGAATCCCAGCGCTGTTGATCGGTGTAGAGAAGCAAAACGTTGGGGCGTTTCATGGGATACCTCGGGTGCGCACGGAGTCGCGTTGATGCAACTGGCACGGCACCACGATGTCGTCGTCATCGCACTCGCCGGCAAGGCGTGCCAAGCAGGCCTCGGCCAAAGCCGTGAAGTCTTGAGCAATGGTGGTGTGGGCCGGCGTCTGCCAGCAGCTCACGCCGGGATACTCGTGGGTCACAAAACTCAGGTCTTCGCCCAGGCGCACACCCAGGTGGTACAAGGCATGCGCCACCTGGGGCCCGGCATGCTCGCCGGTTGCGATGACCGCGTCAGGCTTGGCGGCCAACAGACGGCGGCACACCTCCAGCGTGGTGTCGGGATAGCGGCAGCGGGCAATCAGCGCAGCATCCACCTTCAAGCTGGCACGCCGCAGGCCATCGGCGTAGCCGGTACGGCGCTGCACATTGGCATAGCTCTCAGCGTCCACCGTGATCAAGCCTATGCGGCGATGCCCCCGCTGGTGTAGATGCGTAACGGCATCAAACACAGCCGCACGGTCGGCCGAGCGCACGCAGGGCAGATCGTTGACCGGGGTATTAAGTGTTACCACCGGTACGCCACTGAGTTGGCGCAGGCTGGCATCGTGCCCGGTCACCGCCGCCACCACGCCACTCACGAGGCCGCCCTGCAACTGCGGCAAGGCCTCGGGGGTCACCAACTCGATGCGCCATTCACGCTGCTGCGCCGCCCCGGTAATCCCACCAGCCAGCATGCTACCGTAAGTGCCCAGCTGCAGCGAGGGCACCACCACCGCCACACAATCGCGCCGCGCGCTCTGGCGCGGCCGGTACCCCAAGCTGCGTGCCGAGGCCAACACCCGCTCGGCAACTTCGGGCCGTACATTGGGCCGCTTGTTGAAGACCCGTGAGACCGAAGCCACCGAGACTCCGGCCGCCGCTGCTACGTCATTAATGCTCGTCATGTAACTCTTTCAGTATGTCTGTAACTTTTTCAGTTTCCAGCATTAGGCCGTAACCGAAGTCCTGAAAAGGCCCTACGAATATGGAAACACCGCCTACTTGCCGACAGAACGCCAAACCAGACAACCAAGCGTATGCACGCAGCCCTCCCAGCTGGCCTGTGGCCAGTGATGATCACGCCCTTCAATGCTGACGGCAGCCTGGATGACGGCGCCCTCCAGCACCTCGTCGATTGGTACATCGCCCACGGCGCCGCTGGCCTGTTTGCCGTATGCCTGTCGAGCGAGTGCCATTTCCTCACCGCCCCCGAGCGGGTGCAGCTGGCCAGTCGCGTGGTGCATCACGCCCAAGGCCGCGTGCCAGTGGTGGCGGGTGCCCTGCGCGATGGCGATGGCCCCTTGAGCGAGGCCGTGCGCGCCATGGCCGGCACCGGCGTGGCCGCGAGCGTGATCCTGACCAATGAGTTGGTGCCGCGCGAAGAAAGCGACAACGCCTGCCACGCCGCCGTTGCTGAGCTGATTGCGACCAGTGGCGAGTGCGCCCTCGGCTTCTACGAATGCCCCGCACCCTGGAAACGCCTCCTCAGCCTCGACACCGTGAAGCTCTGCGCCGCCAGTGGCCAGGTGCGCTATCTCAAGGAAACCAGCTGCGACCGCGCCGTGCTCGCCAGCAAAGTGGCTGCCGCTGCCAACAGCCCGCTGTTCGTGGCCAATGCCTGCATGGCGCTCGGACTAGCCAGTCTGCAGGCCGGCGCCCCCGGCCTCAGCGCGGTAGCCGCCAACGTGGCTCCGCAGTTGCTTAGCTGGCTGTGCGCTCATTACGACACGCAGCCCGAACGCGCCACGGCCGTGCATGCCGCCTGCACCGTAATCGAAGAATTGATCAAGCGCGCGTATCCCGCCAGCGCCAAAACGCTGGCAACGCACTACGGCGCGCGCATGGGCGTGACCTGCCGCAAACCCGGCTGTGAACTGGGCGATCAACACCAGGTGATCACCCCCCTGGTGACCGAACACATCGACGCCGCCCTCGCGCTGATCGCGTAAGCAATCTCAGCCGTGACGCGCCCACTGCCGCGGGCTCACGCCACACTCACGACGAAACACCGTGGCGAAGTATTCAGCCGAGGTGAAACCACAGCGCTGCGCCACCTCGGCCACGCGCATCCCGCCGCGCGCTAACAACGCACAGGCGCGCTCGATGCGGCGGCGCCGCACCCAGGCCACAAAACCCATGCCCGCATGTTGGCGAAACAGCCGCGATACATGGTTCGGGTGCACGCCGCAGGCAAGTGCAACGGCGCTGCGATCGATGTCTTCGTGCAAATGCCGGTCGACCCAATCGCCGAGTTGCAACCAGACGCCAGCCTGGCTCTGCCCGGCTGGCTCGCTGATTTCGCGCAGGCACTCGGCGACCAAACACCGGCACACATCCAACAGGGCCTCGCTGCGCTGCTTACCGAGGGCCTCAGCCGCTGCCGCCAGGTGCAGCGTGGCCGGCGCCGGCGGTCGCGCCACATAGGAGCGACACGCCTCGGCCGGCGTCGACCCTGGGCCAAACGCATGACGCAAATAATAACTGATGTGGTCGCGCTTGAGGATGATCGCCAGAAAGGTTTTCTCCCAGGTGTGGCGCGGCCGGTTCCAGCTATGGCGGTCGATGCACACCAGGTCGCCTCGGCGCAGCGTGACCACGCGCTGTCGGTCGCCCTGAGCCAGATCCATCTGGTTACGCCCGGCAATCCCCAGCACCAAGCGAGTACCGCCACGGAAGCCAGCATCGGCTGGCGGCCCTGCCAGGCCCCAGGCCGGAATCGCCCGCCGAAGGCCCTGGTCCAGATACGCACGCAGCGACGCGATGATCAATCCATGGCCACCATCGACATCGGGCATCCCAACTGAAACCAGCCTTTGCACGTTACAAACTCTAAGATTGGTTCCGGATGAGCAATGGACTTCGCCGTCTCGAACAGACAGAATACCGACAAGGACGCGTAATCATGGCACAAATGCCCAACATTATCTATCTCAACAGCCACGACACCGGGCGTTACATCCAGCCCTACGGCTACGACATCGACACCCCACACCTGCAGGCCCTGGCCGAGCAGGGTGTGCTGTTCCGCAATTGCCACTGCGCCGCACCCACCTGCTCGCCAAGCCGCGCCAGTCTGATGACCGGGCAATACCCCCACAACAACGGCATGTTTGGCCTCGCGCATCGCGGTCACCAACTCAATGACTACAGCGCCACGCTGTCAGCGATGCTGGCCGGCCAAGGTTACCAAACCGCCGCCTGGGGCATGGCCGCCAATCACTGTAGCAATGTCGGCGGCACCGAGGGCGCTGAGCTGATGGGCTACACCACCTTCATCGATGGCCCGCTCGATGACGCCGTGGCCTTCGTGACAACGCAGCACGACGCACCCTTCTTCCTGTCGTGCAGTTGGGGCCTCACCCACCGTGGTGGCAAATCGGGGCCCGAGGGCTTCGGCGCCGAGCCCGACCACAAGCGCTACGACCCGCGCTACACCATTCCGCCTGAGATCCTGCCCGACACACCCGCCGGCCGTGAAGACTGGGCCTGGTTCTGCTCAGCCGCTTCTGAGCTCGACCGCCAAATGGGCGCCATCATCACCGCGGTTGACCAAGCCGGCCTCAGTGACACCACCCTGATGATCGCCACCACCGATCACGGCGTGCCCTTCCCCGGCATGAAGTGCTCGCTGACCAAGCATGGCACCGGCGTATTTTTGGTGATGCGCGGCCCCGGCGGCTTCCTCGGCGGCCAGGCGATCGACCACATGGTGTCGCATCTCGACCTGTGGCCGACGATCTGTGAACTGGTCGGCGTTGACTGTCCTGACCGTCTCGACGGCACCGCGCTCGGTCCAGCGCTGGGCGATGAGTCTCGCCCAATTCACGACGAACTAATCGCCGAGGTAACCTACCACGCGGCCTACGAGCCCAAGCGCATGCTACGCACTGATCGCTACGTCTACTGCCGGCGTTTCGGCAGCAGGCGGCAACCGGTGTTGCCGAACTGCGATCGCAGCCTGAGCAAAGACCAATGGCTGCAGGCCGGCTGGGCCGATCAACGCGAGGCCGACGAAGAACTGTTCGACACCATGTTCGACCCGCAAGAGCGCCACAACCTCGCTGGCAACCCGCGCTACGAGCACATTCTCGCCGAGTACCGCGAGCGCCTCGATAACTGGATGCAGCGCAGCAGCGACCCCATGCTCGCCGGCTCGGTTCCGCTGCCCGAGGGCGGCTTTACCACCGTCGCTGACGAACGCGACCCACCCGGCCCGCGTCGCATTCATCAGGGTGCGCCCAATCATCAGCGCATTCGTTAGCAATGCCGTGGCGGCCGCGGGGCAAAGCTGCGGCCGCCACATAAGCTAGCTCCGCACTGCTTGCGCTGGCGGCACCGGGATGCCATGCACAATCGGATCGTCAGTCTCGCGCTGCCACTCATCCATACGCCCACGCATCTCCGCCAGCACCTCGGCGTATTCAGGATGCGTCGCCAAGTTGTTAGCCTCGTGGGGATCAAAGTAGCGGTCGAACAGTTGTTCGGCCTCTTGTGGGCGCTCGCCATAGCCATGCGCGCGCCACCAATTCTCGGCCGGACCGCAGTCCACCCCCACAAGCATTTCGGGCAAATAGCAGCGAATATAACGGTAGCGCTCGGTGCGCACCGAGCGCAGCGGCCGCGGGCTGTCGCTATAGTGATAGGTCTGCTCGGAAAATATCGCGTCGTGGATCGCGTCGACACCGTCGCGCACCAGCGGCAGCAGGCTGCGACCCTGGCAATGCGCCGGCGCTTCTTCACCCAAGCATTCACACAAACTGGGGTAGAAATCAAGGTGCTGGCACATGGCATCTACCACCCGCCCGCCAGTAAAGTGACAGGCCGCTCCGTAGGCCGGATCGCGTGGGCCGCGCCACACGGTGGTGACCCCCGTACCACGTTCGGTGAGCGTGCATTTCATGCCGCACACACCCGGCCCGTGATCGGTAGTAAAGATGACCAAGGTATTGTCACGCAGATCTGGACGGTCGAGCACAGTGAGCAAGCGCCCCACATCGGCATCCATTGATGCCACGCCCATCTTGAAATTCGCCATTTCACGCCGCGCCACCGGGGTATCGGGCATATGCGGCCAGGGCTGACAATAGCGCGCGCGATCTTCGATATCGAAGGGTTCACGATGCGGTTGCGATTCAATGAAGGTGCCGCGGCCTGGCGCCTGATTATCACGATGGGGGTCCAACAGACCAACCGACAAGAAGAACGGGCGCTCATGGTCTTCGGATAAAAACTTAATCGCCTTACCGACGCGGTCATTATCGCGCTCATCGTCCTTGCCGGTTAAAAAGCGATCGTAGGGCAATACCTCCAGCGGATTCACCATCGGCTCACGCGCCACGTGCTGCACGCCCGCCAAGGCCGTGTGATAGCCGCGCGCCCGCAACCACGCGCCCAGGTGCAAACTGTAATCATTGAGCCGATAGCCCAGCTTCGGCGCGGGCAGACCAAGCATGCCACAGCAGTGCGGATACTGCCCGGTGACCAGCGCCGCACGACTAGGCGCGCACGAGGGCGCCGAGGCATGGCAATTACGCAACAGCACGCCCTGCTCAGCAAAGCGCTGCAAGTTTGGCGCCGGAATCGCGTAGCCCATGGGCTCGCAGTAGCGCCCGAGGTCGTGGACATGCAGATAGACGATATTGGGGAGCTTCATGGCGGGTTCCTTGTCCTGTTCAATATACGCACGCTACTTTCTGTTTCAGTTGAGAAACTAACACCAACTTGTAAATTCCACGCATGGATGACCGCAGTGGGATTCTCGCCGCAATTGACAACTGCTTAGGTGCCAGACCAATCCAAGGCTGCCTGCATGCGCATGGCCGTGCGGCCCCAGTGCCAAACGCCACCCTCACCAGAGGGCCACGCTTTATTCTCGCGGTAGCCGGCTCAGGCCAGGTTCGCATTCCTCAGGGTGCCAACAGCGCGGTTTACGAGCTCAGCGCAGGTCAGGGCCTCGCGGTTGATCCCGGCTGCTGGCACCACTACCACACCGGCCGATTGAGCATCGTTGGCTGCTTCATCCACAGCGACTGCGTGCAGTTCAATCGTTGGACACGGGGCCAAGGTGACGGCCATCCGCGCCACAAACTTGGCTGCAGCGTTGATGGTCTGCCAGCAAGTATTCATCATACCGCGCGGGCAATTGCCGACCTGAAAGGCAAAGACCCGCGCAGCCTCTGCTGCCTGTTCGAAGCGCTGTTCCGACAAGCCGCCCAGCATCTCCGACATAGCCCAGCCAGCACCTCATCGGGACGCGCGCTGTGGCAAGCCATTAGCAACTGGATCGACCTCAATCTCAACCATGCCATCGATCGCAACATGGCGGCCCAGGTGTTTGCGGCGCACCCGAATCACATCACCCGCGTGTTTGCCCAGCACGGCCCAGCGGGCTTCACCGCCACTCTGATCGACCGCCGCTGCCAGCGCGCCGCCGATTTATTGCACCGCAGCACGCTGCCAATTGCCGAGATCGGCGCCCACTGTGGCTACGCCGATCCCAGCGCCTTCGCGCATGCGTTCAAAAAATGGAGTGGCAGCAGCCCGCGTGACTATCGCGAGCAAGCCTGAGCCACCACGCACCGCCTGCTAGGGCAGCGTGACCTCAAGCTGCGCCCCGTCAGCAGCCAAACTCAGCGTCGCCTGCGCGCTCTTGCCGGCATGGCTTACCGTTACCAGGTAGTCACCGTGATAACCGCGCACGCTGGCCACGCCCTGAGCATCGGCGGCAACCGTCTCGTCGGTCCACCAAGTTTCGGTCACCAGCTTGCGCCACGCATCGCCATGCGGCCGCAGATTGAAAGCCTCGTCATGCAGCGCCGACTTGGGGATCCACTTGGCCACCACCGGGGTCCAACTGACCACCCCGGTCACCGCCGGATGCGAGTAATTGGCGATCAGGAAATCGCGCACATAGTCGGCCTGCCACGCCTGCTCCTCAGGGTCGTCAAGCGAACTGACACTCAGATCAAACTCAGTGGCCATGATCTCCACACCCAGCGCGCCAAAGCGATCCATGCGCTCCAACAACTCCTCCGGCGTGGGCGCCGAGCCATGCGATAAGTGCGCCTGGTAGCCGACACCGTCAATCGGCGCACCGGCCGCCTGCAAACGCTTGATCCACTCTTCGGTGTAATCGCGCACCAAGGGCGAACGCTCGGTATTATTAAACAGGCGCACTTCGTTCCAGAATAGCCGCGCACCAGTCACCTCCTTGGCCTGCTTAAACCAGGTCGGTACTTGGGCATCGCCAGTCAGGTCGGTTATCGCCCGGAACATGTAATTTTCATTGATCACGTCCCAGATCTGCAGCTTGCCTGCATAGCGGCCACCAATCTCGGCAATACGCTGCGGAATCACCGACCGCGCCACAACGCCGCCGTCATCAAGCGGCACCGCCTTCGGCAAGCTGCGCGTCCCCCACACCATGACATGGCCCTTCTGACGTAAACCTTGCTGGGCCAGCCAGTCGATGCAGGCATCGGTTTGAGCGCGCTGGGCCGGTCCATAGCTGCCCCATTTGCCGTTCCATGCTTCCCACTTGAGGTCATTGCCGAGCACCACGGTATTGAACATCCGCGACTCGGTGAGCAGAGTCCGCACCTTGGCGCGGGCTTGGTCGGCCGTCAGGCCACTGGGCAGCTTATAATCAACTTTACCAGCCATGATGTAACTGGCCTTAAAGGAGCAGCCCCAGGTGAACGCATGCTGCTGGAGCGCCACGTGGACCTGGGCACCAGGCACCGGAGCCCCAGCGGCATCACGCACCGTCACGCTAAGCGGCGCCATCCGATTGGCCTCAATGCGCGCCAGGGCCGCGGCGCGCCACGGTGCATCGGCTTCCCGACCCGGATACGCAAAGTCTCGCATTGTGACCGGCAGGGCGCCGACCTCCACACTCGACGGAAACACCAAGACCCGCAGATCGGCGACATCCATCGCCTGGACCTGATCACCGACAAAGAACTCGACCTTAGCGCCATCGGCCTCACAGGCCTGCGGCACGATGCCGCGCATGGCAAAACGCTGCCACTGGTCGGCCACCGACACGCCCTGCGAGATGAACTTGGTGTAGGGCTTGGCGGCCAAACCGAAATTAACGCGGGCCTTCACGGTGCCGTTCTCGGCCGGGCTCTCGGCGGCGCGCGCCAGGAAAGTCACCACCACCCGAGCGTCAGCCGGGATCGCTGCCTGCGTCCTCCGGCTATACTGGGCCATCCATGATTTCTTGGGCTTGCTCTGGGTCGCCACCCGCTCGGCAGCTTGGCCAGCCACGGTCACCGCGGTCACGGCCACCTGACTGGTGTGCTCCGAGCTCGCACCAGCAATGACGTCAACGGGGGACGGCAAGGCGGCCAACTGTTGCGCCAGAGGGTCAACCAAAGGCTCTGCAGCAACACCGCTTAGCGAGAAGCACAGGGTCAGCGCGGCGGCGAGGCCCAAGCGTAGCGAGGAGGAATGCGTGATAGTCATGTTGGTACTACGAAGTAACATGTCCTGGCGTTGAGGCGGAAGTTCGCCACAACATGTCAACAACATCAAGGATACTTCGTAGTACTGCTATGCCTCGGGTCACCTGCCGCACCATCGCCGAACACCTCAAGCTGTCCAAAGAGACCGTCACCCACATCTTGGGCGGACGCGCCGAACGCTTTCGCCCGGAGACCGTAGCACGGGTCGAAGCAGCCGCACGCGAACTCGGCTACCGCAAACACGGCGCCGCCAAGGCGATGCGCACCGGCCGCCACAACGCCATCGGCCTCGTGGGCCGCATCGACATCGGCCCCCTCCACTTCGAGATCCAGCGCTGGACCATCGACCAATGCCGCAAGCGCGACTGGCACGTCCTGGCGACCGAACTCAAGATCGACGACCTTGGCGACCCCGAACACGGCCCGCTCATGCTGCGCGAACTCGCGGTCGACGGCTTGCTGGTGCACTACGCGCGCGCCATTCCCGACGCCCTGATCGATTTGGTAGCCGCCACCCGCAGCCCGGTGGTGTGGATCAACACCCAGCACCCCACCGATGCCGTCTACCCCGACGACGCCCACGCGTGGGACCAAGCGCTAGCCGCCCTGCACGAGGCCGGTCATCGTCGCATTGCCTACATCGGCCCGCCGCCGCCTCACAGTCATCCATCGTGGCGTGACCGCGAGACCGGGGCCTGCGCCGCGGCCGCGGCCCATGGCTGCCAATGTCAGGTTCACCACGTGCCGGATAATTGGCGCCAACTCGGCTGGGATCGCATCCGCTGGTGTCGCGCCCTGCTAACCGGCCCTGCGCGCCCCACCGCGGTGCTCATGCCACGCGCCAGCGATGCGGCCAGCATGGTTGCCGCGGCGGCCGCCGAGGGCCTCGAGGTCCCACGCGATCTCAGCCTGGTTGCCATCACCGATGGCGGCCACGCCACCTGCCAAGGCATACCGCTGGCCCACATGCGAATTCCCAGTCGCGAACTGGCCATGCAAGCGCTCGCGATGCTCAGCACAAAAATCGATACGCCCGCCACCCAAGCGAGCGTGGCCGTCCCCTTCGACAGCCTGACCACCGCCACCATAACCAAGGCACCATCATTATGATCCGACCCCTGCTCCTCGCGCTCGTCACAGCCAGCACCCTCGCTGCGCTCGACGTCATCCCCACTGACCCCAGCGTGGTCACCGGCGCTAGCATCGATGAAAGCACGGTCAGCGTCACCGTGCACGTCAGCACCGGCGCTACCGGTGACGAGCTCGGCACCATCGACGCACCCTACCGCAGCATCACCGCAGCAGTGCGCCGGGCTGAAGACGAACTGCGCGCTGGTCGCGGAGTTAAAGTGGCGATTGCCGCCGGCCTGTACCGCGAGGGCGGCATTATTATCGACGGCCACCAGCTCGGACCCGACGCACGCGACGCCGTGCTGGTCATCGAGGGTGGCCCCGACGTTATTATCAGCGGCGCCGAAGACTGGTCGCAAAAGAGCTGGACCGCAGTGCCAGCCAAGGATGGCGCCGTCGCCTATTACCACACCGACTGGCCGCATGAGTTTGGCCTCAAAGCTCCGGGCTGGGGCAAGTTCGACCCGCAGGGCATTGCGGCCTATCGCCGCGAAATGGTAATCGTCAACGGCGCAGTCCTGCCCGATGTGTACCTCGAGCGCTATACCAAACCGAAAAAGGGGGCCATGCAGTACACCGGCTTTGATCAACCCGCCACCCGCCTGCGCACCGGCACCTTTGCTGTCGCCGAGCGCGAAGAGAATGGTCGTCAATTATATGTCGCCCTCCCCGAAGGCCTGAGCATCGACACTGCTACCATCGAAGTTGCCACCCAGCCCTTCATCTTCACCTTCAGCGGCATGCGCAATGTGGTGATGCGCGGGCTCACCATGCGCCACACTGCCAGCAGCCACAAGCACCAGGGCCTGATGATTGGCAGCCCGTCCTGGATGGAGTTCGGCGGCGTATCTGACAAATTTTCCTGGAACAACGAACAAGTGCTGATTGAAGACTGCGTTATCGAATGGCACAACAGCAATGGTCTCGGTGTTATTGGCTGCGATGGGCTCACCTTGCGCCGCGTTGACGTCAGCCACAACGGCGTTGGCGGCATCCGCAATTGGACCATTCGCAACCTGCTGATTGAAGACCTCAGCACCAACTTCAACAACTGGCGCGGTCATCGCGGCGGCTTGGTTGGCTGGGGCATTGCCGGCATGAAATCGCACGGCGTGTTTGATGCCGTGGTCAAACGCCACACCGCAATCGGCAACCGCACCGAAGGTCAGTGGTGGGACGTCGACAATCGCAATATTACCATCGAAAACCTGGTCGCGATCGCCAACCGTAATCGCGGCCTGTTTCTTGAAATCTCGCCCGGCCCGTTCCGCATTAGCGACTCGGTCATTGGCGACTCGCAACAAGCAGCGGCGTTCCGGCTCGACTGCGCGCAGAACGTGACCATCACAAACACCGTGTTCTTCACCGGCGATACCGGCAATGATGTCATTAACCTCACCGCCAAACAGACGCCGAAGACCCGAACCACCAACCAAAGCACGCTGACCTTGGTCACCGGCAAGAATCACGGCAAGCTTGCGGTCAACTCGGGCCCGCTGCTAATGAGCAATTGCACCATTGCGGCCACCAATCCCGATGCGGTGCTGGTATTCATGAACGGCTCAGCGCCTGATGTTTACGCCACCATGATGGGCGGCGAACGCTACGCCGGCAGCGGCAACCGCTACTGGCACAGTCAGACCCCGGCCTCCTTGAGCACCGGCTTTAACAAAGGCAACATGGTGAGCTTCGCCGACTGGCTGGCCTTCGCCGCTGAAGATAGCGCGCAATGGGCTGACCCAACCTTTATCAATCTCGCTGACTACGATCTGCGCAGCAGCGAGACCGATGACGCCTACCGCATGAGTGCGGCCACCCTGGCCGAACTGCGCGCCTTTGAGGCTTACATCGCCAGCCAACCAGATGACGAGAAGGTTGAGCTACAAGGCGGCGGCGGCGACGCCTCATTCGCCGAGTAAAGCATCTCGTGAAACCCACCACCTTGTGCTCTGTCCACTTTTTACTTCGAAGTACTAAAACCTTTGCTACCATGAGGAACATTCCCATGACCACGATCCGATTCACATTCCTGAGCGCCCTGCTGGCCCTCGCTTCACTCACGAGCGCGGCCGACCCGCACGCCGCCATCCTCAACGGCCTGCGCAAAGGGCCCCTGAGCGCGGTCCCCAATGCGCAACTGGTCACGCCCGCTGAGCAAGACGCCACCCTCGCCCTGTTTCAAGCCAGCGGGTACTGGGCCAAGGGCGAGGTGGTTCCGGTCAGCGACATGCCCTTCACCAAGGCCTATCGCGCCATCGCCCGCAATAAGCCCGACAAGCCGTGGCTGGTGCAACTCCAAGCCTCCTATCCGAAGGCACTTAGCAAGGGGAGCACGGTCTATGTGAGCTTCTGGATGCGCGCCGCACTCGGACCCAAGGCCACCATTTCACTGATGGCCGCACCCGGTTCGCGCCATGAGATCACCGTCGGCACAGAGTGGAGCCAGTGCAGCTTCCCGGTCACGATCAGTAAAGATATCCCCGCCAATACCGGCAAAACCTTCAGCGCCTTTCTCGGGGCCGGCAAACAAGCGATTGAAATCGGTGGCTTTGTGGTCGTCGACCTGGGCCAGGCCGTGAATCCAAAGACGCTCACCACCAGTATACCCTGAAATCAAGCTGGCACGTGACCACCACCCTGCCTATCATGGAGACCGTTATGCCGACATCAAAACACGGGTTTACCTTGATTGAATTATTGGTGGTGGTCGCGATTATTGCAATCCTTGCCGCCCTATTGATTCCTGCCGTCAACATGGCCCGCGCTTCAGCGCGTAGCGCCAAATGCCTATCCAACCTACGTCAGGTTGGCATGGCAATGACCGGCTACGCCAACGACTGCGACGGCATGCTGCCGCCGGTCAGCCACAGTTGGACCGGCATGTCGCGCGGCATCTTCTGGTATGAACGCATCGACGAGTACGCGGTCGAACGCGACGTCAACCGCGACCACTTTAACGCCAATCACAGCAAGGCTGTTGGCAACAATATCCTGCAAGGCTGCCCCGAGCGCGACACCAGTTCGTCCAGCTATAAAATCGGCTACGGCATGAACCTGCGCCTGGGGCTGCCCGACAGTAACAACGAGAACTACCTGCGCCCGATTACAGTCAGCCGTGGCGATTACAGCGACTGGATTCTCGGCAGCATCAGGCAGGCCAGCCAGCGCATCCTGGTTGGCGATAGCGCAGACCCCTTCATGCGGCTCAGTGGCAACAAGTGGAATCCGCTGTTCAGCGATGCCAAGCGACACGGCACCCGCGCCAATTACTTATTCTGCGACATGCATGTTAGTACTGTAGACGCCAAGCGTTCGGCCATGGCCGTGGCCAACCCGAGCGCCTTCGAGCCCTAGCAAGCTGCCAATTAGCTTCGCTTGACGCGCCCGGCCATGCGCTCGAGGCCCGTCACCAAGCCGCCGAGATCGCCGGCAATGCGCTGCAATTGCCCGGCCGCAGTATCGCCACTCTCGGCAAGCGTGTGCACAACCCGGATGCTATCGGCAACCTTACGGGCGTCGTCTGCCAATTCATGCGCGGTTCGGCTCAACACTTCTGAACCGCTGTTGATCTCCGAAATGGCACCAGTGGTGGCCGACAGGTCGCTGGTGACCCCTTCAATCGCGCTGCTCATACCAGCCACTGTCTGCCGCTGATCATTGGCGTTACCGGCAATCTCGGCCGTTGCCTCGGTAAGGCGGTCGATGACAGTTTCGATCCCGGTAATGGCCGAGCCCACCGTCTTCACCGTCTGTTGCATCCCGGTGATGGTCGCCGCGATATCATCAGCAGCGCGGGTACATTGCCCGGCCAATTCTTTGATCTCACTCGCCACCACCGCGAAGCCGCGGCCGGCCTCACCAGCCGATGCAGCCTCGATGGTTGCATTGAGCGCCAGTAGATTGGTTTGATCAGCAATGCCCTTAATGACAGCAGTGATAGCGCCCACCTTACTGGCCGCCCCCACCAGCTCCTCAACCACCTTTCGCATCGCCACCGACGACTCCGCCGCATCATGAGCGATCGCACTGCCACTCTGCGCCAGATTCGACACATCTTCACTGCGCGTGGTCAACTCACCCAAACCCTCAGCGGTTTGATTGGCGCGCTCAGCCAGCGCCTGCGCATTGCGGCTGATGGTAGCAATGTTGGCGGTGAATTCTTCGGTAATGTCGGCCAAGCTGCCGATGTTATTCGTCATCTGGCCAGCCGAAGTGGTAACCGTCACTGCATTTTCTACCGTCTGCGCGCTGGTCCCGGCGATACTGGCCGCCTCAACGCGCAGTTCCTCGGCATTATTGCCCAGGGTTGACACCGCCGTTACCAAGCGCCGCCGAATGGTTTGGGCAATGAATACCACAGCGAACACGATAGCCAACTCGAGAACAATTATCTGCGTTAGCGAGCGCGTGCGCTCAACCGCCAGACCATCGCTCACCACGGTCGGCCTGGGGTAAACCCCAACAGTGTAGTCGTCACGGGTGAGGGTTGCCAACTCACCGGTCGGAAGCTCGCCCTGGTGCATATCCAAGCCAGCCCCAGACACACTGACGGCTGCCATGCGCTGGTCATTGAGTTCGGTCCGCAGCAGACGCTCGATGCGACTGGGCAAAGCCTCGGGGCTCCAATACACAGCAACACGACCGATCGTCTCGCCGCTATCTGGCAGCACGAGGTCTGAGACCTGATCGGTTGCATCTGCCGGCACGGCCTCAACGCGCTCAATCGCCTCGCCACGCCGCTCGAGGCCAACAAACAAAGAACCCGAAGGCTCCGTGACCACAATCGCCATGATCCTGGGGTCGGCCATTTCGGCCTGAAGCGATGACAGGGCCTGGGCATCGTCAAAATTATACACCGAGGTCGGGAGGCTCGTTTTCAAGCGATCGCCAACGCGAGCCTGCTCCTGCCTGAAGTCAGCCACGTCGCGCGGCACATCGTGCAGCAAGCGCTCCTGCGCATCGCCCACCGCCGAAGCCAACTCGGCCTGCAGACGCGACTGCGTACTCAGGTAGGTATAGCCGGCCTGGCCCATCATGATCACGCTGGTTACGCCGACAAAAAACACGATCAGTTGGGCACGAATGCTGGACAGCATGAACGACTCCACAAATGGTGGCTCTCGCTAGGGAAGCAGAGTGAGCAAGCATCTTGCGCCCCAGACACTTCGGAGCAAGGACAGTCAATGCCTTCCCAGACACCCCACTCAGCCAGCGCAGAACCATAAGTCATCACCAAACACATAGCGCAAGCCACCTAGGCACGCAGTCACCGAGCCGCGGCCATCACGCTAGCTGACCCGATCACATCCCTGCATCGATTCGATCACCAACCATACCAATTTGGTCGCATGTCCGAGATGTCCTCACTGCCGCGATGATCAATTGCGCAGCGTGTGTGAGGGCCAAGCGGACAGCCCTGGAGCCTATTCGAGCGTCGCGTCAAAGGCTTCCCACACAGCATCAACCTTGTCGTTATGGGCGCTCGATTGGCTGGAATCAGGTATCGCACTCAGAGCATCCTTGAACGAACTGTAAGAAATCCCCGTGGTGTGGCCATCACCCCACACAGCGCTCACACCGTCACCATGCCCCTCGTCTAAAACCTTGCCTGGCTTGTCGCAGATGTCGGCTGCGATGACCTGTTTACTATACGAGCCCAACTGGGGCAGCGGGGCCTCCAGATATCCCCAATTATTGATACTCACAACAGGCCTGAATGCATAACCCGATCGGGACTTCACCCCACCGCCTACTGGAGGCCATGGGTTGGCAGATGAATTGAAGGTGTGCTTGGTCCTCGAATTCAGGGAGCAAAAGAAGATCGCCGCATTCTCTACAAGGCCGTCATTATAGATCATACCTGCATCGAGCCACACGCCGGAGGCATTGTGAAACCAGTAGCTACTTTGCTTATAGCCGGCGGCATAGACCAGCGGCGCGAGGCCCGCATTGTCATCAGCGTAGACCTGCATCACCATGCCAACCTGGCGCAGGTTGGACATGCACTCGAGCTTGCGTGCCGAGTCACGAGCCATGTTAACAGCTGGAATCAAGATGCCGCCCAGAACCGAGATAATCGAAATCACAACCAAGAGTTCGACCATGGTAAAACCGCGGGCTGGATGATTGATTGAATGATATCTATTAGGCATCGCCAACTCCCGTTAAAGACCTGCTAACTATAGGCTGCTAGGCCTTCAATTACAAGAATTGGTTACATAGCACACCTTACAGATCTCGCTTACGTGTCTGGACAATCAGTGGCCAACCTGATTACTTGCCTAGGTACTTCGAAGTACTATGATGCGGGCAACAGGAGCCAGCTATGCCCACCGGCACCAACCCACACCTCCATCTCGAATGGTGCCAAGCCGATCGCAAGCCCCTGCTGCTCGCCACCTTTGACCCCGCAGGGGCTGATCACAGCGGAACCACCAGCGCCGATGGCATCACCTTCACCTGGTCAGTCCGGCACGACGGCCAAGGCCAGCGCATCAGTGCCGAAGCGGCTGTCGACAAACCGCTGGTTCGCTGCGGCTACCTGCAACTGCGCTGGCAGGCACCCGGCGCGCCCCTGTGGAGCTTTGATGGCCCAATAAGTAAGACCACCTGCTTGCGCCAGAGCCCACGCAACCCGGCGATCCACGCCATGCGCTTCCCAATCCAATCGGCACCCCTAGCGGCGATTGAACAGCACGGCGAACTCCTGGCCCTGTGCGGTCACTGCCCCGAGCGCGATGACAACGCGTCGACCCAATACTTCGACCCCGCCACTGGGAGCGCCACTATTGCCAGCGGCGACGCCGGCATCAACAGCGACCCCGAACAACACCAGCAGTTCGCTCCCAGCTACCACCAGGTCTGGCACGGCCACCCCTCGCGTTTTGAAGCTGTGCTGTTTCGCTGCGCCGCCGACCAACGGGCGCTGCGTCTCGCCACCTACCGCGCCGTTGCCGCGTGCTGGGGCAGCGACACAAGCTCCGACGGTGGCGCCTTTGCCGACCTGTGCTTCGCCCTCAATCACCTCCTGCTGCGCCGCAATGAAACCGGCATGAGTCAACGCTGGGTCGCGGCCGGCATCTGCTACGCCAACAAGCAGTATGCCCGTGACGGTTTTTGGCAGGCCTGGGTGCTCAGCCCCGATGATGACCACGAATGCTACCGTGGCCTCAGCCCCGATCGCTTCACCTCGGCCGAGAATCCGCTGATCAAGCTGATCTGGGCCGGGCGCCTGCAACGCCGTGGCTGCCAGGTCGTGGTCGACGATGCCCTGCGCGCCGCGCTCAAGCTCCTTGAGACCGGCCTCGACCAGGCCGGCGCATTTCGCAGCGTATCTGGCACCGGCCGCGGCGACTTCCGCTCGTGGTATGACCTGTGTGCGTTCACCGATAGCGACGTGGTCACCTACAACCAAGGCTTGGCCGCGGTAGCACTGCGCGTTGCCAGCGAACTCGGGCTCCAGCCCAGCACCGATCATCGCCGCGCCGCCGCTGCCTACCGCGCTCAGTTTGACGACAGCCTGCAGGCCTTTCCGCTCAGCGCCGAGAAGCGGGCCTTTGCCGTCGACGCGCTCGCTGGCGACCTGCTGAGCTGGTGCCTGTGGGGCGAAGGCCTGCTCGAGCCTGAGCAGGTTGCAGCCCACTATCGCTTCCTCGACACCAAGGCCCGCACCGAACACGGCTATCGCGTCACCTGCGCCGCCGACGGCTCGGTGCTGCCGGGCGAATTTTACAGCATCGCCGGCCACCACTCGCATTGCGAACGCGCCAGCGCCGGCTCGTACCAGCGCGGCGGTTCGTGGTTGCTCTACGACCTGCTGTGCCTGCTCAGCTGCTGCGCGCATCAGATTCCCGGCGCCCACGAAGCCCTGCTATGGCGACTCGGCCTCGACCTCGAGTGCAGCGCCACGCTCAACGAGCACCTCAACACCGAAACCGGCGCAGCCTGCAAACCCAACCAAGGCTGGAACGCCATGGTGGTACCCGCCTGGGCCGAACTCGCCGCGCACGGTCGCGTGCCGGCCGATGGCTTGCGCCGCCTTGATGCCCTGTGCCAGCCGCCCGCTGCTGTAGCAAGTCGCTGAACTGTCGCCTGCGGCGAAGGCAGGACCGGTGCGGGATGCCGGTCCTGGGTCCTGGAACGCCTGCAAGCAGGCTTAGGCGCGGGGCGGGCTGCCCCGATACCCCGCCTCATTGCGTCCGGCCTCGATGCCCACGGCTGTCCCCAAGACCCAAGCGCCGCTAGGCGCGTACCAGGACCCAGGACCCGAAAACCCATCCGGTCCTGGGTCCTGGAACGCCTGCAAGCAGGCTTAGGCGCGGGGCGGGCTGCCCCGATACCCCGCCTCATTGCGTCCGGCCTCGAT
>JAQIBG010000455.1 GCA_027859175.1 Planctomycetota bacterium | reverse complement strand
CGGGTCAAAGCTGCGCCGCTTGTCGGCCTGCTTCGGTTGGGATTTGCGTTGTGCCATGATGACATCCTGTCCGTGCGATTGCACTTAAAAGGGTGTCCACGGAACGGGGGGAAGTCCACAATGTATGTCGGCTACTTCAAAGGCTTGGCCAAGCAGGACAAGGGCGGCAAGGCTGAGATCGGCGACGTGTTCAGCGGCTTCGAAAACATCGGCGCCAGCATCGTAGTTGCCCTGATCCTCTTGGTTGCCTGCATGCTCTGCGTCATTCCCGGCCTCGTTATCATGCCGGCCGTGTTTGTGGCCTTCCGCCGCATCGCCGAAGGCGAAACCGACGGCATGGCCGCCTTCAAGGCCGGCTGGGCCGATACCAAGCCGAACTTGGTTGGTGCGCTCATCACCGTCATCGTGCTGAGCATCGTTGGTGGCCTGGGTGCCATCGCATGTGGTGTCGGTGTTCTGGCTACTGCCCCGATCGCGATCGCCGGTATCTACCTGCTCGCCGGTGGCCTGATGGGCGCTCCTGCTCCCGCCGCTGCCAGTGACGACGACGCCGAACCCGCTCCTGAGAGCGACGACGACAAGTAAGCCGGAGTTGGTCTGACCACTTCAAAGCTATCGCGTAGCGAAGCACACCAACGCTGGGGCCTGCTGATTGCAGGTCCCAGCGTTATTATTGGGCTCTGGTTTATCGGCATGTTTACCGGCCACGTCTGCCCCTGGCGCGGCCTCACCGGCATCAGCTGCCCCCTGTGCGGCGGCACGCGCGCCACTGCCGCCATGCTGCACGGCCACCTGCTCGAAGCCGCCACCTTCAACATGGCAGCGCCGCTCGCGCTGCTGCTGGCCACAAGCAATGCCCTGGTGTGGATCACCGAAAACCTCAGCGGCCGCCGCTTCATCGCCGATCGCACCTGGGGCCGTCTGTGGATGTGGGCCGGCGCCGCCTTTCTCGGCGCCTGGTTGGTGAAATTAGTCATCCTCGTGGTGAGCGGCCATGGTGACCCGGCTTTAGCCAGCTGAAGCCAGCCGAGCTTCCCATCCAGGCTCTCGTGCGCACACTCGATCCATGCGCCTGCTCCTCGTCGTCCTGGCCGTCTTGCTGCTCACTGGCTGCCAACAGGTCCGCCTGCATTACCAACTCAATGACGACGGCAGCGGCGCCCTGAGCTTTGAACGGCGCGGCCCGAGCGAAGTGCCGATTCGAGACGCCGACACCGACCCCAACACCATCGCACAAAGCAATCTGGCTAGATTTGTTTATTCCTGCGAGGGCGTCAGCGCGTGGAGCCAACTGGCCGGGCATATCGACGCCAGCGGCATGATGGTCATCACGGGGCGCGTACTGTTCGACTCGATTGACGAGTTGACCATCCCAACCATACCGCGGCTGCACCTCGTGCGTAATGAGCAGGGTTTCACCCTGAAGGCTGTCGATCAAGACGCGCCAGACATCGTTGACCCCGCAAGCACCGACGCGACTGAGATCGAGCGCCGCATCCAGATTGCACGCGCCAACTATCAACACGAACGACCAGACCAACTGGCCCTCTTGTCGAATTTTGAACTGGAGGTCAGCGTCAGCGCTGGCCCCATCACGGCCGCCAAGGGCTTTGCCATCACCGAAACGCAGGCTACCTGGGCCACTACCGGAGCCGATCTGCTCCAAGCCCTCGATAGCCACTTCGCCAACGATGAGCAGTTGCGCCAGGCAGCCGCCCGCGGCGAAGACCTCGCCCGAAAGGTCGAGCTGCGTAGAGACGCCATCCAATTTAATCTCATCCCCATTCCCGAGCTCCAGCTGCCAAGAAGCTGGGACCCACCCATCAATTACGCTACTGAACTGGCACAAGCGAAGCCGCACCAAGACCAGGTCTTGGCTATCGCGCGGCCCCAACCCGCGGCCAAGGAGCCAAGTGGCCACAGGCCGGTGCAGCTTGTTGATCTCATGCTTGTTGGCATTAGCTGGTCTACGCCCACCACCACGCGAACAGCACGGAACCACGGCATCGATCTCGCCTTCGCCGCTGGGCTCAGCGCCGATGTCATCAAGATCGAAGACCTGCACATCGACCACGTGGTTACCACGCAAGGCGAAGCCCTGAGCCCATCCCCGGGTCGCACAAGCCATCGCCTCGATACCGACGAACGCCTCCTCTCCTTCAGCGTTCCATGCCAGCCTCACACCTTGGTACCACCGGGCGTGCGCACCCTCACCGGCAGTTTCGTTGCCGTCACCAGCGCGGGCAACGCCACCCACCAACTCGGGCTCATCACCCTCCAACC
>JAQIBG010000434.1 GCA_027859175.1 Planctomycetota bacterium | reverse complement strand
GTTCAGCGAGGAAACCCGCGAACGCGTTCTCGCAGTCGCCCGCGACAAGGGCTACCGGCCCTACCGCTCGGCCCGCGCTATGGTCAAACAACGCCATGGCGCCCTCACCCTCCTGGTCGACAACCTTGGCACAGTGCCCGACCTCGCACTGTGGTGGCTGCTCGAACACGCTGCCGACCGCGGCATCCTGCTGCACCTGGAACGCATCGATCGCAGTGGCCGCGAGCTCCCCCTCGCCGTACGCGAACGCACCAGCGATGGTGTGATCGCGTTTCAAGACCTGAGCCCAGCAATTCACGAGGCGATTGCCCACATCGAATTGCCATCACTCTGGGTCAACTGCGATCTGCCCAGTGGGCCCAATGTGTTGCGCTACAATGAACACGACGCAGCCCAGCGCGCTGGTGAACTGCTATGCCGCGATCAAGCGCGCACCCTCTACTTACAACAGGCACCCGGCACCAACTACTGGCACCAAGAACGCTGGGCCGGCATACAACAAGCAGCCAAACGCGCCGGTTGCCCGGCACCGCGCTGCGCGGCCACGCCCGAGGAACTGTGGGCCGCCGTTGACAGCGCCAGCGAGAAACACCCGGTCGGCATCGTGATGACCGACCGTAAACTGTTTGCCAAGGTTCCGATGCGAGCCGTTCGTGCTGGCATACCAATACCAAGCGCACTCGCGGTCATCGTGTTAGCACCCGAGGTCAGACATACTGAAGACCTCGATCCCCACATGGCTTCGCTCACCATCGACACCAATCGCCTGGCCCAGCGGATTCTTGAATATTTCGACACCTGCGGAACCACCACGCCAGTCGCCATGGAACCAGTGCGCTACGACGATCTTGATGCCGGCGAGACCACCCCGCCGGCACCGTAAGGGCTCAACGATCGCGCGCCCCGAGCGGAAATTGCGCCTTCGCATCGACCGCCACCGTACCGGCCTCCTGCTCGAGGGCATACAGGGTTGCGTACACCAATGACGCCGGCCCTATCGTCTGATTGACGGTAAATTCACTGTAGATCTCGGCATGGTTGCCCCACACATCGCGCCACGACCGCCACAATGGCCACACAACATCGCCGTCGGGATGGACCTTCGGCAAACCAGGATAGCTACGCAAGGGCGGACCATTGCCGTAAATACTGATACCGCGTACGGTCGGCCCCCGTGGATCGTGGTCGGCCTCACTCGTATACAGAAACCAACTGATCTCAGGCCGATCCGGAAAGCGGTTGCCCATCCCCGTCATATAGGTCTGCGACAAAGGGTTGGCCCCACAATGCCAGTCAGCATTCAGCATCGCGGCATCAAGATAGCGCTGGTCACGCGTCAGATACCAAGCGCGGACCAAGATATCACCGTGATCAACGCCTTGGCAGCGGCCCCACCCACAGGCGGTGCCCTGGCCATTTGCCATCCGGTAGCCAGCTTCTTCGGTACTCTTGAGGCGCGAATCGGCACTGAAGGGGCTGCTCGACACCACCACGGCCCGTAGCTTCGCCTGCGTTGCGGGGTCAACTACTTCGGCCGGGCAACGCACATAGGCCCACAGCCGAACCCCATTGCCATGCCAGTAATCAAGCTCCGCTTGGTGTTGAACCACATAGTCATTGTAGCGGGCCTCGCCGGTGCTCAGCAGCAACTCGCCCGCCGCCCAGGCATTGCAGCGGTGCCACGGTCCGTCGCTGCGACCCGGCTTGATGACGTCCCTATGCAGATCGGGATGCAACAATGGATGCGCATCGGTGACAAAGGCCTCCCATTCTTCAATCGCACTATGCTGCGACGAGTAATCCCAGGCCTTGACCGCAGCCGCATGATAGCGATCAGCCTTGGCGGGATCAAAGGCGCGCAAACAACGGGCAAATTGCGCAGCAACGGCCGCAAAGCTTGGGGTTGAATTATCATGCGGCGGAATGATTCCATACGGCGGCATCGGCGCTTCTTTGCCGCCAGCAAAGTTCTGCTTTCGCGCATCGCTGAGGTTAACGCGCCCCAGCGGAACCGAACCGTTCGCGTATTGATTCTCAACATACCACATCAATGACCACTCCGCTTCATCAAGAAGATCAGGGATGCCATTGCCACTCTCGGGCAGGTTGAGTTGCCCATCAATAAATGCGTCAGGGAACATTTCGTAGGCCGCCAACATCTGCGCAGTGGCCCGTAGGTGACGCGTGAAGGTGTCGAAGTCGGCCGCGTCATGATAGCCACCACGCATGCTGCGCGACGGCGCATCGGCAGCATGTACCGGCCCGTCGTTGTTCCTGGCACCGTGACCAATTGCACCGGCTGCTATCTGACCGTCCTCATAGACCTCGGCATGGCAGGCCTCACGGGTGAAGGCCGTCCACGGCTCGCGCATTTCTTGCCCGCAGCGCTGATGAAAAAACGCGCGAGCGGTATGATAAAACACCTCAAACGCCGCCTGACCACCAATCGAAACCAGCTCAGAACGCGCCAGCCCTGGCACCACGATTCGATACTGACCAGGAGGCGCTGCCGACAGATCAAGTTGATAAATATGCTCGCCTGAGTTGACGTCATCACGCCCACGCAGGGTAATCGCACCATCCAAAACTTGCGCACCACTCGCTGCGTCAAGCAAGGTGAAGCGGGTGAAATCATCGAAGGCCACTGCACCAAGATTGCCGGCCCACCACCCGAGGTAGGCATAGCGGCGACTGGCACGCGAGCTATACGCGAGCTGATTGATTTTGAGCGCTTTGCTGGTGGTCTCTACATCGTAGCGAAACGTGCGGCTATGCGCAAAGCGCGTGTCCGGTTCGGAACGATTCACCGCAATGGCATATTCCTGCCCCATGACCAGTGGCGTAGTTAGCTGCAGATAAAATGCATGACGGTACACTTTGTTGACCACCAGCGGCCAGCGCCCCTGGGAGTCCAAACAGTTGTGCCACTCGCTGCTGGCACGACCAACCGTGGCCGGTTGCACGCCAAGCGCAAAGGCACCCCCTTGCGGTCCGGTGATAGTGAAGGCCTCCGGCTTCTGCAAATCAGCCGCACACCCTCCAAGCGCCTGCGCAAAGGCCGGGTCTGGGTTGTCGTCGAGCAGACCCACCACGCCTGCATCCAAGGTTACCTCCAGGAGGTCAGGCCGGATCAATGCGATCTCGCAAATGCCCTCGAGAAGACCGGCCTCAATCGCCATCTCGCGTGCCTGCCGCGCCATGGTGAGCTTGCGATCCTCTGCCGCCCACAGACCAAGCGGCACAGCGAACACCAACAGGAGGATAGAGATGAGACGCGGCATGGGAGCTCCTTGCTTGCTTCGTGATTCTGATTCTATATATAATCAACTGGACATTAAGCAAGTCTGGAGCTCACCATGGCAGCACAGCCCAACATTCTCACCATCGTGTGGCACGACACCGGTCGCTGGTTTGGCTGCTACGGCAACGAGTCTGTTCACACGCCGCATGCTGATGGGATAGCCACTGAAGGCGTGCGCTTTGGCAACTGTCTGGCGGCCTCAGCCCTGTGCTCCCCGTCACGGGCAGCACTCTTCACCGGCAGACTGTGCCAGCACAGCGGCGTCATGTACCTAACCAATGAAGCGCGCGACAACCGCATCGGGCCCGACAGCACACACCTCGCGCGCCACCTCAAACAGCAGGGCTATCACACCGCTCGCTTCGGCACCCTGCACGAGGCCGCCCACGAACACGTCCCCATCATTTGTGACTTCGACAGCATGCACGCCTGCGACCCGTGGCCCCAGGCACCAGTCGTAGCTGAAGCTTTCGAGCAATGGGTCTCCACCCGCGATAGTCAGGCCCCCTTCTATGCACAAGTCGGCCTGTTTGAAGCCCACACCCCCTGGGACTTCCAAGGCATCGCCGGCGATGACGACAAGGGCATTCACCTGCCGCCCTACCTAGCCGATACCGAGCGCAATCGCGTCTGCCTGCGTGATCAACAAGGCGCACTACGGGTGGGCGACGCGGCCATCGGCAGAATTCTCGCAGCCCTCGACAAACTCGGCATTGGCGACAACACTATCGTGTGCATGCAGGTTGATCACGGGATCGACGTGCCGCGCGCCAAAACCACCTGCTACGACCCCGGCCTCGAAGTCGCCTGGCTGCTGCGCTGGCGGGCCGGCCAACTACCGGCCGGGCATGTGGTCGACAGCCTGTGCACCCACATCGACGTACTGCCAACCCTGTGTGAACTCGCACAACTGCCCTGCCCCAGCAACTGTGACGGTCTCAGCTTTGCCAATCAGGCCCGCGGCACGGACACCAGCAGCCCACGCACCACTGTGTTCAGCCATTTCGTCGATAAACACCGCAGCGTCCGCACTGCTACACGCAAACTGATTCGCAATTTCACCTGCCAGCCCAACCCACTGGGCAAGCAAACCCTCGACCTCAACGCAGACGTGCCCATGCAGGCCCCCGGCCACCTGGAGCTGTACGACCTGGAAGCCGATCCGAACGAATTTCATGATCTCAGCGCAAACCCGGCCTACGCCAAAGACCTCGCCGCGCTCGATGCCCAGCTCTGGGACTTCCTCCTCAACACCCAAGACTTCATTGTCCACATGCCGGTTCGCACGCCCTGGCAGCTGGCAACGCGACGTGACCTCGAAGCCCACTGCACCAGCCACGGTCGCACAGCACCGATCGGCGTTGGCCCACTGCTTGAACCCCACGCGGCCAGCTACGACCCCGCCCTCGGCAGCACCAAGCGCTACTTCGACGACCTCCCCGGTCGTCTCACCCAAGCGCCCACTGTGAGCTGATCCCACTTGCGAGTCCACCTCCCGGCAGGTCTGCTGAGCCACTATGCTGGTGCTCGACCATTGTCACTTTGCCCGACCGGGCGGATTCCGGATCCAGATCCCTGAACTGCGGATTCCAGCTGGGCAACAGGTCGCCATCATCGGCCCGAGTGGCTGCGGCAAAACCACCCTGCTGCATCTGCTCGCCGGGATCCTAGTGCCCCAACTCGGGGTCGTCAGCGTTGCCGACACTCGCATCAGCCAATTGAGCGATGCTGCCCGCCGCGCCTTTCGACTCTGCAGCATTGGCTTGGTGTTTCAGGAGTTTGAACTCCTGGAACACCTGACCGTCCTCGACAACGCCCTGCTCCCGCTGCAACTCGGCGCACCTGGCACCGAGGCTGAACTCAAGCCGCGTGCCATCACGCTCCTGAACGAACTCGGCCTCGGCGATGACCTCCAGCGCCATCCGCAATCGCTCTCGCAGGGCGAACGGCAGCGCCTGGCGGTGTGCCGAGCGCTGCTGCTGAAGCCTCCCCTGCTCTTGGCCGACGAACCCACCGGCAACCTCGACCCCGATCTCGCCAGCGACATTCTCGACCTGGTCCTGGCCCAGGCCCGCAGCCAAGGCGCAGCCCTGGTGGTGGTCACCCACGACCACGGCCAACTCAATCGCTTTGACCTAGTGATCGATCTGCCTGAACTGATTTGCAGCTGAGCAAGCGATGAGCGAGGCAAGCGGTCCTAGGTCATAGACAGGGCTCCGCCCGTTAGGTCGTGGGAACAGCCGGGCACAACGGCGCACCAACAACTGGGCGGGGTACGGGGCGGCAAGACCCGATTCCAAGCCTGCGTGCAGGCGGCCCAGGACCCAGGACCTGAACAGCCATCCGGCTCGAGGTCATAGACAGGCCTCCGCCCCTTAGGTCGCAGTAGCAATCATATCACATTTTGCACAGTCATGGTCACAGAATCACTCTAGGACTTGATTCCCGTCGCTCTTAGGATCACCAAACACACCCTATGGAGCGGAGGGAACCCCCATGATCAAGGTCGCAATGATCGGTGCCGGCAGCGTAGTATTTGCGCGCAATCTTACCGGCGACATTTTGTCGTATCCTGAATTCCAGGACGCCACCATCCACTATATGGACATCGACGAGGAACGCCTCGCGGTGGCCGGTCGGCTTGGTCAGAAGATTGCCGACAAGCTCGGCGTGCCCGCCACCATCAAAACCACCACCGATCGTCGCGAAGCAGTCAAAGATGCCGACTTCGTCATCAACATGGTGCAGATTGGCGGCTTCGACTCGACCCTGGTCGACTTTGAGATTCCGCGCAAGTTCGGCCTGAACTTTACCATCGCCGACACCACCGGCCCCGGCGCCCTGTTCCGCGCCCTGCGCACCTACCCGCTGATGCACGGCCTGTGCAAAGACATGGAACAGCTGTGCCCCCGCGGCGTGCTGCTCAACTACTCGAACCCGATGTCGATGAACATGCAAACCGTGTTCCGGACTTCGTCGATTCAAGCCGTTGGTCTGTGCCACAGCGTACAGGGCACCCTCGATCAACTGATGCGCTACATCGATGTGGACTCGTCTAAGGTGTCGTTCATCTGCGCCGGCATTAACCACATGGCCTTCTACACCAAACTCGAATTGGATGGCGAAGACCTGTACCCGCGCCTGTTCAAGGCGATGGAAGACCCCAAGGTTTACAACACCAACAAGGTCCGCTTCGAGCTGATGCGCCGCTTTGGCTATTACATCACCGAAAGCTCCGAGCATAACGCCGAGTACTGCCCCTATTTCATCCCGCACGGCAAGGAAGAGATCGAGAAGTACAACGTACCGATCGACGAATACCTGCAGCGCTGCGACGGTGGCATCCACGAGTACGAACGCCTGGTCGACTTCGCCCATAGCGACGCGCCGATGAATGAAGTGCGCAAGAGCCACGAATATGGCAGCACCATTATTCACGCCATCTCAACCGGCACGCCGGCGGTGGTGTACGGCAACCTGCCCAACAATGGCGCGATCAGCAACCTGCCCGACTCGGCGATCGTAGAAGGCCCAACCCTGGTTGACCGCGCCGGTCTGCAGCTGACCCGCCTCGGCGAATTGCCGCCGCAGCTGGTTGGCTACATGAACCCGCACGTGACCCAGCACGAATTGTTCATTCGCGCCGCGATGGAAGGCCGTATCGATCACGTGTACCAAGCCTGCATGTTCGATCCGCTCACGGCGGCCACCGTCACGCCCGACAAGATCGTGGAAATGTGTGACGAGTTGGTGGTCGCCCACGGCGCTGACCTGCCCAAGCTGGAGAAGACCAGCCTGGTGCCCACCTCTGGCAAGACCTTCAACCCGCCCACGGCGAAAGAACTGCGCGCCAGCTGGGACGCCGCCAAGGCCGCCAGCGAACGCGACATCGTCAAGGAGTGGCATGTGCTCGGCCCGATCCCAACCGAGGCCGCTGGCCTCGATGTGGAAACCGAGATCGAAGCGCAACTGCACAACGGCCTCGATGTCGATAAGTCGATCACGCTCAGCAACGGCACCGAGCTGCATTGGCGCAAGGCACGCAGCAACCGCCACGGCCACGTCAACCTACACCCGCTCATCGGCAATGCCGACGACGACAAGGCAGTGGCCTACGCGGTCCATGAGTTTGAAGAGGTCCACGACCGCGACGCTCGGATCGGCGCCGAGTCAAACTCGGGCATCCGCCTGTGGCTCGACGGCAAGGTGATGGTGGAGGCCACCGACGGCAGTGCCAAAACCGAATTCACGATCAACGCCGGTAGCCATCGCATCCTGGCCAAGGTGGCCGCCAAGCCGCATTGGAACTTCGGCGCCACCTTCCCGCCGGCCAATTTCTAGCCACGTTGCACGTTCATGCACAGCCAGCGGGCGCCCCTCACGGGGCGCCCGCTTTTTCGTAACCACCTGCACACACGCGCCCCTCCACCAGGAACAAAAAAAGGATGCCTAATCCTGCGCGTGGCGGTCATTAGCTAGTGGAGACCAAGACCACTACCCCGTGCGCACCAGCAGACCCTGTAAGGCCTCACAATGCGGCCCACCACCAGTGGGCTCAGGAGTAGATTCCTCCCTTGCGTAAGTCACTAGCGCCACGCGAACTAGAGATCTGGCAAAAAAAGTTCGTCATATTCCCCGATCTGCGGGCAATAGACTATGGAGACCAAGACCATGACCGACGACATCGTTACGGTGCAACACAGCCAGACCAATGTCATCGTCTCGCTCGGCCCGTGGCGTTTGATCGCTGAGCCAGGGCGCCGCTATCGACTGTACCTCACCAGCAATTTAGGTCACGGCACGGCCGACCTGAGCGCACACTATCCCGGCATTGTTGACGACATGTGCGCGCGCCGGTATCACCCAGGTGCAACTGGCTGCCAGCTGAGCCCCCTGCGTACGCCCATCCTCACCCGTCGCTAAGATCCAAGGCGGCCAGCACATCGCGCACAAAAGCATTGTGGTCCCAATCCTCAGGCTGCCGGGTGAGTCCCAGCCGTAGCAGCACCGCCTTGCGCGACGGAACAATGGTCAACACCTGCTGATGGTGGCCCCAGATCACAAAGCAATCCTGCGGCGCATCCGGCAACCAACGCCGCTCATGATCAATCCACATGCCACGCCCAAAACGCCAGTCGAGGTCAAGACGATCTTGATGTGGCGCCGGCTCCCGACAGGCCGCAACGAAACCTTCTGGCAGCAAACGCTCGCCACGCCACACCCCGTCTTGCATCAGAAAACAGCCGAAGCGAAGCCAGTCGCGAGCGGTGGCGTAGAGCATGCTCCCGCCCAGAAAATTGCCGGCCTGGTCGGTCTCCAGCACGGCGCTACTCATACCCAGGGGTGCGAACAGCGCGTCATGCGGATAGCGGTGATACGCCGTGTCGAGTTCAAAGCGGCGCCGCATAGCAGCGCACAACAAAACCGTGTCACCGGTCGAATAATTATACCGCGCACCGGGCGCAGCCACTCCCGGGCGCGCCGCCGCGTAAGCAGCGGCATCCACGCTGGCATACAGCATCCGCGTCACATCCGACACCGCCGCGCGCTCGATGAAATCAAGCCCACTGGTCATACGCAACAGGTGCTCGAGCGTGATCCCTGCACGCGGATCTTCAGGCGGCCACAGGCCCGTTGCCTCGTCGAGCCGCCAGCGCCCCTCGTGCACCAAGCGGCCGGCCAAGGCCGTGCTCACCGCCTTGGCCATCGACCACCCCAAGAAACGACGCTGCGGGCTTTTGCCCGCGGCGTAGCGCTCGGCCACCAGCGCGCCATCCTGCCACACCAGAATCGCACGCGTATCGATGGCGTCTTCCGGCTCACCGTCCTGCGCAAAGGCCACATCGAGCACCGCATCCAGTGCCTGGCTGCGCGGGTCATCGATCAGCACCGCGCCCAGCCAACCGTCGTCAGCGATAGGTGGCAACACCATGCCCGCAGCCGCCGCAATCGGCCGATTCGGATCAACCACCAACACCGTCCCCAAGCCCGGGCGATACCGCGCCAGGCGTGGTTCATGTCCCCACCAGTCTGCACCCACGCTGCCACCTGCCGCATCAACCGTGATCGTCAGCAGGCCTAGCAGGACATCATCACCAAGCACATCTGTACGGATATCGGCGCCGGTTACGAAATGCCCAGCTGCCAGCCGTTTCGCCACATAGCCCGAGGCGATCGGCACTTTCGGCGCCTGGGTAGCAATGGCCACAGCGAGTACAGCCACCGCCACCGCAGCAATGATCACAAACCGGCGCCTGCGCGTCATGGCGCGCAGCCTAGCCGTGAATCACAAAACAACAGGCCTTGCTCCCAGGGCCGGCCGCAGGCGAAGGCACCCTCGCAGGCTGTTGAAAAACAGTCGCATGCCTTCATCCCAAGGTTTGGTTGAGGCCCTGAACGCCCCGCTAGCATGAACTCAGTGCCTGATCTTTATTCCAAGCCAGAACTTTACGAAGCCGCGTTCGCGTGGCGCGATTACACAGCCGAGGTGGCTGTATTGATCGACTTGTGGCAGCAGCACAACAGCCGCCCCCTGCGCCGCGTTCTCGACTGTGCCGCTGGCCCAGCGCCGCATGCCGCCGCCTGGCAAGCCGCCGGTGTCACCTGCTGCGCGCTTGATCGCAGCGCTGCCATGTGCGCCCATGCCGGGCAGCGCTGCCCCAGCCTACGCGCCGATACCACTCAGCTTCCGCTGGCCGCCGGCTTTGATCTCGCCACCACCATGCTCGGATCGCTCTACGTGTTGAGCGAACTCGATCTGGCCCAGCATCTCGGCGGGGTGGCGGCCGCGCTACGCCCCGGTGGCCTCTATGCCCTGGATTGGTGCACCCTGCACGACGAAGCCGAGGAACATCACGACGAGTGGGATTTCGACACCTCAGGTGGCTCAGGCACGGCCACCTATCGCATGTTCACGCGCGGCGCAGGCTTGGTTGAAGAAGAACTCATCGTGCAGCGTGGCAATCACGTGTGGCGCGAAAACGTGATGCAATTGGCGATTGACCTGCCCATGCTCACCACGGCCTGCCAGACAACATTTGAAGTGCTAGGCGCCTGGAATGATTGGGACCTCAACCAAAGCTTGCCGTGCACAGGGCCGATCAATCGTCCGCTGGTGCTACTCAAACGCACCTAACAGCGAGCCGGCACACCAAGCCGGTATTCTCTATCCGGAAAAATCATCGCCCGGGCAATACCCTGAGCGTCACGTTCCAGCTTGGATCCGGTAGCCCAAAGGGCTCAAAATCAAGTGCCCTCGATCAGCTCCAGGTAGCCCATCGCGCCAGGCGACACATGTGGCTGGCCATGACGCACCGACGCCCAGTTCATCGCAATCAAACGACGGCCTTCGGCGTTCTCGCCGCCATCGATCCCCTTGCGCCATTCATAGCGCAGGAAATTGGCGCGCATGATAATCGGCCGAAGATGCCCCTCACCGTGACGTCGCATCAGCGCCTCCGCCGGCAAAGCCATATCCACGGTCCAACCAGCTTCGTCGATAGCGGCGGCATGCTGTAAACCGGGCATGTCCCACTCGATGAACTCCCACAGCTCTCGACTCATCAGATCGAAGTCGAGCAGCAGGTCTTGCCGATGCTCCGGCAGCGCGGTGAGCAGGAACATCTTGTCGAGGACTTGGTTGGTCGGCGTTACCTGAACTTCGTACCACTGGCGGGCGTCCCCCATCGGGTCGATGAAGATCTCCACCACGTCGCCAAGGTGATGATGGGCATCGCGGCCAGAATGCGGCGCATAGATCTCGTCAGACTCACAGCGATAGCGCAGATAGAGCGCGTCTTCATCCCACAGCAACCGAATCGTGGTGGGCACCGGGCTCAACCCAGCGGCCTCGGGGCCCAAGGATAGACTCAGGCCATCAATAACGGTGGCCCGCGCCCACAACTCCTCGTTAGGGTCGCAGGTTACGGCCGGCTTGCCCAGGGCCCGCGGCACCTTGATGTGCGGCCGTTGTGAGCCATTGACGACTTTCAAATGGATGCTGCTAGTATGAGGCATGAGCGTCTATCTGTACCAGGGCCCAGTCTTGGTGGTGGTGTTTTCCGGCGCAAGGGCTGTCCAGCGTATCAAGCCCACACGGTCTGCTACGCCCATGGTGCCCGCTGCGTTGAGACACTTGAGCAGCCCGGCGCAATGACGACCGTAGGATCATGCCCCTCGTTCGCCTTCTGCTCGTACTCGCTTGCTTCCTCGTTGCCCCCGCTACCGAGGGCCTGCCAGCCAGCTTCGACGCAGCCATCCCCCTGCACATCTACGCTGAATTGCCAGATGGGAGCGTGCGCTTGGTGGGGCAAACGCCGGTGATTGACGGCGCCGCAATCAGCCTCGGCACCTGCCGCATGTGGTGGGTGGCCCCCATCGCCCCCCTCGATGACCTCGGCGTGATGGAGCTGTGCCGCGCCCTGGCCACCACCGATGCCCCCGGCTTGTCGCTGGCCAACCAAGACATCAGCGACTTCGGCCTGAGCGAATTGCGTCTGCTCCGCCGCCTGCAATACCTCGACCTGTCGGGCTGTGATGAACTCACCAACGCCGCCTGTGCGCTGATCCGGCTCGCGCCCGGCCTACGCGAGCTCCACCTCAACGAGGTGCCGATCGACGATAAGGGTCTCGCCCTGCTGGCCCACCTGCCGCAGCTCAAGCGCCTGAGCCTGAGCGACACCAAGGTCAGCAACGAGGTCGGCACGGTCCTAGCGCGGTTTCCCGAACTGCGCCGCCTCGATCTAAGCGAAACCGCCATCACTAATGCAGGGCTCAGCGTCCTCAAGCCAGGCCGCCTGAGCCACCTGATGCTCGATGACTGCAAAGTCGACGACAGCGGGTTGGCTACACTAGCCAGTTTTACTGCGCTCCAGGAGCTCTCGCTGCGCGATTGCCCAATCAGCGATGCCGGCCTCGCGCTCTTAAGCGACCTCAAAACCCTGCATCGCCTCGATCTGAGCGAAACCAAGGTCAGCGACGCCGGCCTCGGTCACCTAGCCACCCTGCGTGGCCTGCGCGAACTCGGCCTCGCCCGCACCAGCGTTTCGGTTGATGGGCTTACCGCGCTCAGCGCCCTGCCCGAACTCAGCACCCTCGACTTGAGCCGCTGCAGCAAAGTCGATGATGCCGCTGCAGCGTGCATTCCAAGCCTGCGGCCGCTGCGAACCCTCAATCTACACGCCACCAAGATCACCGATGCCGGCCTCGGTGCCCTTGGCGGCAGCGCCGTGCGCTCGCTCGATTGCAGCAGCACCAAGGTGACCGACGGCGGCATGCCGGCCTTGGGTGCACTGAAGGGCTTGCATCACCTGAGCCTCGCCGACACACGCCTCGGCGACCCCGGCCTCGCCCATTTGCAGAATCTGCAAAACCTTGAGGAACTCGACATCCACGGCACCAAAGTTGGCGACGCCGGCACGGCGCTGCTGCGCGGCATTGGGAAACTGCGCGTGGTCGACGTGAGCGATACCAGCATCGGCGACGTTGGCATTCTGCATGCCCGTGAGTTGCTCGCACTGGAGTGGCTCGCCCTCAAAGACACCAAAGTCAGCGATCTTGGCCTCGCGCACCTCCACAAGTTGCCGCGCCTGCGCACGATCTACCTCGACGACAGCAAGGCCACCAGCGCCGGCGACCGCGCCCTGCGCCAAGCCCTGGCGGGTGCCGCGGTAGTGCTAGACGACTAATTGCGACCTGAGCACGACGATGCCGTGGGGCAGATATAGGCATGGAACGCGGCGCGACGTGCGCGCCCCCTACTGCGTAATCGGCAACTCGCTGGCTTTGACCTTGGCCCATCCGCCGGGAGCGAGTTCGACCCCACCCACGGTGCGGGCCTCTTTGGCGTAATTGAACAGCCACCAGCTATCGCCGCTGGCCATGGTGCCCACGTCAGCGTGGCCATGGTCAAGGACAGGCAGCCCAGCGCTTTCGGCCGCATGGCGCAAGAAACGTGGTGCCAGCTCCTCGCCGCAGGCGGCGAGATAGCATAGGCTACCCGTGCCATGCTGGCGCCGGAAGGCCGCCACGCCGCCATCATTTTTGCCACCGTCAAAGCGGGCCAAAACCTCGCCATCAGTGCTGGCAATCTCGTCATAGCGCGCGGTTACGCTTGCGGATCCGCCGTCGTTCCAGCGTATCGTCTGCTCGGGCGCGCCACCGGCGGGCCGGCGCTGACTAAAGCCAAGCAAGTCCACCAAGGGCCCACCGATATTCGGATGGAACACGCCGCTGAGGTCCTTGTGCGCTGTCGGCCCACAGGCTGCCAGCACGCCGCCCTTGGCAACGTAATCGGTGAACACGGCGGCCTGGGCCTCATCCATCAAGCTCAAGGCTGGCGCAATCACGAGGTCGTAGCCATCAAGCGGCTCGCCAGGAGCCACCACGTCGCAGGGCAAGCCAAGGTTCCAAGCGGCCTGATACATCGCCCCCACTGCTTTGAGATAGTGGGCCGAGGGGTCGCGTCGATAGGGGTTGGGTTGAATCTCAGCCCGCACTTCGTCACTGCTGAACACAAAGGCAACCTTACGCGCCTGGCTGGCATCGGCCGGAATCGTCGCCAGATCAGGATGCTCCTTGAGCGCCACCTGGCGCGCTACGCGCTCTTCATGCGGGCGCCCGGCCAGATCAGTCATGGTCTGCGAGCCCTGCTCGACGTGGGCCCGATGGGTGCGCCAATGCCACACCACCACGCCGGCGGCGCCGCGCGCCACCATTTCGGCGTAATAGCAGTCTGGCGTACTGGCGACAAAGGGATTGGTCTCAAATACCCAGAACGGCCGCTGTTTGCACGAGCGGAACAGGTCATTGGCGAGTGCCGAGAAAGCGGCGTGGTGGCAGCCAGCACGGCCGGCGGCGGCGCCGAAGTAGGCATCCCAGCCCACCACATCCAGCGCCTGACCATACACACGGTGATCCAGACCACGGTCGAACACCGCAGTCGAATTATGCGCGATCCACTGCTCAGGATTCACCACTTCACGCAGCGCATCGGTCTGCAGCTGCATGTAGTCGCGCTGCGACTCCGAAAAGTAACGGGCGTAATCGAGGTAATGGCCCAAGCACGGGCGACCATGGTGCGGGGTGTCAATTTCACCCCAGCGGGTGAACTCCTGATTCCAAAACCGCATACCCCAGGTCGCATTCACATCCTGCACCGTGGCGTAGTGATTCTTGAGCCAATCACGGAAGCGGAACTGTGAGGCGCGCGAATGGCATTCGGGCGGCATCAATTCCGAACCGAGCAGTTCGTTGTCGAGCTGCCAGCCCAGCACCACGGGATGCTGGCCATAACGCTCGCCCATGCGCCGCGCGATGTTGACCGAGAAATGCCGGAAGATCGGCGAGTCGACATCGGCCTCACGACGGTTGCCCCAGGGCCGAGTCTGGCCCTTATCGTCAACGATCATGATTTCCGGATACTGTCGCGTCAGCCAGGCCGGCGGGGTGGCCGTGGGCGTGCACATGATGGTACCGATCGAGCGTTCCTGGCACAGGGCGAGGAATCGGTCGAGCCAGTCCCAAGTGTAAACGCCCTCTTCGGGTTCAAGGGCGGTCCAAGCGAAGTCGAGCATGCGGATGACGGTCACGCCGGCCGCCACCATGTTGTCGAGATCGCTGACCCACTCGGCTTCTGGAATCAGTTCAGGATAATACGAAGCGCCCCAATGGACGGCGTCAATGCTGCTCATAATCGGTCCCTTTCCGGCGAGACCACTTTGTCTAACCGGTTTGAATTGCAAGTCCGAGCCCGCCCCTCAGCGGGTCGCAGCCGGTAACTGGCGCCGTTGGACGAAGTACCACAGAATCGGGTACAGGACCAATTCGGCCAGGAAACTGGTCGCGAGACCACCAATCATCGGCGCCGCGAGACGCCGCATGGTGTCGGCCCCAGCGCCGCTGCCCCACATCAAAGGCAACAGGCCAATCATGGTGGTGCACACCGTCATGGTTTTCGGCCGGATGCGCTGCACCGCGCCATCGTGGATTGCCCACCACAGTTCGGCTGGCGTGGTCAAGCGCCCCTCCCTGGCAAACTTGCGACAGCTATCTTGCAAGTAATGCAGCATCACGAGCCCGGTCTCGGCGTCGAGCCCGGCCAAAGCAATAACACCCACTGCTACCGCCACCGAAAAATTATAATCAAGGGCGTACACCATCCACACGGCACCAATGGCGCTGAAGGGCACCGCCAACAAAACGATGCAGGTTTGGATCCAACTGCGGGTGGCCATGTACAGCAGCAGAATAATCACAACCAAGGCCAGGGGCACAGCCACCATCAAACGTTGGTTGGCCTCCTGCATGTACTCATACTGGCCCGACCACACCATGCTGTACCCGGGCGGCAGCTGGACCCGTTCGGCAACAACGCGCTTGGCGGTGGCCACATAACCGCCGAGGTCACTTATGTGCGGCGTTACGTATAGCCACGAACTGGGCCGCGCGTTCTCGCTCTTGATCATCGGCGGTCCTGAGCGCTCAGCGATAACCGCCAGCTGCGCCAAAGGCACTTGGCCGCCATTTGGAATCGGCACCAACACCTCGCCGATCTGTTCAATATTTTCCCGCAGTTCACGCGGGTAACGCAGGTTAACCGGATAGCGCTCCAAACCCTCCACGGTCATGGTTACCGTCATCCCACCGAGCGCGGTCATGATCACATCTTGCACCTGCGCTACGCGCAGGCCGTAGCGCTGCGCGGCAAAGCGGTCAACCGCGATGTCAACATAGTTGCCACCCGTCACACGATCGGCCGCCACCGATGCGGTTATCGGCGCCACCGCAGGGTCGGTCCGCAACACACTTTCAACCTCATTGGTCAGCGTCGCCAAACGATCCAGGTCGGGGCCCATGAGTTTGATGCCAACCGGGGTTTTGATACCAGTTGCCAACATGTCGATGCGGGTCCGAATCGGCATCGCACCACGCGTCAAAGCACCGGCCAAACCGGGCAGGCGCAGGGTTTCATTGATCCCAGGCACCCAGGTGCCGTTGGGCAAGGCATAGCCATCGGTGAGTTCATTGAGGGTGATTGGCCGAGTATAGCCAATCAGGCCCCACAGATAGCTGTCGCGCACCTGCCGCCAGCGCGACTTGTCGCGCTCAAGCATGATGGTGGTTTCTATCATCGTCAGCGGGGCCGGGTCGGTGGCGGTATCGGCGCGCCCAATCTTCCCCATCACGCTGTCGATCTCAGGGAACTGCCGCAGCAATTTATTGGTCTGCTGCAGCAACTCACGCGCCTTGGTCACCGACAGGCCCGGATCGGTATTGGGCATGTAGAGAAAATCGCCCTCCTCCAATGGCGGCATGAACTCACTGCCGATCTGCGACGCCGGATACCAAGTAGCCGCTAACAACAGCACAGCCACGATCAGCACTGCGGCCTTGAAGCGCATCGCCAAGGCAAACACGGGGTTATAACAGGCCCGCAACAAGCGTGAAATCGGGTTAGCGTGCTCACCGCGCAAGCGCTGCGGGATCACCAGCACGGCGGTGAGCAGCACCCAGGCAAGTGCCATCCACAGACGGTATGCCTCAAGTCGATCCAAGGGTGCAGCCAGAATTACCAGCGTGGGCAACACAATAATGGCCGCAGCGCTAAGCACGCTGCGCGTCCGCGACCACGCTGCCGGCAACATCCGTTCGGTGATAAACAGGCTCATCAATACCGGGATCACGGTGATCGACAGGAGCGCCGCCACCGCCATAGCAAAGGTTTTGGTATAGGCCAAAGGCGTAAACAGCCGGCCGCTCTGCCCCGTGAGCACAAACACCGGCACAAAGCTCACGGTGATGATCAACAAGCTGAAGAACAGAGTGGGGCCCACCTCAACCGCGGCCTCGGTGATCACCGCCGTTCGTGATCGGGCTTCCGCCCCCTGCGCCACCCCCTCGCGTTCACGCTCCAAAGCGTTATGCGCGTTCTCAACCATGATGATCGCCGAGTCCACCATGACACCGATGGCAATCGCGATACCGCCCAAACTCATGATGTTGGCGTTGATGCCGAGGGCCTGCATCACGATCAAACTCCCCAGTACACCGCACGGCAATACCACCGCAGCAACCAAGGCCGAGCGCGCATGCAGCAAAAACACCAACACCACCAGTGACACCACAAGGATTTCTTCAATCAGCGTGCCCGTCAGGGTATGCACGGCGCGCTGAATCAGATCGCTACGGTCATAAGCCGTGACCACATCCACCCCAGGCGGCAGGCTCGCCGTCAGCTCATGCAAGCGCCCGCGCACCGCTGCGATAGTGTCGAGGGCATTGGCGCCAAAGCGCATCACCACAATGCCACCGGCGCTCTCGCCTTCGCCGTTCCACTCAGCGATACCACGGCGTATCTCGGGGCCCAGGTTGACCTCGGCTACATCGCCGAGCGTAACAGCCTGCCCCTGCACGGTGGCCCGCAGCACAATCGCACGCAGGTCTTCAAGAACGCGCGTCGATGAAGCCGCCGGGGCCTCGCCACGTGCGTGCGCCTCGGCCAACAAGCCCTCGCTGCGTGCGCCGAGGTAGCCCTGGGCCTGAATCATGAACTCGGTTTCGGCGCGCTCGATCAAACGCCCACCCACGTCTTGATTGCTCTCGGCAATCGCGCGGCGCAAGTGATCAATCCCCAGCCCGTAGGCCTGCAAGCGTACCGGGTCAACCGTCACCTGATACTGACGTACCATGCCGCCAACCGAGGCCACTTCGCTAACGCCGTTCAGGGTCGTCAATTCGTAGCGCAGGTACCAATCCTGCAAACTTCGCAGATCTGCCAAAGACAGATCGGGCGTGACCAGCTCATGACCGGTCAGAGGGCAGGCCTCAAGCGCCGCGCCGCCACCGGCGCCATGCTCCATGAGCACAAGCTCTGCGCGTCGATCGGCTGGCGCCAGGTCAGGATCAGCATAGTTCGCACCCGAAATGGGATCACGCCAGCGGCGATACGGTTCTGGGAAAATGCGATGATGGACCAAACGCTCGGATTGCGCGCTATCGGCTGCGTCGCCGGGTTCGGCAAACCAGTCATCGCTGACCGGGTCGTGCCACAGCCCCTGCGGGTGCTCGGGGCAATAGCGCCCGGTAGTGAGCATATACTGATACACCCAGCCAACGCCGGTTGCATCTGGCCCCAACTGCGGCGCCACCCCCTGCGGCAGCCGATTGGCAATCGTGCTGAGCTGCTCCAGAACGCGCGAACGCGCCCAGTAAATATCGGTCCCCTCATTGAAAATGATATAAACGAAGCTGGTGCCAAACATGCTGAAGCCGCGCACATTGCGCGCTTCGGGCACCGCCAGCATCGCCGTGGTCAGCGGATAGGTCACCTGGTCTTCAACGATCTGAGGCGCCTGGCCCGGATACTCAGTGCGGATAATCACCTGCACGTCTGATAGATCGGGAATCGCATCCACCGTGATGGAGCGAGCAGACCAGACGCCGAGCGCCACCAGCACCGCCGTCATCAGCACAACCAGCAGGCGATTGGCGATGCAGGCGCGAATGATCGCGGCGATCATGGCGCCACCTCGGCCGTAGCGGCCGCTGGGAGACTCCATTGGTCGACCGCGCATTCATGCATACCCGAGCTCGCCCCGTAAAAGGGATTGCGTGCCTCCGCGCCGGCCTGAATCCACACGCCCTTATCGGGCGCATCCGAAAACATACCGCAGCGCCAGCCAGCGATCGGTTCGCTTAAACCGGCGGGTTGACCAAAGCGCTGCAACAGACTCGACAGGGTGATTCCTACGGCACCGAAGCCGGGTCGCAGGGCTTCGGGGCTGCTTGCGTCGAGCGCTGTCACCTCATCACGCAGTTGGCCAAGCAAGGGATAGCGATGCAGGAAATGTTCATCTGCGGCAGTGGTTTCAGCAACAAGGCCCCGAGTCCGGCCGAGTAGGTCATTGCTGGCTTGGGCCAACGGCCCCTCGCCACGATACAGCAGGTCTTGCACCACGAGGTAGCTCTCGATCAAGCGCCGCCACGCATCTGCAGCCGAGGCAGGCAGACCGTCGATTGACGCACTCGCTGGCGCCTCTGGCAACACCGTACCAGCCGCCGTGCCACGCATCACCTTGGCCAGGGCCTCGCGCATCCGACTCTCGCTATCGAGCAAGAATTGCCCCGAGGTCACCACCAATTCGCCGTCCTCAACACCTGCGAGCACCTCAACCCGCCCATCATCGCCGAGGGCCCCCAGCTCTACCTCACGCGGCTCAAACTTACCACGACCAAGGCTGACAAAGGTGATGCGGCGCTCACCAGTGCCGATCACGGCCTCACGCGGGATCAATACCGCCGGAGCGCGCTGAGCCCCAGCAATGGCGAGGGTCACAAACTGACCCGGCACCACCAACTCGGACGCGGCGCCATTCTCAAGCACGATACGCGCAGTCAGTTCACGCGTGCCCGCATCCACCTGCGGATACACCGCCGCCACCGTCCCCGTGCGCTCGGCGCGGCTGTCTTCAAATTGAATCCGGACCGGGCTTCCAACAGCAACAAAGGGCGCCTGCTGTTGGTAAATGGTGGCCTCAATCCACACCTGGTCCAGGTTGGCAATGCGATACGCCACGCTCTGCGGCATAATCTGACTGCCTCGGTTTACGTTTTTCTCCCACACGTAACCGCTCACGGCACTGCGCACCACCAGGGTATCGCTTGCGACCCCTTCGGCATCGAGGCGCTTCAGTTCGGCCGCGTCGAGCCCGAGAAGTTCGAGCCGCTGCCGGGCTGCCTTGAGCACGCGCGCACCCATCGCGTCATCGGCATGGGCCTGAGCTGCTAGGTATTCTTGCTCAGCCGCCAACACCGCCGGCGCATACACGCGCATCAGCTTCTGACCGGGGACCACCCGGTCCCACTGGGCCTCAACAAATACCTCCTCAACCCAGCCACCAAAGCGCTGCACCACATCGCTGACCCGCGCTTCATCAACCGTCACGGTACCGAGAGTCCGCACGCTGCGGCTGAGGGCGCCAGTTTCGGCGCGCGCCACGCGCACGCCCATATTCTGAACCACCACCGGATCGATCGCGATCTCGGCTTCAAACAAATCGGGGTCAACCGGCGTCAGGTCCATACCGCATACCGGGCACTGGCCCGGCTCTGGCTGAATGATCCAGGGGTGCATTTGGCTGATGTACCAAGTGCCGTCGGCACCGAGATCAGCATCGCTGGACGCACGATAGTCGGCAAGCACAGTGTGAACGCGTGGCCCAAGCGCCAGCCCCACAATCAAGGTCACCAAACCAATCACACCGCACAGCACGATGAGACGCAGGCGCGGTCCGCGCGGAATCGTAGCAGTCATTGCAGTGCCCCCTCAAGTTCTTTGTTCAAAACCAGGCCTACCACGGCGAGTACCTCGCTACGCGCAACGCCGGTCTGGCGGCGCAAACGCAGGGTTTGCATGTCCAAGCCCAACACCTGCTGCCACGCGACCATCAGGTCAGTGAAAGACCCAGTACCGGCGCCGTACGCACTACGACTGGCGGCTAAGGCCTGGCGTGCCCGCGGCACAATTTCGTCATTATAGCGTCGGTACTGATCACCGGCGCCAATCCACAAGGCTCGCGCCGCCGCCACTTCGCCGCGCAGCCAAGCATCCAACGCGGCGCGGTCTGACACGGCAGCACGGCTGCGCCCCTCGGCGGCGCTGGTGCCGGCGCCATACGAGCCTTGCCACAAGGGCACGCTCATGCCCACGCCAACCCACCATTGGTCTTCACCTGTGGCCGACGGCGCCAAACCGGTATCGTCTACAATATTATAATTGGCGAACACGCTGAACCCGGGGCGGGCCCGCGAGCGCGCCGCGTCGAGACCGGCCAGAGCATCGGCCCGCGCCGCGTCGTTACGGGCAAAGCCAGGATGAAACTGGCGCGCCAAGGCCAGCAAGTCGGCGTCAATCGGCGCCAAGGGGTCAGCGTCAACCTTGGGTAGCGCCTGATCGGCATCCAGCACCAGGCTGGCGCGCAAGCGGGCTTGGGCAGCGCTGACTTCGGCGGCCAAACGGTCGCTCTCAGCAGCAAGACGACCCGATTCCACCTGAAGCCGCAGCAGATCAGCGCTGCCGGCAGCATTGGCGGCAATCCGGGCCTCAACCACGCGGGCCAGATCAGCCACTGCCTGACGCTGTTGCTCCAGCACCTGCACGGCGGCCTCGGCTTCATACAGGACCCACCAGGCCCTGCGAATGTCGCGCGCGGCGTTCACCGCGGCGGCACGTTCTTCGGCGCGCGCTCCCATCACGGCGGCATCAACCAGGGCGCCCTGGGCCCGCCGACTCCCCCACGTTGGAAAGCGCTGGCGCAGGCCCATCATCAGGGTGACCTCGCCGGCAGCGGTTTGCGCCATCGCGCCAAGCGGCGCGATGCTGAATTCGGGGTCTGGCAACACGGTTGCCGCGTCACGGCCCAGCCGAGTGGCGTCAATCCGCTCACGCGCTGCCGCCAGGGCCGGGTGGCGCTCAAGGCCATAGGCCACCAGCGCGTCGAGATCGGCAGCAGCAAGACCGTAGCCCAAACACAGCAGGATGAGTATTTTCATGATCGACCCCTTAATGGCAGCGGCAGCTCGCGGCGGCGCCGAAGTGGCGCCGCCGCTCGTCACCGCAGGCTAGTGCTTGTGCTCTTTGGCCGGGGCAGCAGTGGCATCTGCCTTGGCCGGGGTAGCAGCGGCAGCTGCCGCCTTCTTGGCCGCGTCGAGCTTGGTCACATAGGCTGCCGGATCTTTCGCGAAGTCCTTGGTGCAGGGCTTGCAGCAGAACTTGAACTCCTGGCCCTCGTGAACCTTGACCACCGGCTTGCCCATCGCATCTAGGGCTTCGTCGCTGACAATGCAGGTGGTTAACGGATACGGCGTGGGCTTGGCCTCGGGCGCCGGGTCGGCTGCTGGCTCAGCAGCGCTGAGGCCAAGGGTGAGGAGGAACAAAGCGGGAATAACAGTGAGACGCATAACGACTCCTTGGGAAAACACGGCCGTAGCCATGTCGGTGAATAAAACGGTGAGGAGGCGCGCTGGTCGCAAACGAGACCATACGCGCAACCGCCCTTTCGACAGACAGGACGGTACAGATTTCACACTACTGGGATTAAATCAGAAGACGCCGATAGACCAGCCATGTGGCTGGGCCCGGCGGGTCGTGCGGCGGAGCGCGACTGCGCGGCAGACGGCCACTAGCCACCTCACCACGCAGAATCGGCGGCTCTGCCGTCACCACAATGACCACCTGGGCCGACGCGCTGGTTTCAAGCTCTAGGCGCGTTGACGCCACCGCCAGCACGGCCTGGTGGCTGCACTGGCAATCGGCCTCAACGCGGTCTGCCGCGCGCGCCAGGGCATCGCCCGCGCCACAACAAGTCATAGCTGAAGCATCATCAGACGCGTCACGAGGCATCGGTACCGATTCAGATGAAGCCGAGCAGCAACTCGATTCGGCCGCTTGAACCGCCTGAACGCGAGGCTTGGCATGCTGCTGACAGCATGGCCCACCCGGCGACAGCAGCGCAGAGCCACCGCCAACACAGGCAAGCATCACCAAAACCAACAGGCGCATCATCAGCGAGCATCCTCGTTACTAAGCATACGAAGGCAAGTCATCGGTGTTTGCCACCAGCCGCAACTGGCCCTTAGCAGGCTGTTGAAATACAGCCTGCGGGGGGTTGCAGGGGGGTCGCAGACCCTCCTGGGTAAAGAGTCGCCTCAAGAAAACCTTGGAAAATGGCGACTGCAGGTCGCCCAAGGTTTCCTTGAGG
>JAQIBG010000391.1 GCA_027859175.1 Planctomycetota bacterium | reverse complement strand
TATGGCAGAGCCGGCCCCGGGTCGCCCACCTCGTGGTCAACGCGATGGAAAGATACAGCCCCCGATGCTCGCGGATCGTAGATATAGATTTCGTCTGGGCACTGGATTGGAGCTAGCGGATGCCAATTAAGAAGCGATTCAGTTGTGCCATGGGGACCCGGGGCCCAAAGCCTCCAGTTGATCTGGAAATCTCGTCCGTCGTAGGACGCGAACACAACGTCTTGCGCGTCGACGCCCCTGGGTTTGCTGAGGACCATTCCATTGATCGACCGCACCAACTGTGCCAGATCGGCAGGCAGACCAGCAATCGCACCACCCCACCCCGGCGCGAGCGTGAGCGACCATCCGCTTGCCCAGCGCAAGGTCACCCCTTCGGCACCCGGCCCTACCTGCGATGTCGCGTCTTGCAGCAGACCGACCCACTGGTTCCGCAGCAAAGGATCCATTCCCTCTGCGAGAGTTTGCAATGCCGCTATCGCGAGCGCAGTTGTTATCCTCGGCGTGTCGACTTGCATAGGCTCAATGATGAAGCCCGGCTGAGCCAGCTTTTGCCGCTCCATGTCCGCAATGCGCTCACCAAGGCTGTGCTCGACCCCCCGTGCATCCGCCATGACTTGGCGTTCATCGACGAGCAGATGCTTTGGCAAGGCACCCGGTCCGTGCGGGCAGCCGACGGCAAGATAGCCGTCCGGCCATGATCCCCCTAGCCATCCAAGTGGGACATATCCGCCCCGGATGGCCGCCAGACAATCGAAGGAAAACCCGCGCGCGCGCTCGTCCGCAAGCAGCCCCGCCATGAGGGCATGCAAAATTGCACCAACCTTCACCCATCTCACTCCAGGGCATGCGTTAGACCTTAAGCCCAGCGGAAGGCCAATGCGTGAGAACGCTCTTTCAAGCACAACATCAACAAACCATCGGCTCTTTGAATTCCCGCTCTTAGCATGCAAGAGATTCAACTCAGAAACACTATTCCACTCCTGATGAAGCGCAGGCCATGACTTTCCGTCAAAAGCCATACGAATAACAGCCAGCGCACACTCGGAGTCACCAACAATTCCCAACCGCCTTGGCCCACCATACTCACGCGGCTGACTAAGGCCTAAGGCCGAGTCAGTAACAGCCTGCGGTAGCAATTCGAGCCCCCCGTAACGCGCCTTGAGTCTTCGCCCGTCAATCTCAACGTCTTCCATTAGAATCTCCCCGGCACTATGGCATGCTCTCAAGTTCGCGTCTAATCAGCTCAATCCAGTCGCGCATGAGCTCCGTATTATCCTCGAAGGGGCTATCCTTGAGAACAATATGGTCATCCGGATCACCGAGCAATCGTCGTAAGGCCAACTGCAGGCGTTCGACGTCACCCAGAGCGGCAGCGACTGCCTCGACCAACCCTACATCTCCGTGCGCTGCACCATCATCCAGTTTTTTGGTAACAGGATCCAAGAATTCCTCAAGGTACGTGGCAACGGCACCGCTGTAGCCACTCTCCCTGTAATCAGCCCCAACAAGAAACACACCCTTGAGTAGGCACGTAGGCCTCAGCCATCAGACCGGGGCGATGCGCACCAAGAGCGGATTGAAGCCCTACTTGAACGTGACATTCACGGCTTCCATTCATCAGGGCTCACGCCGTGATGTCGGTAAAATACCTTGCCGAAATAATTGGCAGAGGCAAAGCCGCAGAGACTGGCCACTTCCTGAATTTGTAATCAGCCCCAACAAATGCCACAGCCTTGAGTAGGCAGGTAGGCCCCAACACAATCGCCCCAACCATCAAGCCGGGGCGATTCCATGTGCTCGATGCTGGTCCCCAGCCCCCTACAAATCCGGCGGGCACAGCGACACCAACCAATGGCAAACCCCCGGCCCCTGCTCGATCCGCACCAAGAGCGTATTGAAGCCCTGCTTGAAGTAGACCTTGCGGAAACCTTCGTCGAGGCGCCACGCCGAGAGACCAGTGTCTTGCCAGGCGAGGGTGTCGTTGATCCAGACTTTGGCGGCGTCGTCGCTCGCGATCGCGAGGAGCATGTCGGCCTCCTCTTCGAAGTAGACCTCGGTGTAGGCGTAGTGGGCAGGGTGTGCGGACTACATCTCACCTACGCCGCCTGAATATTTGCATGCCACACGGCTGAAGTGATGTACACAAGTGGGAAAGGAGCATATCCCAATGCTGTTCGACGGATCGTACCAAGGCATTCAGCCCGATCAGAGAAGGACCTTCGCAGCGTTCGAAATCCTTCACACGGCGGTCGACTTCCTCGCCGCCATCGCATTTATGATCGGGTCCATCCTCTTCCTCTACGAATCGCTCAAGCCCCTAGCCACCTGGTTCTTCATCATTGGATCGGCTCTGTTCGGGCTGAAGCCAACCATTCGGCTATTCCGGGAGATCAAATTGGCAGCTAGGGGTCGCGTGAAACAATTGGCCGACAAGCTCTAGGAGGAAGATGAAATGGCCTACAACCTGCTGACTCAAGCTCCCAGCGTCCGCAGTAATCAGTCCCAGTGAGCGTCACACCCTTACAGTAGACGGCATTTCTGCGTTACCGGGTCGCCCCCCTACAAATCCGGCGGACACAATAGCACCGACCAGTGGCACACCCCCGGCCCCTGCTCGATCCGCACCAGCACCGTGTTGAAGCCCTGCCTGAAGGAGACCTTGCGGAAGCCTTCGTCCAGGCGCCACGCTGACAGGCCGGTGTCCTGCCACGTTGATCCAGACCTTCGCGGCGTCGTCGGAGGCGATCGCGAGGAGCATGTCGGCCTCCTCCTCGAAGTAGACCTCGGTGTAGGCGTAGTACGTGGCGCAACGGGATCGCGTTACAGACCCTCACAGAAACAGGTCACGATCCCAGTTCCTCAGGTCGTCCAGTTCCAGGACTATCCGCTGCCGCTTTCCCTGGACTTAGCTCAGGCGACCCACTGGCCCACCAAAAGCCTCACTCACACCAGCCCCAGCAACCACCCCTCATGCACCAACGTTGACATGATGCTGGTAATGATGCTGCGGCACCATCATTACCCAGGCTTCCAGACCCCCATCCCGGCGAGATGCAAGTAGCCCCTGGAAGTACTCAGTCTTAAGTAGACGGGTTGGCGCTAACGCAATCACCCGGACTCTCAGGCCAAGGTGGATCGCCGGTCGGCGCGATCGAGGGGACGCTGTCCGTTGCCCCTGGAGTCGATAGACGGCCGATGACATCCCCGCTCCGGTGCTCGGCCACGATGGCATAGGCATTGCGCACTGGACGGCGCCCCCTTCACAGGGGTGCGGATAGAAACTATCCTGTAAACATCTCAGAAACTAAAATTCCCTGGTCGCCCCCCTCACCGGACGCGAGTTGAACCCCTGAGGAACCCATGCGATTAGCTGCATAGCTCTTGTTTGTAGCCGCCGAACTGTCTTGAGACCGGCAATGCCGCGCCAGTTATAGACAGCACACACTCGCCTTATTGCCCAGACAGCCCACATTCCTATACAATTTGCGTAAACCACCTTGACTCAGCCCACGCTTTCGCCATATTCCGCGCCCCCATAGGGGCTTTTAGCTCAGTTGGCTAGAGCGCTCGCCTCACACGCGAGAGGTCGCTGG
>JAQIBG010000348.1 GCA_027859175.1 Planctomycetota bacterium | reverse complement strand
CCATCACCGCGCGGTATTCCTCGGGCGTCGGGAATTTACCGAGCATCGACACCACCGCAGCCAACTCGGCCGAACCGAGATAGCATTGAGCGTCGCGCCCCATGCGGTTGTCGAAGTTGCGCGTCGAGGTCGAGAAGATGTGAGCGCCAGGGCGCACGCGCGCTTGGTTACCCATGCACAGGCTGCAACCCGGAATTTCACGGCGGGCGCCGATCTTACCGAACATGGCGTAGGTGCCTTCGGCCTGTAACACGGCTTCGTCCATGCGGGTCGGCGGGCAGATCCAGGTCACAGTGTCGAGATAATCGACCTTAGAATGCTTGTAGACATTGGCCAGAGCGCGGAAGTGACCGATGTTGGTCATGCACGAGCCAACGAACACTTCATCGATCTTCTTGCCGGCGAGTTCCGACAGGGTGGCGACCGCGTCGGGATCGTTGGGGCAGGCCACCAATGGCTCGGTGATCTGGTCGAGATGAATTTCGAAGATGCGCGCGTAGCGACCGTCCTTGGCGTCGGCAGCGATGCCGATCCGCTTGTCGCCCACGAATACTTCCTTGCTATTGGTGTATTCGAGACCGCCATCGGCACGCATCAACTCGGGCTTGGCCAACCAGGCTTCCATGTCGGCGATGCGCTTTTCGATGGTCTCCTTAGCGTCGTAGCCGTCTTCGAGCATGGCCTTGAGCAACTCAACGTTGGAGCGCAGGTATTCGGCCACCGAGGCTTCATTCAGGTTGACGGTGCAGGCCGCGGCGCTGCGTTCGGCCGAGGCGTCAGACAGCTCAAAGGCTTGTTCTGCGGTCAGGTCTTCGAGGCCCTCGATTTCGAGGATGCGACCATTGTAGACGTTCTTCTTGCCCTTCTTCTCAAGGGTCAATTCGCCGGTCTGCAGGGCAATCCACGGAATCGCATTGACCAAGTCGCGCAAGGTCACGCCAGGCTGCAGCTTGCCGGTGAACTTCACCAAAACCGATTCGGGCACGTCGAGCGGCATGTAGCCGATCGCTGCGGCAAAGGCCACGAGACCCGAACCAGCTGGGAAGCTGACACCAATCGGGAACCGGGTATGGCTGTCGCCGCCGGTACCGAGGGTATCGGGCAAGCACATACGGTTGAGCCAGGAGTGAATGATGCCGTCACCAGGACGCAGGGCCACGCCGTTGCGCTCGGTGATGAATTCGGGCAACCAGCGATGCATCTTGGAGTCGCGCTCGGTGGGGTAGGCCGCCGTGTGGCAGAAGCTCTGCAGCACCAAGTCGGCCTGGAAGCGCAAGCAGGCCAATTCTTTCATCTCATCGGCGGTCATCGGGCCGGTGGTATCTTGGCTTCCCACCGTGGTGGTCTTCGGCTCGCACGACACACCAGGGCGCACGCCCGTCACGCCACAAGCCTTGCCGATCATCTTCTGACCGAGGGTGTAGCCCTTGCCGTCGTCGCCGGGCAACTCTGGCGTGGCGAAATGTTCGCTGGCACCCAGGCCCAGGTGCGCACGCGCACGCGCCGTGAGGCTACGCCCAATGATCAGATTGGCGCGGCCACCAGCCTGGAACTCGTCAAACACAGTCGGCGATTTCACGCCGAGGCTGATGGTGCTGCTGCCCTTGCTCAGGGTCCGCTCAGTCGGCTTAATCGTCACCACGTCGCCGGTGTTGAGATCGTTAACTTCACCGGTCACCGCTAGGCCACCAGCATCACGGAAGGTATCCATGAAAATCGGGGCGATGATGTTGGCCATAACAATCGCGCGGTTACGCTTGTTCGGAACCGCTGGGATATCCAGGCCGGTGTACCACATCACCGAGTTGGTGGCCGACTTGCGCGACGAACCAGTGCCGTACACGTCGCCGACAATCAGGATCCGCTTACCCTCGTCGCGCCACGCCACGAGCTGCTTGATGCACTCGGGGTCTTTGCTTGTGTACATATCCAGCGCGTGGGCCGGGATGTCGGGCCGCGTTACCGCGCTTTGCGCCGGCGACAGGTCGTCGGTATTGGTTTCCCCAGGGATCTTGTAGACCACCAACTCGATCTCGTCTTCAATGCCGTCACGAGCGGTGAACCACTCGGCGTCAGCCCAGCGCTGCAACACCTTCTTGGCGTGCTCGTTGCCATCGCTGGCAAGCTTGGCCACCACTTCAAAATTATCGAACACCAGCACGGTCTTGGCCAGGGCATCGGCGGCATCGGCCGCGTGGGCACCATCAAGCTCGCGGCTCAGGAAGGGCACGTTGTAGCCACCGAGCATGGTGCCGAGCAGGCGAATCGCATCGGTGGGGCTGACCAGCGGGCTGGTCTTCTCGCCATGCGCTACGGCACCGAGCCATTCGGCCTTCACCTTAGCAGCCGGATCCACACCGGGCGACACCCGCTCTTCCAGCAGGTGGGCCAGGAAGGCCTCCTCACCAGCTGGCGGTTGCTCCAGCACAGCGCACAGGCCCGTGGTCTCCTCAGCGGTCAGGGGCAAAGGCGGAATGCCCTGGGCTTCTCGTTCGGCGGCAGCGGCGCGGTAGGCGTCAAGCATGATCATCGGCTCCTTAAATGCGGGGCCGGCATGCTAGGCCCCAGCACAGCAGGTCCAATCGGAGCTGATGCAGCACTTTGATAAGGATTACTTATTGATTGATGTCGAGCTATAGCCAAACATGGCCACTGACACCGGTCCTGGTCCTGGGTCCTGGTCCTGGGTCCTGGGTCCTGGAACGCCTGCAAGCAGGCTTGGACGCGGGGCTGCCGCCCCGATACCCCGCCCGAGCACATCTGGCGGCTGTCCCCCAGGATCCAAGCGCCGTCAGGCGCGTACCAGGACCCAGGACCGGACCAAGGAACCAGCCCATGGAAACCACCCACCTCGCCAACTTCCTAATCCTCGCCCAAACCAGCAATATGACCCGGGCAGCCGAGCGGGTGAATCTGAGCCAGCCGGCCCTGTCGGGGCAATTGCGCAAACTGGAACAGGAGTTGGGTACAAGCTTGTTCCACCGCCAGGGGCGTGGACTGGTGCTGACCGCAGCCGGGGAGACCTTCCGTAGTCATGCCGCTGATATCTTGGCACGGCTTGATGCCGCGCGCAGCGATCTGGGCATGAGCGGCAGCCTCGAAGGCGGCGCCATCGCGATTGGCGGCGGTGCCACCGCCGTGAGCTGTCTGTTGCCACGCGTCATCTCGCAATTTCGCGAACGTCACCCCGGGGTGCGCTTCTCGATCAAAGAGTCGCCCTCGCGCGCCATCGCCGAAGCCGTGCTCAGCGGCGAGCTCGACCTGGGCATCGTGACCCTGCCACTGCCGGTCACCACGGCCGGCTCACAACTCGACACCACCCCCTGGCTCGAAGACGAACTGGTACTGCTGACCCC
>JAQIBG010000332.1 GCA_027859175.1 Planctomycetota bacterium | reverse complement strand
CCCTTCCTCGGGGTCATTGTTCGACCAACCGCCGAAACCGATTTTGACGGGGTCCGCGGCCTGGTGGTGCAGAAGGTTTTCCCGCGCACCACCGCCACCGCGCTTGGCCTGCAAACCGACGACTTGATCGTCAGCTGCAACGACACCGCGGTTGCCAGCCGCGACGACCTCAAAGCCGTGCTCGAAGGCATCGCCGTAGGCGACGAACTCACCGTGAGCCTGGTGCGCGGCGAAGAGAAGCAGAAGGCCGTGGCCGTGATGCAGGCGCGCCCCACGCGCAATGGCATCGAGAAGCAAGTAGCCGAGGCCAAGCAAGCCGTTGCCAAACTGCAAGAGGAGCGCGCCGCGCAACTCAACGATCTAGCCGCCGCGCGCACCGAAGAGGTACAGCTAGCGCAGGCGATGATGGAACTCTCACAGACCTTGAGCGAACTACCCGACAAGCTCGACGTGGCGGCCCAGCAATTCAAGGCGGTGTACCCCGACGGTGAATTCACCGTCGACATCGTGGTTCGAATCAGCTCAAACAAAGACAGCGCCGACGCCATCGACCTGAGTCCGCCAAAGGCCACCCGCGCCAGCGACGATCAAGCCGCCACGACACCGGTCGAGCAAACGCCAGCCATGCCCACACCGGCGACCGGACCGGCTCCGGCCACCGAACCGCCCGCAACTGAACAGGCGCCGGGTGATGACCTGATGCCGCCGCCAACGCGCAAATAAGACTTATCTGCGTTCACGAAAAAGGCCGGGAAGTTCTACGCTTCCCGGCCTTTTCATTGGGCTGTGTCCGCTGCCGCTATTCCGCTGCGGGTGCCGGTGCCGGTGCGGCTTCTGCTGCAGGTGCAGCTGCCCCCTCGGCCTTCTTTGCAGCATCCTTCTTCTCGCCGCCAGGAATCACCTTCAGCAATTCAGTAGCCTGCGATTGCACCTCGTGCTTAATCGGAGCTGAAACCACCGACTCAAGGGTGCGACGTGCCTGCACCACCATCTCTTGAGCAAAGGTTGCCACGCGCTCGCGCTCGTTGCCCTTGCGCTCCTCGGCCAACTCCCACATCAGCTTGCCGATCCAGAAGCGCGCGATCAGTCGCTGCTCGGGGCTGCCATAGGGCAGCGCATCCAAGCGCATCAACACTGTCAACGCGCGGTCGCGCGAGCCATCGAGAGCCAATGCTAGGCCATAGCCCAGGCTCAGACCAGCGGTAGCGGCCGGGTCGGCCTCGCTGTTTTCGAGCAGGCGGTTGTAGGCACTCGCCGCGTCAGCGTACTGCTGCTGACTACTGAGGTGCCCGGCCCAGAACTCGCCCCAATGCAGGTAAGTGTCGCCATCGCGCTTACCCAAGGTGACCCGACGGGCCAAGCTAATCGCCTCGTCCATATTGCCCTTGAGGGCCTCGATCGCAGCGCGGATCGCAGCGCCACGCTGCTGATCGCCGCGGTTGCGACTGGTCTCATAGAGTGCGTCGAGGGCAGCGGCCGAAGCTTCGGCACCAGCGTAGTCTCCGGTGCGCGCCAAGTTGATGCCCTGACGGTACAGGGCGTCGGCGTACATGCGGTGCTCGATAAGATTCTCAACAAAGTTGGCGAAGGCAGCGGCGGCCTTGTCGTACAAGCCAGCCCGCTCCCAGGCCACGCCCTCGTAGAACCAGCCATAGGCCTGCTCCCACTCGCGCTTTTCTTCGCCGATGGCCAAAGCCTGGAACCGACCGGCAGCCTGTTCGTATTGCCCGGCGGCCATGTCTTTCTGGCCAACGGCAAACAGGCCGTTGTTCTCCATGCCGTGGTACACGATGCGCTTGACCTCGCTCCAACGCATGGTCTGCATCTGCGGCAGAACCGGCGAAGTCTTGAACTCAATGCCGTCGCGTTTCTCGGTATACACCACGGCGTAAATCTTGCGCTTCTCGCCGATGATCAGGTCTTTGGCGTCTGGATCGGCTGCGGCCGCCAGCGGCGCCACGTAACCCAAGCCAAGCAGGAGGAGCGGAAACAATAGGGTGCGCATCATGGATCGGCCCTTCACAGCTTCTGAGTATAGGTCTTGTAAGCGAGACGGTCAGCCTTGGGCAGACTCTCGTCGTCGCTCAGTGCTTTGCCCAGCTTGCGGGCCACCGAACGCGCCTTGGCCTGCAGCTCAGGCGCGTCGCCGGCACGCAAGTAGGCGATAACCGCATGATCAAACGCGGCGGCTTTATCGGTTTCGGCCTTCGATTCGGCCACCACAAGATGGGCTTCGGCCTGCACCGCGGCCGAGTCGCCCAGATACAGGATGTCTCCGGCCAAAGCGCTCGCACCGGCAACATCGCCAGACGCAAGCTTCTCGCGCACCCCGATGATGGCCAAGCTGGCGTAGGCCTGCTCTTGTTTATCGCGGTTCAATTCTTTGAGCCCGGCATCAGCCGTTGTGGCGGCACCGGCATGGTCGCCCTTGAGCCCCTGCACCGTCGCCTTACCGCCAATCGCGATGGCCTTGGCGCGATCGCTCATCGGCCCCAGGTCACGTTTGGCAAGATCAGCGTAGGCGGCGTCGGCCTCGTCGAGCTTCTTGGCCTTGAGTAAGACCTGCGCCTTTTTCTCCAAAACATCAAGGAGCTGGGCCGAACGCGGGAAGGCTTCGGCCATGGCGTCGGCAGCAGCCGCCGCCTCGGTCACCTTGCCTGCAGCGGCGTAAGCCTGAAGCAGAGACAAGAAGCCCTGGATTCGATCGTACTCGGTTGCGCCGCCGGTACTTACTTTGGCGAAATTTTCGATCGCGGCGGGCAAGTCCCCGCCGTTCATCTTGCCGCGGCCGGTATACCAACGGCCATCAGTCACCCCGGCGTATTCGATCGAGGCGATCTGCTTTTGCTTGAACTCGCCGCGCTGACGACCGCCATCATCCTGGCTGTAAACGAGCTTATCGAAGTCTTCACTAACGATGAAAACCTCAAACGGCGCGTCACGACCAACGGTGTACACGGTTGCTTTGTGCGGCTTGAGTTCGGCGGCCGAAACCGCCAGCACCAAGCCCAGAAGCGCGATACAACTGAGAGCTCGCATGATCATTCCTCCCCACCACCGAGGATGTACTCGATGATGTAGATCGTCTTGTCTTCACCGTCTGGACCGGTGACCTGTTCCTCGGTAATGGAGATCGGCACCGGAATGGTCACGCCGTCGATCTGATACAGATCCAGGAAACGACGCATCAGGATCATGGCGGTCCGGTTGACGGTGCCGGCCAAGCGCAGTTCCTCAACCAGTTCCTCACCCTTCATCATCGGCTCGAGACGCTTGAGCACGCCGTAGCCAGCCGGGGTCTGATTCAGTTCGAAGTCCTTATCCACCGGTTTGAAAATATCGCCGGTGGGGAAGGTGCGCTTATTATTGTAATTGCGCAGGATGCGATTGATGACGTCGATGTCGGGTATGAACTTCGAGAGCTCGAGCACCTGCACTGAGGCCAGCCAGTAATTGAACAGGTCGCCACGCAGCTTGGAGTCGTTGCGCAGTTCGGCCGCAATCTTGCGCGCCTCGGTGATGTCTTCGGCCCCAACATGGCCATCCTTGGCCGCTTCTAGGGTACCATCTACCACCACCGCCATGAAGGTCGGATCACGCGGGTCGAACTTGTAGAGCTCCTGGGCCAGAGCCACCGCGCTCTTGAGGTCGCCGCCTTCGCGGTAGGCCTCAATCAAACGTGTGTCGATGACGATAGAGTAGGCCCAACGCTCAACCAACTTGGTGAAACCATCCAGCGCCTCCTTACCGGCAGCAAAGTTTGGCAGCAGGCCCTTGAGCTTATCGAAGCGCTTGGTGAAGGACGCGATCTTGGCTTGGGCCGCGAAGGGATCGGCCTTGTCTTCAAGCCAGTCGTCGATGCGCAGGCTCGAATTGATGTAGAACTGGTCGATGAAACCAGGCTCGTCGACCAATAGGTCAGGAATGCTGCCGCGCACGGAGCGGTCCCACGCAGACTTCAATTCCGAACGCTCGGTTACCAAGGGTGTCACTTCAGCAACCTTAACCAAGGGGTCGGCCAGGAAGGCCTGCAGGGCCGCGTCCTTCTGGAGCCGCTCCTTATACATCTCATAGAGCTTGGCAGCGCGACTCTTCTCGTCGAGATCCCACAGCGTGTTGGCCACCGCCAGGAGCGTATTTTCCTTCTCGTCGGCGTCGATGATCGGCTCGTAGAGGTCGGCAAAACGACTCTTGGCGTCGCGCATCATGGCCTCGGCTACAGCCGAGGCCGCCATGCCGCTATCCAACTCGGCATCGCTCAGACTGCCGTCAGCATTGGCATCGGCGGCCTTGAAGGCCTCCTTGGAAATGCCCTTGAGCACCACCGCGAGATCGGTTTCGTCACCGGCGGCGGCGGTCAGCCAGGCGCGCAGCATGCCATTTTTGGCCTCACCCACCGCGCCAATGTTCGGCACCACTAAGCGCTCGAGGAGAATGTTCGACACGTTAAACACCTGAGCCAATTGCTTGCGAACCGAGGTGGCCGAGGTGTCGAGCGCCGGGTAACTGCGCAAAACACGCTCGAAGTTATCGTGCGCGCCGGTGTAATTCGGCCATTGGGCCAACATGCTGCCGATCGCGTCGTTGATCAACTCCACCATCGCGGCGCGTTGGTCTACCGCCTTGCTCAGGCCCTTGGCGGCCTCGTTGATCCGAGCCGCTTCGTCCTTATTGAGCCTAAACACGGCACCGGCCAAATAGCCCAGGAAGCCCCGCACCAACTCTTCGTCGCGCGGCGCGTTGGCCCAGAACTCACCATCGAGAGTGGCGACGATTTCCTCATAGCGCTCTTCAGCGAACATCTTGGCGATGATGAAGTTCAGCACTTCTTGCTGCGCCTTCACAAACTCGCCACGATACTTCGCCGGGATTTTAGGCGCCAAGCCGGCCATCTTCTCAAGACCGGTCGCCAACTCTTCGAGACGCGCACTGGCCTTCTCGATATCCGCTTCATTCGGCACCGTTGCCTTAAGCAGGCTCTCCCACAACTGGAACATCGAGCGCGTCGCCATGCGCAGACCCCACAGGGCCTCAACCATGGTCTCGAGCTTCTCTTCGCCCTTCTTCTTAGCGGCAAGCTCGCGGTTCTCTTCGTAGTAGGCAAAGGCCTTGTCGTGGGCGCGCTGATACTCTTCGGCCTGGATCAGCAGCACGATTTCCATGCGCACGCTGTTGTCTTCAACCTTGCTCGGGTCGAAAGCGCGCAGCTGGTCGATGGCCTCGGTCAGCATGGTGTTGGCGGCCTCAGCGCGGGTACGCGCGTACAAGGCCTGTGAGTAGGCCATGCCGTCGGAAGCGAGCCGCTGGACCATGGCGCCGGCTGGCGACATCTTGCCGCGCGCATCAAACCACGGGTTCTCGCGCTTCGGCTTTGCGCCCCATAGCTCGGGCGAGAAACGGCCTAAGCCCTGCTGCACCACCGTAACCGCCTGGAAATACCAACCGCGCTTATACAGCGCATAACCTAAGGTTTGGTACACCGCAGGGGCAAAGTCGATGAACGCCTTGTCAGTGGGATCAGCCGGCAAGCCGAGCACACCGTCGCGCAGAGCCGAAGCGGCCTGCTCATAGAAGTTATTGGCCTGTTCCTTCTCCAAAACCTTATTGGCTTGGCTGATCAGGGCCCGGGCCAGCGTCAGCGCCTTCTCGGGCGCCATCGAACGCGGCTGCACAAACCAAGGATCAGAGCCCTGACTGTTGCCGCCACCGGCCCAGTACGCGATCCAACCCTTGGCATTGCCCTGGAAGAAGTTGCCCACGCTTTGCACTTCGGCCATCTGGCCGTTCGCGCTGGTGACATCGCCCTGAGCCATGAAAATGCGGCCCATCAACATCGACAGATGGCCGGCCATCACATTGCGATACTGATCTTTGCTATCCAAGCTGAACTTACGGTCGTCATCCGACAGTTCTTTGAAGGTCCCCCATAATTGCACGGCCTTCTTCAGCGAGGCCTCGTCACCGAGCGTGAGGTGCCAGTACAGCAAGTCTGACCAGATGTCGTACTTGAACTTCTGAACCGTATCGCGCATCTCCTTGCCAAAGCTACCGGTATCGACCTCGATACCGGAGAAGAACACGGTTTGCGCGTCATCGTAACCGAAGGCGGCCTTCTTGTCGCCGCGCGTGTGCCGAACGTATTCGCCCTGCAGCACGGCCAGACGGTGGCGCAGATAAATATAATAATCGCCGAAACTCCAGTCCCAGTCGTTATAGGTCTGCCCGAGCGCGACGCTGGTTTCCTTCAGCCACTTGGCAACCACCTCGTCGATCAAGGCCGCCGGCACCCCGGCGTCGATCAGACCTTGGCGCCGAATGGTAATTTCGCGCAGCGGCTTGTAGGCTTGATAGAAGGTATTGGCGTGATCGAAGCGCAGCATCGTCGCGTTCTGAACGATCTTCCAATACTCCGGACCCTCATCCATGCCGAAGCTTTTCTCGTAGATCGGCTCGTAATCGGTTACCGCCTTCAGCTGCTCTTTGAGCGTGGCGTCGGCGGTATCGATCAGCAACTTGACCAAACTCTCAATCGCGGCCACTTCATCAGCACTATAGCCAACGCCCTTGAACGGCGGGGGTGAGTCGGGCTTGATGAGGTCACGGCTCAGCTTGGTGGCGATACGCTGCACCTTGCCCGAAGGCGCGTAGGTATCGGCCGGCAAAGGTGGTAATTTATCACGCATGCCAGCGAGCTTGTCAGACAAGCGCTTGGCATCAGCCGAGTACTGTGCACCCACTTCGCCCGGCACATCGAGTGCGAAGGTGTCGTAGAACAACCACTGCAGGCTGTCGTTGTAAGCACCACTGGGATCGTCGTAGCCAGCCGAGCGATAGGCTTCGAGCTGACGCTTGGCTACCAAGTGCATTTCGCGACCGATCAGGTCACGCATGGTCTGAAAATGATTGTCGCGTTCACCATCGGTGGCCGCCGCCAGCGGCTGCGCAAGCGCAACGAGACCAAGTAGAGAAGGAACCAGACGTTTGAGCATTACCACGATCTCCCAGACAGGGGAAACGACGTTCCCGCGTCCACGTTCACACGAGGTGAGCACCCCGCAGCGGAGACACCTTATAGACGTGCCCAAGACACCAATGGGTGGGCCGCCGCCGCTCCGGTAGGGTGTGATATACCCAAGGGTTATGACGCCGATGCTAACTTGCCGTGCGAGCGATCAATCCTGCACGGGAACCAAACCGGCGTTGTCGAAACCGGTCTGGCGGACCTCGCAGGCTATTCCTAGCTTGCGGTAGACGCCGGCAAAAGCGGCGGCCACCGCCTCCTGCGTCGCCACTGTCGCGAATCCGAGCACGCAGCTGCCCGATCCAGACAGAATGGTGCCCAGTGCACCGGCATGATCGGCGGCCACCTGTGCCTCGCGCAGGCCGGGATTCAAGGGGGCGCGGTACTGCTCATGCCAACCATCACCCAGCAAACCGCGCAGGCGCTCAATCTCGCCCGTTGCCAGCGCGGCCGTGATCAAGCACGAACGCTGCCACCCGCGCACGGCTTCGGCCCGGGACAGGCTATCGGGCAAGACACCACGGGCTTCGTTGGTGGACTGCTGGGTTGCCGGGATCGCAATCACCGCGCGCAGGGCATCTGGCGCGGCGATGCGCTGCCAATGCAGCCCATCGGAGCCTTGAGCGGCAATCGTGAAACCACCGAGACAGGCCGCGCAGATGTTATCCGGATGCCCTTCCCAGCGCACGCCGAGGTGAACCAACTCCTCGCGGTCCAGCGGGTGCCCAGCCAAGCGCTGGCAGGCCGCAGCAATGCCCAGAAGCACGGTGGCCGATGAGCCCATACCGCGGCTAATCGGCACGTTGCCCGACACCCGCACCTCGATACCCGGCAACTTCACATCCCAAGCCGCCGTGCATTCGCGATGCACCTTCTCAGCAAAGACCTGCAAGCCCGGATCAGCGCTATCGGGCGTGGTCACCGCCGCATCATCACGCGTGGTCACGGCAATACGATTATGCGCGGCCACCGCCATACCCATGCAGTCGAAACCATGGCTCAGATTGGAGGTGCTACCGGGGACTTGGATGACGATTTCAGACATGCTGGGTGCGAATGGTGGGCCGAATTGGCGTTCATCAATGGGTTCCTGCGGTCGGGTCCTGGGTCCTGGGTCCTGGCACGCCTGCAAGCAGGCTTGGGACCTCACGCTCAGATTCTTGCGATCAGATGGCTTCGCTTGATGACGCCGCTCTGGCTGTTCCCACGATCCAAGCGCCGCCAGGCGCGTACCAGGACCCAGGACCTACAGCCGCACACGTCACAAACCCTCGGCAATATCCTGAATCGGCTTGATGTAGAACTCGAAGGCCATCGCAACAATGGTGATAGCAGCAGCGATCATCGCGATGGCGTAGAACGTCCCCATGATGACGCGGGCGGTCCACTCAACGCGGGTGGCAAAGCGTTCGCGCTGCAACACGGCGGCGCGACCAAGCACCACTTCCAATTCACCGGCGTGTTCGGCAGCGGTACACAGTTCGAGCACTTCGCGCGGAAAATCGGCCTGTGTCAAAGCTGCGGTCAAACTGGGCACTTCTTCGCGCTCAATGCCAGTAGCCGCCCGGCACAGGCGCGCACCGTAGACGCGATTGCCGCAGCTGGCGGCGGCCAAACGCAAGGCCTCGGGCCACAACATGCCAGCGGCTGCACCGGCGCGCAGCACCTGACAGCTAATCGTGGCCACCAAGGGCCGCACCAAGGCCCGCAGTGGCGCCCGCGTTGCGAGCCTAGCGCTGAAGCCGCTACTACGACCAAGGACGTGAGCCAACCACGCTAGACCCAGGCCGGTCCACAGGCAGGCCGGCCCCAACAGCACCATCCACGGCGAGCATTTCCCAAGAAACCACAGGGGAATCACCGGAATCATCATCGTGGCGTGCAACAAGAAGATCGGATACACGCTGCGGCCGATGATCAAATTGCGGATCCGAATCGCCTCGTCGTAGAAGGCCACGATTTCGTCGCACAGCTCAACCAAGCGGCCCGAGCGCTCACCGGCGGTGATGATCGCCGTGGGCAAGCCGCGCTCACCCGACTCCAACATTTGCTCGCCCAAGGGGCGGCCCGCGCGACAGCCAGCCGCCCAGTCTTTGGCCCATTGCCGATACGGCGCTGGTGCGTTATCCCCAGCCAGGGCGCAGGACTGGTCGATAGCCATACCGGCCTTGAGAAGACTGCGCAATTGCGTGTAAAAGTGGACGGTTCCCGCCCAGCCCATCGCCTCAGCGCCCGGCCAGGGCTTGGCTCTGACTGGTCACTGCGCCGTGCCGTACCAAGGCTGCCGCCACGCGTGCCGGCACCAACTGATCGAGACACAGACCGGCCACAATCACTTCGCGCACGAGGCTCGAACTGATGTGCGCATGCTGACTGCGCGCCAGCAGAAACATGGTCTCAAACCCGTTGTGGCCGTTGATTTCAGCCAAACCGCGCTCGCGCTCAAGATCAGCAAAACCGCGTAAGCCGCGCACCAAGAGGTGGATGTCATGCTTGCGCGCGAATTCAACGGTAGCGCCGCTGAAGGCTTCCACGGTCACGTTCTCAACACCAGCCTCAGCACATTCGGCCTGAATCAGCGCAACCCGGTCTTCCACCGGAATGAAGTGCTTTTTCGCAGGGTTGAAGCCAACCCCTACCACAAGCCGTTCGCTGGCCTGCGCGGCACGGGTTACGATGTCGAGATGGCCTAGGGTCGGCGGATCAAAGCTGCCGGCATAGAGTGCCGCATTCATTCAATATCTTCCTCAATACGCGCCACCAAGGTGGCATCGATGATTTCCTCGCCACCGCCATCGCGATGCGCAATTTTGACGCTGGTCAAGCGACCCTGCAAATCGGTCCGCTTGGTAATGACGTAACACCGCAGGATCGAGCCGTCGGTAAAGAAGACGCGGTCGAGCTTGCCATAGCGGCCCTCAACTTGGGGTTTGAGATGCTCAGGGACCTCGGCGCCAGCGCCACTCGCGGCAGCGAAAGCCGTTGCCGCCGCCTTCTTTTCAGACTCATTGAGCTTGCCATCGCCATCGGCATCCGATTCGTCCGCGGCCGTTTGCTCAGCATCCGAAATCAGGCCGTCGCCATCCAAGTCGAGAGCCTGCACCTTGGCCTTGACCGCTTCGGCCACCTCTTTGGCCTCCTCGGCAGTCTCGAGCGCCTCCTTCAACTTGGCTGCTTCGGCCTCGGCACGCTTGCGCTGCTGCAGCCACGAACTCCAGCCGGCCGCGTCGTCGGTCACCGGATAGCCCGGGTAGCCCTGATTCTCGCCGCGGCCTGAGCTTGGCCGCAGGCCAGTTCGGGCTCGCAAGGCCGGAATCGCGTAACGCCCAGCCTGACGATCACTAATGGCGCTGATCAGCAGCGGCAGCACCACGTCATCGCCTTCACTCGAGGCTACCAACCTAGATATCGCAGACTTCTTGTCGTTCGAGTCCTGCGTTGCCATGGCACTGTTGAACTCTTTGACCGCATCGGCCGCCGACAGGGCGCTGACCAAGGTCAGGGCAAGCAGGATAAGGAGGTAACGCATCAGATGCTCCTAGAGGGTCAGACCGGTTCCGGCATCGTGGTGAGCATGCCGTCGGCCACCTCGGCCGCGATAGCCTCGCCACGCAGCTTGCGGGCAAGGGTGAGAGCCAGGGCCATGGCAGTACCCGGGCCCTGGGATGTTATGAGGTTACCGTCGATAACCACCGGTGCATCACGCCAGGCACCCACGTGCGGCTCCACATCACCACGCACGCCGGGATAACAGGTCACTGTGCGGCCAGCAGCAAGCTTACGCGGAACCAGAGCCAGCGGGCAGGCACAGATCACTGCGAGCAGGCGCCCACTGGCAAGCTGGCGCTCGGCCAAGTCTTGAATCCGCGCGTCATCGCGGCAGTAGTGGGCTGAACCCACACCACCCGGCAGGTACACCAGGTCAAAATCGTCCTGCAGCACGGCATCAAGCGGCTTGTGACCAGCTAGCAGAATGCCGCGGCTCCCCGCCACCACGGCGTCGGCCGCATGGGCAACCGTCACCTCGCAACCAGCGCGTACCAGCACATCGGCCACAGTAATGGTTTCGATCTCTTCGGCGCCCGGCGCGAGCACCACCAATACCTGCGTCATGCATGCTCCTGAAAGCTGCGGCCATGCAGCGGCAATTGATTGAGTGGCATGGCCCTGGATGCACCCTGGCACGCCACCGCTGGTCTGCCATGATTATCCCCAGGGGCCGCCCCCTGCAAGACGACGACCTGCACCTAAGCTAACCATGTGCAACGCAGTGCGACCACGCGAAAGAAAGCTGACCCCATGACGATTCTCCGTATCTCCCTGTGTCTACTGATCTTGACGGCCTGCGGCCGGCTCCCCGCCGAAGACGACCTGCTCACCGTGATCATGCAGGCGCAACAGGGCACCGAACGCGTTCAAGGCACGCTACGGCAATTCACCACCCATCTCGACCGACCCGACGAAGACGGCACCGCCTTCATCGTCACCTTCTACCTCGAACTGCCCGACAAGTACCACCTCCGCTACCAGCCAGAAGCTGACGAGGAGGAGAAGGAGTGGTTCCTGTCTGACGGCACCACTCAGGTTCATGCTGAGCAGATGTTTGCTGACGAAGCCCCGGAAGTGCAGCGCAAGCCGGTCAAGAAGGACAGCTGGGGCCTGCAACGCATAGCCGACTTTGTGCGCATGGATCGCGCATCGCTGGAGGAAGATTTCGATGCCAGCGCCCGGCCCGCCGCCGAAGCCGATACCGCGGTGCACAGCGCCGCCAGCAACGTGGTGGAGCTCAAGCCTAAGGGCCAGATTGCCGACGAGATCCAATCGATCACCGTGTACCTGACCAGCGATCACCGCACCGGCGCTGTGGCCATTCTCGACCGCCACGACAACCACATCTTGATCACGGTAGTCAAGGCCGACTACGACAGCCCCATCGACCCCGGCATCTTCACCTGGGGCCAGGGCGAGTGAGCGCGGGCGGCAACAAGCCCGCCAATGCTGACTACGTCTGCCACTGCCTGCGGGTCACCAAAGACGAGGTCTTGCACGCTATTCGCAAGCAGGGCGCCAAGGATGTTGACGACCTCAATCATCTGACGGGCGCCTGTGGCGGCTGCGCCAGTTGCCGCTGGGACCTCGAGACCCTCCTGCGCCGAGAACTCGGCCCCCCCCACGAGCTGAACCTTGCACCGGCCTGGGGCGGCTTCGACACTTCGACCATGCTGACCCACGCCGACGCCCGTTCGCTCACCGCTTCCGCCGGCATGACCGCCGCCGACACCGTTGCCGTGCTCGAGTTGCTCATGGCTGGGAGCCTGGAGCCGGAAGCCGGCGCCGAACTGCTGCGTAGCTGGGCGGCCCGCGGTGAAACCGGCACTGAACTCGCCGCAACCGTGCGCTTCCTGCGCAGCAAGGCGCGCAGCGTGCCGGTGGCAACCCCCTGCTTCGACGTGTGCGGCACCGGTGGCAGCGGCCTCGAGCGCTTTAACGTGTCGACCACGGTGGCCTTTGTGGCCGCGGCCGCTGGGATCCCGGTCGCCAAACACGGCAACCGCGGCTCACGCAAGCCCAACGGCAGCTTCGACCTGCTCGACGCCCTCGAGGTCCCGTTTGAACTCGAGCCCGAACAAGAAGCCCAACTGCAGGCCGACAGCGGCCTGTGCTTCATCTTCGCACGCACCCATCATCCGGCGGTTGGCGCGGTGGTTCCCTACCGCAAGGCCGCTGGCGGCCGCTCCATCTTCAATCTGGCCGGCCCCCTGGCCAATCCGGCCACGGTTGCCAAGCAGATCATCGGCACCATCGACGCCGGCACCGCCCAGGTCGTTGCCGCCGCCATCACCGAGCTCAAAACCGCAGGCGCCCTGGTGGTGTGGGGCGAGCCGGGCATCGATGAGATCAGCGTCACCGGCACCACCGGCTACCTCGCAATCGCCGCCGACGGCGCCATCACCGAAGGCCAGCTGAACCAGGCCCCGCATGCCGGCCTCGATTACGCCAGCCTGCCGCACGGCGACGCCAGCGACAACGCCCTGACCTTCGCTGCCATTCTCGACGGCCGCGAAACCGGCCCCCTGCTCGACATGGTGTGCGCCAATGCGGGCGCCGCGATCGACCTTTGGCACGGCCGCGCGCCAGCCCTCCTCGGCGAGGGTGCTAGCCAAGCGCGCGAGCTGATCGCCTCAGGCGCCGCCAAGGCACTCTTTGAGATGCATCGGGAGATGGCTCGGGCCTTGGGTTGAGTCGGTCCTGGGTCCTGGTACGCGCCTTGCGGCGCTTGGGTCTTGGGGACAGCCGGCCGCCCAACCCACTCGGGCAGGGTATCGGGGCAGCAGGCCCGCGCCAAAGCCTGCTTGCAGGCGTTCCTGGACCAAGGACCCATCCAACCCCAAAATATCGGTCAGCTTTCCAAGCCTCGCGGTAATGAGGTATGGAAGGACTTCGCCATGCCCCTCATCTGCCGCCTCACTGCCGCCCTTTGTCTCAGCCTCGTTGCGGGCGGGCTCCGGGCTGAATCCAAAGTCTTCTCTGAAATTCAAGGCGTGGTGGCGATGGAGGCAGAGAATGCGACCACCGGCACAGACTGGAAGCCACGCAACGACAAGCTTGGTGGCGTGGCCTCATCGGGCGGTTGGAGCCTGGAAGATGCGGGCGGCGCCCTGCGCTACGACATCACCTTCACCCACCCGGGTCGCTATTACGTCTGGTTTCGCATGGCCAAACCGATGAGCGGGTACCCCCCCGACAAAGCCAACGATTGTTTCGTGCGCTTCAACGGCACGTCGGCCCACACCACCAACGGCACCACCGTGTGGACCGTTGACGGCATGGGCACCCACAACAAAAGCCTGACCTGGCAATCGCGGCCCAAATCGCACGACAGCGCCGCGCGCGCGTGGCATGTTTACATCGAGGTTGAGAAAGCCGGCCAACACCGCTTCGAAGTGCTATCACGCTCACCGGGTTTCCTGGTCGACAAAATAGTCCTGATCCACGAGCAAAAGGGCGGCGATGCCGAAGGCGGCGGAGCTACTGCCGATCGCATTCCAGCAATTCTGAAGGGATTTGGGCCTGAGGAGACGGGCAAGAGCGGCTGATCACAGCGCTAGGGTCCTGGAACGCCTGCAAGCAGGCTTAGACGCGGGGCTGCCGCCCCGAGAACCCCGCCCGGGTTCTCAGCTACCCGGCTGTTCCTACAACCCAAGCGCCGCTAGGCGCGTACCAGGACCCAGGACCCAAAACCACCAACCACGTCCCAGTTGCCGATTAAAGCCCATCAGAAAACCGGATGCCATATGACATCCGGTTCCCTGAGTTCGAAAATATGACCGAGGTCGATATTAGCGCTTAGCAGCTCCAGCGGTAGCCAGGCAGCCTTCGTTCGCGATGAAATCGCGGGCAGCCTTGTCAACGTCGGCGGTGGTGACCAGCCAACCGGTGACCTTTTGGCCAGGGTAGCGTTCTTGCAACTTGTTGCGCATATCAACAAAGGCCTCGCCATCCTTGAGGCTGACCTTGCTCCCACGACGCTTGATGTCTACGAACCAGACATCCTTTCGACCGCGCGCAAGCACGATGCGTCCATTGCCCTCGATGCCGAAATTCTTGGCCGGAACGGCCTCGACACTCTGGAACACGGGTAGCCGGGTTTCTTCATCACGGTTGACCACGTGGCCTGGCAGGGGATGGCCAGCACGCAGCAGACGGATGATCGCTTCTTCGGTGGCTCGTACAGCAACTCGCATTGAGGGTCCTCACTTGTAGGGTCGTCAAAGAGAAGCGGTGGCCTATAGCTGGCCTCCGCTCGACAGACCCAAATGTTAACAACAAGTGGGCAAAATGCAACCATCATGGGGACGCTCGCAGGAGTCCGCAAGCCCAAAACCAGCCCTCTCAGCGGCCTAAATGGCTTTGGTATGAGCAGTTTAGATTTGCTCGGAGGTTTTCGACAATGCCCCTCCTACTAAGCCCAAAGTGATTCAAGCGTTGCACGATTAATCGCTTTGCCTCACAGCATTATCGCGATTTGAGTAAAAAACGAGCGGGACGACCTTCGGCCATCTAGCAGGCTGTTGAAATACACCAGCCTGCTAGCCTCAAGGAAACCTTGGGCGACCTGCAGTCGCCATTTTCCAAGGTTTTCTTGAGGCGACTCTTTACCCAGGAGGGTCTGCGACCCCCCTTCAACTCCCCGCAGGCTGTATTTCAACAGCCTGCTAAATCTAGGGCAGCGTAACGGCGCCAGAGCTCGGTCCGTCGCAGACCAGATCACCGTCGGGACCGGCGTTTATGGGATCGATGCGCGGTTTGCGGCCCGTCATCTCCAGATCCCAGCCGTGGTAGACGATCCAGGTGGCGCCATCAGGGCCGGTAAAGAAATTATGGTGCCCTGGGCCTTTGACGGTGGCGCTAGAACGCAGGATGATGCTGTCTGATTCCACGAACGGACCATCCGGGCGGTCGGCTACGGCTTGGGCCACGTGGTAGCTGTCATCTTTCCAGCAGCCGAGGCTGAAGGTGAGTCGGTAGCGGCCCCGTTCGTCGGGCCATAGCACCGGGCCTTCTTGCCAGCCGTGGCGCTCCACGATGAGCTTGGCCTCATCGGCTACTTGGCTTGGGCTCAGCAGGCGGTCGACCCAGATCTTGCCCGGCGCGTACTCGCGCAGCGAGCCGTGGTCGGTGACGTAATACAGCCACAGTTGGCCGTCGGCGTCGCAGAATGGGCTGGCATCGAGCGAGGCGTGGTCGACGAGCACGCCGCAGTCTTGATACGGCCCGGCCGGACTGTCGCTCACCGCAAGGCCCACGCGATTGCCGGCGTTGTTGTCATCGTTGGTCGGCTTGGCGGTGTAGTACAGCCAGTATTGCCCTTGGTAATGTAGGATCTCTGGGGCCCAGAAATTATAGCGATTCCAGGCGCCCGGCGCACCGCGCTCAACCGCACCACGTACGAATTTCCAATCCTGGCAATTGTCAGACACGTAGATTGGGAGATAGCGGCCGTCGGCAGCCACGGCGGTGGCGATCAGCCAATAGCGCCCGTCGGCGTTGAGGATAAAGGGGTCGGCCAGGTTGCCGTCGATGATCGGATTAGACCAAGTGAGGCTCATTGGGTGCTCCGGGGCTCAGGGCGTGGTGGTGGCAGGCTGCCAGCTGTGGTGGAGGGCTTTGATGAACAGGCCGCCAACAACGCTGCGTGCTTGGAACCCGATTTTGCTGCCGGATTCGGTGTCGTACCAGTCGGTCATGGGGACACGGTCTGGTGTGTGTTCAAGCCAGGTAATAACAGGCGCGAGCAGGGCTGCGAAGTCGTCATCGGTGCCGAGGGTGGCGGTCCATACGATCCAGTCGAGTTTGGTTTGGCTGCTGCGGCTATCCAGCGGGAGTCCAAAGCGGCCTTGCTGCTGGCGATAATGGGCGACTTCGTGCTGCGCCAGGCTGGGGTCAAACAAGTTGAGTTCCAGCAGGTGGTCCCAGATCAGATTGTATTTTTGCGACCAACTGTCGGGATGATCGTAGGCGAGTACGCTGTGGCTGCCGTTGGTGGCGAGGACTGCCCAGGCCTGGGCCATGCGCTCGGCTTCGGTGCGCCACTGGCGCGCGCGTTCAGCGTGGCCGAGTTCGGCGGCCAGGCGTGCGGCGCAGCCAACCCCGAGGATCGCCTTGATTGCAAGGTTGGCATTGCGGCCCAGGTGGCCAGCGAAGTCGTCGGTGCAGAGTTGCGTGGCGGGATCGAGGCCTTCGGCAACGAGGTAATCGGCCCAGGTGGCGAGTTGCGGCCACCATTCGGCGTAGCGCTCGGTGCCGAGCTCACGGGCCAGGGCTGCCACCAGGATCAGCATGTTGCCGCATTCTTCGACCGGCATCTGATTGCGTTCGTCGCATTCGCCGCCGCCGTAGACTTGCCCGTTTGCGAGCGGATAGGTGCCGAGGTCATGCGGCGCGAAGGGGAAGCGCCAGCGCGGGCTGGCGGCGTAACGTAGGACTGGTTCCACCATCGCGGCGAGCAGTTCGGGCGCCAGGATCAGGAATAGGGGCGCTGAAGGATAGGTCACGTCGACCGTGGCGATGCAGCCATTGGAGAAATTTTCTTTTGAGAAGAACAGCGGCGTGCCATCGAAATCAACGCCGAGTTTATGAGCGGCAATCGCCTGGCGATAGGCCGCAGCGCAGAGTTCGGCGTAGTCTTGGCCGCCGGCTTCACGGCAGCGTGCGCTCAGTTCGGTGTCAAATTGGCGGCAGCGTTCGCGTACGCCGTCGCGCTGCGCGGTGCTGTCAGACAACATGTCGGTGAAGCTGAGGCCGGCGCGTTGCCAATACGGGCGACACTTGCGGTGCATCCATTCGAGGCAGAACACATCTTCATAGGCCACGGTGAAGCTGGCCTGGGCTGAGCTTTGCGTGATGGTTCCGAGATCAATGCTCGCGCATAGCTTGGGATAATTCAGAAAGGCCGGTCGTGGCATGTTGAGGTCATCGCTGCGTGGCAGGGTGCCGGTTTCGATCCAGTGGGCGCGGGCCTGGGTGTCGTCACCCATCCACGTTGCTTGGCGGCCGTCATCGTCTACCGCGAGCCAGATCCAGCCCCAATCGCAGCGCAGGTCATCGCCGGCCCGGTTGAGCACGCGTTGTTCGGCACTGCCGGCGCGCATCGCCTCGAGGCCGTCGATGCGGGCCCGATTCCACCCCACGTCTGGATTGCCGGTGTCAGTGGCCCACTCGCTGCCGATATCACAATAGACGGCGACGTCATGCGCGCGGCCGTCGGGGCAACTGGCGCTGATCGTGATGTACGACAGGGGGCGCGACAGGGTATCGAGGTCATCGGTCAACAGCGGCGAGCAGAACTCGACCGCAAGCAGGGCTGGGCCACAGGTAAACTGATAGACGCTGCGGGTGTGATGAATCTCACGGCCAGTCTGGATCGCACGCTGGCTGTGGCAGGGCCCCATCAGCGCGTAGGCCTCACCGTCAACGCGCGCCATCAGCGCAGAACCGCGCACCGCGCCGGTCCAATGTTTGGGGATGGTCTCGGTGAGATCGTCGCTGGTGCTCCAGATCGACAGGGTCGGATCGTGGGCAATGAGCGGGTAGGCGGGCAGGCGGCGTGTGGTCATGGTGAAGTCTCGTGGGGTGTCCGACGCAATCGCGTTGGTGGCTTGGCAGGACGTTGTCTGGGCCTTGCGGCTAGTTTGCTGCCTGTTGCAGCTGGGTCTTGGGGGCGCGAATCCCGCTGCGGCTGGGGCGTAGCGGGATTGGTCGGCCGTGCTCGTCGAAGCTTAGCTCGTCGAGATACAGGTGGCGGCGTTCGTCGCCGGCGTGGGCGTGGTACACGATCAGGTAGCGGTCTTCGTCGGCGAGATGCAGGATGCTGTTATGGCCGGGTGAGATCAGGCCGTGCTCGAGGTCTGATTCGAGCAGGGGCTGGTCGATCTCAGTGAAGGGGCCGAAGGGGCTCTCGGCCATGGCGGCGCGGACGTGGTAGTCGTTGCTGCCGTCGCAGGCGGTCCAATTGCCAGCCGACCACATGAAGATGTAACGGCCCTGGCGTTTGAACAGATAGCTGCCTTCGATGTGGACCGGGTAACTGCAAACGGTGGTGTGGGTGTCGCCGATAAAGCTACACAGATCGGGGCCGAGTTCGCGCACGAACATGCAGCGGTTGATAGTGTCCACCTTGCCCTCGAGCCAGGTGGCCGGGCTGGAGCCCCAGTACAGGTAGCTGCGGCCATCGTCGTCGCGGAATACCATCGGGTCGATTGAGGACAAGTCGGGCGCATGCGGCACCAGGGGTTTGCCGAGCATGTCGACAAAGGGGCCGGCCGGGTTATCGGCTTCGGCGACACCAATTTGGCTGTCGGCGCAGAAGTAGAGCAGGTAGCGGTCGCCATCAACGAACAGGTCTGGCGCCCAGGCTTCGGCCGTGGCCCAGGTGACGTCGTCGAAACGCAGGGCCATGCCGTGGCAGTCCCAGGTCACCAGATCGGGCGACGACCAGACTTGAAAGCCTGGTTCGCTGGCCCCGGCGTCGGTTGCGTACAGATAATAGCGCCCCTTGATCAGGCGGATCGTGGGGTCGGCAATGATCACATCGCTCAGGTGCGGATTGGGGATGCTGGTTGTTGTATTCACGCCCGAATAGTAACGAAATCAGGCGCGGCGTTCCATATCCTTGATGCACATTGGCCTGCTTGAAACGCACATGGCGTGACAGCCTGCTAATAGCGCCCAGTCCACATCAGGTTGGCGTCGCTGGTGTCCATAGTTGGCCCAACGGTTTTCCAGGGGTCCATGGAGGCCACGTGGCCATCGACAAACAAGAAGTTGGAGCGGTTGCGGTGGGCGATGCGGAATGCGCGCCCGGCTTCGCGTTCGTCGGGCGGATCGATCGGGCTGAAGCCGGCCGGCACCTTCGCCGGAGCGCGGTCGCCGCCATCGAAGGGGCGCACTACGTTGGGGGGCGTGGTCCAGTCGGCGTCGTCAAAGCAGTTCTTGTCGGTGAGGCTGCCATCGCGGTTGTAGCCCCAGTGCTCGGCCAGGTGAATGACCTGGCTCGGGTTGGTGATCAGGTCTTGGTGGCGCTTGTTGTCGTGGAACCCGTCAATGCCGACGCCCCAACCGGGCCAGCCAGAGCGGGTGCTGCATGAGTTGGGGCCCAGCATCGCCACGTTCATGCCATAACAGATTTTGATCGTCTCAGCCCGGAAGTCAGCGGCGGTGATGTTGGGCGTCCACGGGACGGACTTGCACAGAAACACGTCGGTTATGAATTTACGGTGGCCCCACTGATCCTTGGCCTCGACCTTCATATACTCGCCGAGATACAGCGCCCAACCGTGATGGCCGGTGCCTTGGATGGTCCACCCGTGCACGCCTTGAATGGGCTTGGGCAACCATGAGTAGTGGTCGTGGATGTTGGCCGGCGGGTAGAGGCCGTAGTGCTCGCTGGCGTAGTCTTCCATGAACAGGCCGAGTTGGCGCAGGTTGTTGGCGCAGTCGGCCGCGCGCGCGCTTTCGCGCACCATGGTCACGGCAGGGATCAGCAAGCTGGCCAGAATGGCGATGATCGAGATGACGACGAGGAGTTCGATCAAGGTGAAGGCGGTGCGGCGAGTCTTCATGATACCTACCAATGATGCATCTGCTCGGTTAGATTAAAGCGATCTTTGCGGTAACTTGGTGGGGGTGCATGTCGCACTGGGCGGTCGGTTGCAACAGTGCCGACGCACGGTGTGGACAGGCGGCGACGTCTCCGGGACCGCGGTTGGGTGGTAGGGATTTGGTGCCGAGGTGGCCGCGATGCAGGATCTTGGGCTGCTGTCATTGCTCGAAGCGAGTTCTGGGTCTTGCAAGGCATGATAACCAGATAGTAGAGTTCGGTGTAAGTGAGGTTGTTAACGTGACCTGTGAGATCCGATTGGCATTCTTTGTTACAAATGCACACGTGGGCTGTTATCTCTTGTGAAAACTTGCACGCGCGTTCAGGCAGGCGTGCACCACGTGGCCTGGTCGCCAAGGAGTCATCATGCACCGATCCCACCTGTTGCTGCCCATGGCAGCCATCCTCTTGACCTGCAGCGCGCTTGGGGCCGCCGAGAATCTGGTGCCGGCTGGCACCTTCAGTTCAGATCGCGGTCGACCCGCTGGCTGGGAGGCCGCGGTGGCCGGGCAGGCTTGGGCCCGTGACAAGTTCAGTGTGGTAGAAGAGGAGGGGCGCAGCATTGCGCGGGTTGAATCGGGCCCGGCCTATATCATCGCACCGTGCCCGGTGGCGCCGGAATGGGGCGAGGTGTCCCTGTCGGTGGATCTACGTCTGGCTGGTATCAAGCCCGGTGGCAAGCCCTGGGAAGTACCCTTTGCTGAAATCGATTTCCTCGACGCGAGCGGGCAGAGCCTGCTTGATTGGAAGCGGTCGATCTGGCTCAAAGACAATACTGAGGGCTGGCACACGATTACGCGCTCGTACCCGGTGCCGGCTGCGGCCGTGACCATGGTGCCGTAAATTGGCTATAAGGCTGCTGGCGGCCGGGCCGAATTCAGCAACCAGCAGGTTGTTATGAGTGTTGAGCGCAATGCCGACGAGGCGGCCTCGACAGTAGAGGCACCTGGCTTCGCCAATCCGGCCGCGCTCAATTTCACGGTGGCCCCCGCCAGTGCGCTGGCCGGTAAAGACCTCCCGCTCCACAAGGTGGATCCAGCTCTGCGTGCCGCGATGGTCGCCTTCTTCGCCAAGTGGGGCAACCTCAGCGAGTACCAAGACGACCCCATGGCGGTGGCCCAGTAAGGCTTGGTGTCAGGTTTAGTGTCAGGCTGATCACGCAGCGGGCTGGCGAACACGCTGGCCCGCTGTGCTTGCGTGAATCACGGCGGCTGCGTCCGGCGAGTTGGGTCTGCTGCAGACCTCCATCTAGACCACCCCGTCGCCTATCGAGCTGACGATCAGGTTCCGCGACGGTGAGCGGAAGCTGTGCCGTGTCTTACTGCCGCAGTTGGTGGCGCCGATAGATCGGCACCCCTACGGCAGTGACTGGTTGCTGCCGGATGATCTTGGCGGGCGTCTGCTTGGCGGGCCTCTGATAGTGGAGTGCCGGGTCTCGGGTGGCGGCGACACTCAAACCCTGCTCGAGGCCACGGTCACGATTTGGTGGCGTCCTGATGGCGGATGTTTCGCCACAGGCCCTGAGCGTGCTGCGTGTCGCCCGCCGACGGATGATCAGTTGCGACGCCATTGCAGTGCAGGTCCGGACACGTCGATCGTGACCAGGCGAGGCTGTATGCCATGCTCGCTTTCGCCGCATACTGTCAACGTTGCCAAAATGGACTACAAGAGCTAGCATCACATCCGTGCCCACGAGCGGAAAAACCAAGTTTGATCCTTATATGCGCCTTGCAGAGGGGCTATTGCATCCGTATGTTGATGACATGTCTATCTCCAGCGGCAGCACCACTCGTTTGTATGCAAGTCCTAGGGCCATAACCGGATTCACCTTGGTCGAGGTGCTGATCGTGATGTCGGTGATCGCAGCGCTGGCCGCGATAAGCCTGCCAGTCCTGTCCCTGGTCAAGGACCGGGCCAAGCGCGACGCCACCAGCAACCTGCTCGTTGCCATCGATGGCGCCATCACCGCCAGCGATGTGCGCGTGGTCCGCGGTAGCGACGGCGTGCTCCGTCGTGCCTGGAGCCTCGGTTGGCCCAACGATGCGCAGTCCGGCGAGATTGATGGTGATCCGACCGCCTACCCGTCTGGCCATCTGCTGCCCAGCCGTGCCCCGAGCACCTACCGGGGTCTGGTCGAGGGCCTCAGTCTGGAGCTGCAAACGGCGCAGGTGGATGCGCAGCGACGCCCGATCGACGCCTGGGGCCGACCCTTGCGGCTGGCCTACATCGAGGGCGGCTTCGGCGGGCGCGGCCACGGCGTCTGGTCCGCAGGTCCAGACGGGGTGGACGCCGCGCTGGACCAAGCCCCGGCGGATGATCTCCGCTCCTGGAGCCAGCCATGAAGGGTCCCTTACAGGTCCAGATCAGCAACGGTCCGGGAAGGGCCCGTGGCCGGTGTCGTGGCTGGGCCCACTCCCCACTCCCCACTCCCCGCTTCCGCTGTGAGCTGGAAGGGTGCGAAAAGCACCCACCCGAAACGACGAGGAGCCGTTTCTCCCGTCACGGCATGACCGCGG
>JAQIBG010000293.1 GCA_027859175.1 Planctomycetota bacterium | reverse complement strand
AGGGGGGTCGCAGACCCTCCTGGGTAAAGAGTCGCCTCAAGAAAACCTTGGAAAATGGCGACTGCAGGTCGCCCAAGGTTTCCTTGAGGCTAGCAGGCTGGTGTATTTCAACAGCCTGTTAGAGGGGTCCTGGGTCCTGGTACGCGCCTAGCGGCGCTTGGATAACAGCCGGCGCAGGGCACGATCGGTGCCGAGGTAGCCAACGGCAGCCGACCTCACGTCCAAGCCTGCATGCAGGCGTACCAGGACCCAGGACCTGACTAACCACACACGTTCTGACTCCAGCCCAACGACAACAATAGGCCCACGCATGACATCATGCGTGGGCCTATTCATGTTGGAAATCAGCAGCGAAGACTCAGCGCCCGGTTGACCACAGCGCTGGGCCGCGACCCCAATCGCCGCGGTGATCGGTTTCACCCTCACGCACGTGGACCGGGTAATGCTTGCCGTTGTAGACCCAACTGCCGGCAAAGCTGCCGCCCTTCAAGTCAATCGCTGGCCGGTTCCCAGGCACATCGCGCAGCGGATAGAAGAAGCCACCCAACAACTCGGTGGCACCAGACTCCTGCTCGATACAGACCATTTCGCCCTCGGTCTTAAACCCCAACAGCCACATCGCGCCGCCACGGTTGATCAACAAGGGCTCTTCACCGAATTCAGCATTGGTCTGTCGCGCCCACAATTTATGGCCAGCACCCACTTCATAACGGCCGATCACGTCTTCGATGAAGGTCTTGCCTCGCCCGATAGCCATGAACTTACCCTTGTGCACATCGCAGTGCCGCAAGGCCACAGAGCCGGTCCCAACATGTTCAATAGTGCCCTCAAACCAAAGATGCTCCAACACCACCGCCTTGCGCTTGTTTTCGATCCGCATCACCGGGCCTTCACCAACCATGCGCAAGGAACTCTGGAATCCGATCAGGGCCTGGACATTGTCGCGCACCACCAAGGTCTGCTTGATGTCGTAGTTGCCCTGCGGCAGGTAAACGATGCCACCTTGATCAAGCGCACTCTGCAAGTCGCCGCTACCGTCAACCCAGTCTTTTTTGCCCGGAAACACGCGTGGCGTTTGTTCAACCTTGAGATTCAAGGGTTCGGGTGATTTGCCATTGCGCTTCACCTGCGTGCCCTGGGCCCAGCGCTCCACCCGCTCGCTGCGCTTGGCGTTTTTGGCCGCCAAGTTGTTATCGCCACGGCCATCAATGATGGTCTGAAAGCCGCTGCACCGCAGGTCACGAATGTCGGCAATACCTTCGGTACGAATCGCGGCGCCAGTGGCACCGTCAGAGCCAATAATTTCACTGTCGAGCAAAACCAACAGATGATCACCCTCGGTAATTCGAATCGCCTGAGCTGGCCCCTCAAATCGCATCCGCTGAGCAAACACCGGGTTGTGCTCAGCCAGCAGACCAACATCGCGCTGACCGATCAGCTCAATCTGATCAAAAGTCATGCTGTATTGCCAGTGACCGGCCATCCGAATGCCTTGGGCAAACCCTTCAATGCGCACGTTCTTGATCAGGCCCGGACCGGGCCACCAACGGTCCATCCGCAAACCGCACCAGCCTGAATCCGGCCCAGCACGCAGCACCGCATCTTCCAGGGTGCCGCGATTGCTCACCACTAGATCAACCGCCACCGCACCCGGGTTGCCGCTGCCCACATCAACCGTGAGATTCATGATCGCGTGCCTGAACGCGCGGTTACCCCCACCACCATCGTTACCGCCATCAGCTTCTGAGCCGGTCGCCATCACAAAACGCGGCTTCTTGGCATCGCCGAAACCAGGCGCGTTGTCATCAAGCTTGATGATGGTTTTATCGCGATGCTGGCCTTTGATCAGACTGCCCGAGAGCCAGCCCGAACTCCACCCCTTCTTGAGATGCTGCGAGGCAATCGAGTCGGTAATGCGGTAGGTCCCAGCCGGGAGATACACCATCGGCGGGGCCGCATACCGGTTGTCACGGTCGAAGGCCGCCGTGATCGCTGCGCGAATCACTGCGGTATCATCAGCCACCCCGTCACCTACGGCGCCATGATCGCGCACGTTGATGACGCCGCTATTGGCAGGTGGGATGAAGTCAGGCACCTCGGCGGCGCCGAGCGCGAGGCTGATGGCCACCAGGGCCAGAATCGTGCGAGACATGCTTGTGCTCCTCTTGTGTCATCAATGACACAGGCCAATACGCAGAGCCAAGACACGTCGTTGACCCATTTATGTCATCAATGACACTGTGTCTCAAGCAGCATGCCTAGCCCTGGAACCATCGTCCGCCAAATCGCTAGTGAGACTGGCCTTACCGAGCGCAGCGTACTGCGTATCCTCGGCGGCCACCGGCCCCAGCGCCACGGCGCCGCGATGCGCCGGGCCGAACGCATCCTGAGCCTAGCCGAACAGCTGGGCTACCGCCCAAGCTCGGCGGCCCGGGCCATCGTCCGTGGCAGCCACCACGCCATCGGCGTTTTATGCGGCGCCGGCCACTTCAGCGGGCCGCTCAAAGACACCTTCACCCGCGGCATGCTCCAGGCCGTCCTCAATAGCGACTGGCGCCTGCTCTTGTCGGCCTACACCGATGAGGCCTTAACCGGCGACGAAAGCCTACCAAGCCTGCTCACCGAATGGGCCGTCGATGGCGTTTTGATCAACTACCACACCGCCTTCCCCCCGCGCTTTGCTGAGGCGGTCGACCGCTTCCTGCCGGCCTCCATCTGGCACAACGCGGTGCGCCCCTGGGACGCAATCCATCCCGACGATCGCAGCGCCACCACCGAAGCCGTGCGCCGTCTGGTTGCGCTCGGGCATCGCCACATCGCCTACGCCGATTGTTGGTACCACAGTGACCAGCACGACGGCCGCCTGCATGACAGCAATCGCGAACGCCTCGCCGGCTATCAAGCCGAAATCCAAGCCGCCGGCCTCACCGAGTACTGCATTCTTGACCTGCTCGACGATGCGGCC
>JAQIBG010000297.1 GCA_027859175.1 Planctomycetota bacterium | reverse complement strand
GTGCCCAACCCGTGCGGAACCCCCGGCTGCCCCCATGCCCCAAGCGCCGCAGGCGCGTACCAGGACCCAGGACCCAAGCATCTTCAAAACCATGCCATATCGACACAGTTCGCCCAATATCTGATCACCCATGCATAATCTACGAGGCATTCAATTGCCAAAATAGGGTCCAAAAAGGCCGGAAATGGGACTGCACCACAAGCAAGCCCTTGCGTTAGCGGAAAATCCCTATTCTCTGCCCCGCCCGAAATGTGCTTGGAGAGCGAAGTATGATCGATCGGCCCGGCCTGCCCCCCGCACGGGGCATGTATGACCCTGCCAACGAACACGACGCCTGTGGTGTCGGCTTTATTGCTGACATTAAGGGGCGCAAGTCGCACAGCATTGTGCAGCGTGGCGTTGCGATTCTTGAGAACCTGACCCACCGCGGTGCGGTTGGTGCCGACCCCCTCGATGGTGACGGTGCCGGCATCATGATCCAGACGCCCGACGCGTTCTGCCGCGCGGTTGCCCCCGGTGAACTGCCGGCTCTGGGCGATTACGCGACTGGTCTTGTGTTTTTGCCGACCGACAGCGCCGCGCGCGCTGCTTGTGAACAGGCGCTCGACGGCGCACTCAAGCGCACCGGCCTGCAGCCCCTCGGTTGGCGCGACGTGCCGACCGATAGCTCTGCCATTGGCCGCGATGCACGTGCCAGCGAGCCAACCGTGCGGCAGGTCTTCGTTGGCCGCGGCGACGTGGATGCCGAGAAGTTCAATCTGATGCTCTATCTCGGCCGCAAGCGCGCCGAGGCCCAGGTCATTAAGAACAAGCTCAACAAGGGTGAGTACTTCTACGTCAACTCGCTGTCGCCCGACACCATGCTCTACAAGGGTATGCTGCTGTCTGACCAGCTACCGGTGTATTATGCCGACTTGGCCGACGAGCGCGTGGTCTCCGCGATCGCGTTCGTGCACCAGCGCTACAGCACCAACACCTTCCCAACTTGGGATCTGGCCCAGCCGTTCCGGTTCTGTGCCCACAACGGTGAAATCAACACCCTGCGCGGCAACATTAACCGGATGAAGGCGCGCACCGCGCTGTTCGAGCATCCGTGGATCAAAGATATCGCCAAAGAGATCGACCCGGTCGTGATCGAAGGCGGCAGCGATACCGCCTGCTTCGATAACGCCTTGGAAATGCTGACCCTCACCGGTCGCCCGCTGTCGCATGCGCTGGCGATGATGGTGCCCGAAGCCTGGGCCACCAAGAGCAACATCGATCCCGATCTCAAGGCCTTCTACGAGTACCACGCCTGCCTGATGGAGCCCTGGGATGGGCCGGCCAACATGGTCAGCTGCGATGGCACCCGCGTGGTTGCCGTGCTCGACCGCAACGGTCTGCGCCCGGCCCGCTTCTGGATCACCGACGACGACGAGATCATCTACGCCTCTGAAGCCGGTGTGCTGGAAGTGCCGCCGGAGAAGATTGTCCGCAAAGACCGTCTCGCTCCCGGCAAGATGATCATGGTCGACACCGAGCGCGGCCTGTTCCTCGACGACGAAGAGATCAAGGCTGACCTGCTGAAGATCGCGCCGTGGCGCAACTGGGTTGACGACAACCTGGTGCGCTTCAACGAACTGCCGGCTCCGGCCGTGCGCGCGATGCCCAACATTGCGGGCCTGCGCCAGCAACAGAGCAGCCACGGCTATACCCTGGAAGAACTCCGCATTCTCGTGGCCCCGATGGCCCGCGACGGCCAGGAGCCAGTTGGTTCGATGGGCACCGACACCCCCATGGCGGTGATGTCGGAACGTCCGAAGAACCTGTTCTGGTACTTCAAGCAGCTGTTCGCCCAGGTCACCAACCCGGCCATCGACCCGCTGCGTGAAACCGTGGTGATGAGCCTGACCAGCTACCTGGGCCGGGCACGCAACATCATCGAAACCAGCCCCAAGCATTGCCGTCTGCTCGAACTCGAGCAGCCGATCCTGTCTAACCAGGAGCTGGAACAGATCCGCAGCGCCGAACTGCTTGAGTTCAGCTCGGTCACGGTTCCGACCCTGTTCCCAGCCGAGCCCGGTGTTGGCGCCCTTGAAAAGGGCCTCAGCGAGCTGTGCGCCGCTGCCGAGAAGGCAGTCGACGACGGCCACACCGTGGTGATCCTGTCGGATCGTGACATCAGTACCGAGCGGGCTCCGATCCCCTCGCTGCTCGCTCTGTCGTCTGTCCACCATCACCTGATACGCGCCGGCAAACGCACCCAGTGCTCGCTGATCGTGGAAAGCGGTGAACCGCGCGAGGTCCACCACTTTGCGCTGCTGCTGGGCTACGGCGCCGCTGCGGTCAACCCGTACCTCGCCTTCGAGTCGATCGAAGACATGCTCGACCAGGGCATGCTGCCCCGCGCCGACGGCAACGCCCGCGACGCCGAGGGTGGCGACGAGGTGGCCGGCTACCTGTACAATTACATCAAGGCCGTTGGCAAGGGCCTGTTCAAGGTCTTCAGCAAGATGGGTATCTCCACCTTGCAGAGCTACTCCGGCGCGCAGGTATTTGAGGCCATCGGTCTGTCCAAGGAATTGGTCAACCGCTGCTTCACCGGCACCGCCACCCGCATTGAAGGCGCTGGCCTGGCCGAGATCGCTGAAGAGACCCTGCGTCGCCATCGCGATGCATTCGCCAAGCATCCTGAGCCCGATCGCGATCTCGAGCGCGGTGGTGAATACCACTGGCGCCGTGAAGGTGAAGAACACCTGATGACCCCTGAGGTCATTGCCACCTTGCAGAAGGCCGTACGCAACGGCGACTACAAGGAATTCAAGGCCTTCACCAAGCTGGTCGACGGCCAGTCTAAGAAGCTGTGCACTGTGCGCGGTCTGTTCACCTTCAAGGGCGGCACCAAGGCGATTCCGCTCGACGAGGTAGAACCGGTTGAAGCGATCACGCGTCGTTTCTGCACCGGCGCCATGTCGCTCGGCTCGATCTCGACCGAAGCCCACGAGACCATGGCCATGGCCATGAACCGTCTCGGTGGCAAGTCGAACACTGGTGAAGGTGGCGAAGATCAACGCCGCTTTACCAAAGACGACAACGGCGACTGGCGCCGGTCCAAGATCAAGCAGGTAGCCTCGGGCCGCTTTGGCGTGACCCCCCACTACTTGGTCAATGCCGACGAGATCCAGATCAAGGTGGCCCAGGGCGCCAAGCCCGGTGAAGGCGGTCAGCTGCCCGGTCACAAGGTATCTGAGTACATCGGCTCGCTGCGCTACTCGGTGCCAGGCGTGACCCTGATCTCACCCCCGCCCCACCACGACATCTACTCGATCGAAGATCTGGCCCAGCTGATCTTCGACTTGAAGAACTGCAATCCGGAGGCCGAGATCTCGGTCAAGCTGGTGAGCGAAGTGGGTGTGGGCACTGTTGCTGCCGGCGTGTCGAAGGGCAAGGCCGAGCGCGTGGTCATCGCCGGCTTCGACGGTGGCACCGGCGCATCGCCGATGTCGTCAATCAAGCACGCTGGTCTGCCGTGGGAACTCGGCCTAGCCGAAACCCAACAGACCCTGGTTCGCAACGACCTGCGCACCCGCATCTACGTGCAAACCGATGGTCAGCTGCGCTCGGCGCGCGACGTCATCATCGCCGCCATGCTGGGCGCCGATGAATACGGCTTCGCCACCGTGGCCCTGATGACCATGGGCTGCATCATGATGCGCAAGTGCCACCTCAACACCTGCCCGGTTGGCATCGCCACCCAAGACGAAGCACTCCGCGAGCGCTTCGACGGCAAGGTCGAGAACGTGGTCAATTACTTCACCTTCCTGGCCGAAGAGGTCCGCGAGACCATGGCCGAGTTGGGTATGCGCAGCCTGGACGAACTGATCGGTCGCACCGACATGCTGGAGATGGACGAAGCCGTCCGTCACTGGAAGTGCCGTGGCGTCGACCTATCGGCCCTGCTGCATCAGGAACCGCCCAAGGACGGCAACCCGGTGCGCCGCATCACCGGTCAGGATCACGACATCTACGAGATCCTCGACCGCAAGCTGATCGAACAAGCCAAGCCGGCTCTCGAAAAGCGCGAGAAGGTCAGCATCACCACCGACATTCACAACTACAACCGCACGGCCTTGGCCATGTTGTCGGGTGAAGTTGCGAAGCGTCATGGGCGCGATGGCCTGCCCGATGGCACAATCAACATCACCATGACCGGCATCGCCGGCCAGAGCTTCGGCGCCTTCCTGGCGTCGGGCATCAACGTGACCCTGCTCGGTGAAGGCAACGACTACGTCGGCAAGGGCATGAGCGGCGGCCGCATCGTGGTACGTCCCGATGCCAAGTCGCCCTTCGTGTGGAGCGAGAACTCGGTTGTCGGCAACACCCTGCTGTACGGTGCCACCGGCGGTGAATTCTTCGCTGCTGGCCGCGCCGGCGAACGCTTCTGCGTGCGCAACTCGGGTGTCACCGCGGTTATCGAAGGCGTGGGCGACCACGGCTGCGAATACATGACTGGCGGCACCGTGGTGTGCCTCGGCAAGACTGGCCGCAACTTCGCTGCCGGTATGTCGGGCGGCTTTGCCTACATCCTCGACGAAGACCGCAACTTCACCCGCCGCTGCAACATGGCGATGGTGGAAGTTGAAAAGGTCTGCGAAGACGACGAGTGGGCCAAGCTCCACACGCTGATCAGCCGTCATCAACAGTATACCGAGAGCCCCCGGGCGGCCGAGATCCTCGCCGACTGGGATAACGTGAAGCAGAAGTTCGTTCGGGTGTTCCCGCACGAATTCCGCCGCGTGCTCAACGAGCGCGCGCGCCGCAACAAGGAGGAGGTGGTCCATGGGTGATCCCAAGGGTTTCATGAACCATGGCCGTCAGGCGCCAAAGTACCTGTCGGTGCCGGCCCGTATTGCCAACCACGAAGAGCACATCGAATACCCCGATGAAGCTGGGATTAAAACCCAGGCCAGTCGCTGCATGGATTGCGGCGTGCCCTTCTGCCAAACCGGCTGCCCCCTCGGCAACCTGATCCCCGAGTGGAACGACCTCGTGTTCCGCGGTCAGTGGGACGAGGCCCTGCGCGCCTTGCACGCCACCAATAACTTCCCCGAGTTCACCGGTCGCGTGTGCCCGGCGCCGTGCGAAAACAGCTGCGTGCTGGGTATCAACCAAGACCCAGTCACCATCAAGCTGCACGAGGTGTCGATCATCGATCGCGCCTTTGCCGAAGGCCGCATCAAGCCGCAGCCGCCCAAGGTGCGCAGTGGTAAGAAGATCGCCGTGGTTGGCGGTGGCCCCGCTGGCCTCGCCTGCGCGCAACAACTCAACCGTGCCGGCCACAGCGTGACCGTATACGAAAAGAACGACCGCGCTGGCGGCCTGCTGATGTACGGCATCCCGCACTACAAACTGCGCAAAGAAACCGTGCAGCGCCGTGTTGACCAGCTTGAAGCCGAAGGCATCGAGTTTATCTACAGCACCGCAGTTGGCACCGATATCAGCGGCGACGAGCTCAAGGCCAAGTTTGACGCCGTGGTGCTCTCCATTGGCGCTGAGAAGCCGCGCGACCTGCCAGTGACCGGGCGCGAGCTCGACGGCACCTATTTTGCGATGGAGTTCTTGCCGCAGTCCAACCGCTCCAACTGGGGCGATGAAGACATCGCGGCCCTGCACCCAGAGCACAAGAAGCTGTGGGCCGCGGGCAAGAAGGTGATCGTGATCGGCGGCGGTGATACC
>JAQIBG010000245.1 GCA_027859175.1 Planctomycetota bacterium | reverse complement strand
GGGTAGGCCCGGAGTAGGCGAATCCCACGCTGGCCCAAGCTGGGATTGGCCTCCAGCGCAAAATTCAAGAACGGCAACTGCTTATCGGCACCGGCATCCAGGAGCCGCACATATACCGGCAGGTCGTGAGCCGGTGCCAGGGTTTCGCGCATCGCGGCGGCGAGCTCATCGGCCGTTGGCGGCGACAGACGTCCCAAGTAAATGTGCTCAATGCGATACAAACCAATGCCATCGGCACCACTACCAACGGCGCGCTCGGTATCCACTACGCTGCCAACGTTGGCCATTACCGCGATGCTGCGCCCATCAGCCGTCGTCGCCGGCAGTTGGGCCTGCTGACACGAGCGACTAAGATGCTGCGCCCGTTCTGTCACCTTAGCCGAATGGGCGGTGCCATCATCGGCATCCGGATCAAGGATCACACTACCCGCAACCGCATCGATCAGCACGCGGGCGCCCAAACCGGCGCCCTGGGTCAGCTGATCCTGCGCGATGCCAGCAATACACGGGATGCCCATCTCGCGGGTAAACAGGGCCGCATGCGAACCACTACTCCCGTGGTGCACAAGAATCGCTGCGACATCCTTATCAGCCAAGTGAGCCGTATCGGATGGCAGCAAATGCGAAGTAACGAGAACGCTGCCGTGCGGAATGCCGTCAAGCGGGTTGGCAACGACACCAGCCAAAGCTTGGCGCAGGCGCAGCGAGATGTCCTTCAAGTCGTCGCCTTTGCTGGTGGCGATATTTGAATCCATCTGCCGAAAGCGACCCTCCCACCTAAGCAGCACCGTTTTGACTGCGCTACTAGCGTTCACCAGGTTCTCGGCGATCTCGCGCCGCATCTCATCACGCAATGTGGTGTCGTTGACGATCAAGCGATGCGCATCGAAAACCTGGCCAAGTTTCTGATCAACTTGGCGCTCGATTTTCTCTGCGAGCAGGAGCAGGTCTTCACTGATACAGGTGACAGCGTCATCGAGGTCGGCCTGCTCTCCCTCGATTTCCTTCTTGAGGATCGCGTTGTCACCACCACTGCGAGGAACAGCCCTTGGGCTTAACAGCAAGATGCCTTCAGCGAGCCCTGGTGAGAGACAGCGGCCCGTCAGGCAGCGACGTTGCGAATGAGTCATGCGGTCTCAGATCTGGCAGCCGAATCAAACAGCCGATGTCGGTCACGAGAGGAAAGCTGCCGTGCTTGCGAGGGTTTCCATGCCTTGACGCGCGGAGGCGCGCGGAACACGGCCGCTGCAACAAGCGTCAGAGGGAATGCGATGATAGCGCCGGTCGCTTCAGATCTGGTATGAATTATCCATTTTCTTGACCATGTTGATGGCAGCCAAGCCTGAACCGGTCTTGTTTCAGTGCTCATCACCAGTAGCCCGCATATCGCGTGGCCAGCCTTCGCCAGTTTAATCGCGGCCCTAAAACAATTTTCGACTTGGACCTTGTGGCGAAAACGCGCTTGGTGACAATAGCGCTACGGGCCCGTGTGCGAATTCACGGTATGCTGTCAATCTGATCAGCATACATAACGACCCCCCGGCTTCACGATCACCCACGTGTCGCCGCCCTTGGCCACCGATCGAGTCCTGAGAGGATGCTCGTGACCACGCGCGCTCAGCTCCAGGCACCGCCGCGCCAGTTGCCGGCACCACGCGACCGCTAGACCAAGCGCCCTCATAGCCGAGATAGCACCGCCAAACATGGCTCAGAAGGGTCAGCGCACGTGATGTGCATGGTCTCTCCACCGATCGCATGTCCGTTTTCGGTGGTCAATTCCCAGACGTGAACTCACCGCGTCAGCACCACACAACGCAGTTAACACCAGCACAAACACCAATACCCGAGAGCCTGCGCTCGACCACCAGAAGGACATCTCCACGATGCACACACCCCACAGCAACGGGGCGAACACCCAAGCCAAGACAAGCCCGGCACACCCGACACCAAGCCGAATTGCATTCTTGGGCGGCTTTCCACCACGACTATGCGGCATCGCCACCTTCACCCATGACTTGTGCGAGGCGGTTGCACACGCTGCACCAGCCACGATGTGCTTCGCCGGCGCCGTCAACGATCAGGCCAAAGCCTACCCGTATCCGCCCCGCGTTCGCTTTGAGCTAGCCCAACAAGACCTTCATTCCTACCGCAGCGCGGCCGACTTCCTCAACTTCAGCAATGCCGACGCCCTGTGCATTCAGCACGAATTTGGCATCTACGGCGGACCTGCAGGGAGCCACCTCCTGGCCCTCCTTAAAGAAGTGCGGATGCCCGTCATCACCACTTTGCACACGATTCTCAGCCAACCCGATGCCAACCAGCGCCTAGTCATGGACGAACTGATCGGTCGTTCTGATCGTCTCGTGGTGATGGCAGCCAAAGGCCGTGATATCCTGCGCGAAACCTACGCCGCACCCGCCGACAAGATCGCCATCATCCCACATGGCATCCCAGACATGCCACTGCGCGACTCAGAGTCGTACAAAGCGCAATTTGGTGTCGCCGGGCGCGCAGTTCTGCTGACCTTTGGCCTTCTCGGTCCGGGCAAAGGGATTGAACACGCAATCCAAGCGCTGCCCGCGATTGTGGCTCGACACCCAAACGTGGTCTACTTGATACTGGGCGCCACCCATCCGCACCTAGTCGCCACGGAAGGCGAGAGCTACCGCTTGTCGCTCAAGCGCCTCGCCGAAGACCTCGGCGTCAAAGCGCACGTGATTTTCCACAAAGACTTCGTTTCGCTCGACGACCTCAAAGAATTCATCGGCGCCACCGACGTTTACGTCACACCCTACCTCAACGAAGCACAGATCACATCAGGCACCCTGGCCTACGTGTTTGGTGCCGGCAAAGCGGTGGTGTCTACTCCCTACTGGCACGCTCAAGAGATCCTCAAAGACGGCTGCGGCACCCTGGTTCCGTTCCGTGATCCACCCGCCATCGCCGAAGGCGTGTGTCAATTCTTAGATAATCCTGAGGTCCTCCGCGAAACGCAGATTCGGGCGCACGCGATTGGTCGTGATTGGATCTGGCCCGCCGTGGCCAAATGCTATCTGGACTGTTTTGAGGATGCGTGCAGCGAGCACCGCGCCGCGCCACGCGCCGCCTTCGCTGACTGGACCCTCGCCAGTCGCCCCAATGACTTGCCGATGCAAAAGCTCGATCATGTGCTGCGCATGAGTGATGGCACCGGGATATTCCAGCACGCCACCTTCACCGTTCCGAACTTTCACGAAGGCTACAGCATCGACGACAACGCCCGCGCGTTCATCCTGTGCATCCTGCTTGATCAGGTTGGTGCTCAGCCCAAGGAAGATCAACAACTCGATCGCATCGCCACCAGCTATCTGGCCTTCTTAACCGCCGCCTTCAATCCTGACACCAATCGGTTTCGCAACTTCATGAGCCATGGGCGGCAATGGCTCGAAGACTCCGGCAGCGAAGACAGCCACGGGCGCGCACTGTGGGCACTCGGCACCGGCGCCGGTCGATCACGCAACACCGGCCAACAGAAGCTCTCGCGCGCGTTGTTTGACGGCGGGTTGCCAATCGTGGAATCCTTCTCGTCGCCACGCGCCTGGACCTTTGCCTTGCTTGGCGTTCATGAATATTTGCGCCGCTTTCCCGATCAACCCGAGGTCCTGGCGGCGCGCACTGCACTCACCACCAAGCTGATCGATCTGTGGCACGGCTTCGCCACCACCGACTGGCCCTGGTTTGAGCTCAGCGTCACCTACGACAACGCTCGCCTGTGCCAGGCACTCATACTCAGTGGCCGTCACATGCCGCATCCCGAAGCGCTCGACATCGGCCTCACCGCACTGCGCTGGCTCGTTGCGCTCCAAACCACCCCAGAAGACCACTTTCGGCCCATCGGGAGCGACGGCTTCTACCACAAAAACGGTAAGCGTGCCAACTATGACCAGCAACCGGTTGAAGCCCAGGCCATGGTCTCGGCCTCACTGGAAGCCTTCACCGCAACCGGTGATGACCTGTGGTCACGCGAGGCAAAGCGTGCCTTCGAGTGGTTCCTGGGCCGCAACGATCGTGGCCAAGCTCTGTATGACTCCAGCAGTGGTGGCTGTCGCGACGGACTCCATCACGATCGACTCAGCGAGAACCAGGGCGCCGAATCCACCCTCGCATTTCATCTCGCGCTCGCCGAGATGAAAGCCGCCGACCACGCCTTAACCGCACCGACAGGCCTGATTTGATGCACAGCATTACCATGAAGCGCCACGAGGACCTCCTCGTCCCCAACATCGAACGCGTTCTGATGCGCCCCTTCCTGCCCCCGGTTCCGCTGATCATCAGCATCCTCGATCGCGTGCTCGCCATCGACGAGGTCGCCGTTGCGCGTGAACTCGACTTGATGTTGGCAGACTTCGACTCCCGGCACCTCGACATGGAAGCACCGCTGCTTTTGCATTACAACAACGTGGCCTGCCACATCGCCCCTGAACGCGCGCCTTCACACGCACGCAAGCTTCTGATCGGCGCTTACTTTTCGGGCGAGTATGCACTCGAATCGGCCGCGTTGTTCAATCCATCGATCGTCGCCCATCCCGATCAGAACGACGTCCCTAGAGGTTCCCTGCGCTTCGCCATGAGCCTGCGCGCAACCGGCGAAGGGCATGTCTCTTCTATTGAGTTTCGGTCTGGCCTGATCAGTGCCAGCGGCGGCATCACGCTCGATCCCCTGACCCGCTTCATCGTAGCCCCCGAGGTCAACCAGAACCCGCGCTACGAGAAAGAATCCTTCATCGCCAAGCTGCGCGAGATGGACTGCGAAAACCAAATCTCCAACCAAGTGATGCGCCCGCTCGGCGACAGCTTCACCCTGGACGATCTCAAAGACAGCCTGTCGCAGGTTATGGAGAGCGCTAAGCGCCTCACCCAGGGCCTCACCTCCACGCTCACCATCATCCAATGGCTAGCCGATTCAAACTACGAGATTCACTTCGCGCCGTCGCTCGCCATGAGCGAACGCGTCATCTTCCCGTTCTCCGACAATGAGAGCAACGGCATTGAAGACGCACGCTTCGTGCGCTTCGTTGACGACGACGCAAGCGTGACCTATTACGCCACCTATACCGCCTACAATGGGCATGCGGTCCTACCGCAACTGATTGAGACCGTCGACTTTGTCAATTTCCGCGTGCGTACGCTCAATGGCAGCGCCGTGCAAAACAAAGGCATGGCCCTGTTTCCACGCCGCATCGACGGTCGCTACGCAATGCTGTCACGCCAGGACGACGAGAACATCCTCATCATGTTCTCCGACAATCCCCACTTCTGGCACGATCCCGAGGTCTTGATGCGACCGGTTGAAGCGTGGGAATCGGTCAAAATTGGCAACTGCGGCTCACCAATTGAAACCGAAGCTGGTTGGCTTGTCATCACCCACGGTGTCGGGCCAATGCGCAAGTATTGCATCGGCGCAGCCCTGCTCGACCTAGATGACCCCAGTATCGTGCTCGGCCGCCTGCGCACGCCCCTGCTTGAGCCCACCGGGATCGGCCGGGAAGGTTACGTCCCCAACGTGGTCTACAGCTGTGGTTCACTGATCCACGGCGGCGAACTCATTCTCCCTTACGCTATGAGCGACCGCGCCACTGCATTCGCTACCATACCGGTCGACAAATTACTTAGCGCGCTCCTCAGCTAAAGCAGCCGCACTGACAGCGTCGGCTCGCCAGCAGCACCGCATGCTTGGATCATGATTGCGTCACGTCGTTCTCACATGCCTGCCCGGCCGCCACCTGGTTGAGATTGGCAATGGTGGTTGCGGCAATGGCCGACAGGGCTTCGTGGGTGAAGAAGGCTTGATGGCCCGTGATCAGGACATTGGGAAAGGTGGTCAGGCGCGCAAATACATCGTCTTGGATCACCGTGCCTGACAGGTCCTCAAAGAACAAGTCCCCCTCCTCTTCGTAGACGTCGATGCCAAGGGCTCCAATACGACCGCTCTTGAGACCGCGAATCACAGCGGGGGTATCAATCAAGCCGCCGCGGCTGGTATTGATCAACATCGCGCCCGGTTTCATTTGGGCTACGGCCTCATCGTTGATCAGATGGTAAGTGTCGCGAATCAGGGGGCAGTGCAGGCTGACGATATCAGACTGTGCCAGTAATTCGGCTGCCGGCACATAGCTGACACCTTGCGCGAGAAGGGCCGGATCCTCTCGTAAATCGCAGGCCACAACCCGACACCCGAAACCCTGGAAAATCCTTGCCGCCACCGCGCCGATGCGCCCGGTTCCACCCACCCCTACCGTCTTGCCGTGGACGTCGAAACCCAGCAGCCCCTCGAGCGCGAAGTTGCCCTCCCGAACCCGGCCCCAGGCGCGGTGGATCCGGCGGTTCAGGCATAGCACCAAGGCCACTGCATGCTCTGCCACCGCATGGGGAGAATACTCAGCCACCCGTGCGACTCTGATACCCGCAGCT
>JAQIBG010000226.1 GCA_027859175.1 Planctomycetota bacterium | reverse complement strand
GTATGCGCAGCAAAACGGGCGAATCCACCGCGAGCGCTGGGCGTTTCGCGGCATGATCATTCGCCAGGCCGGCTAATCGCTCTCGCCAGCAGCCCAAGAGGCCGAGCCCAGCTCGAAATCCCTTTTCCAAGCGATCAGCCACCTAGGCTGTCGCGCCCTCGTCGCCACTGCTCGGCGGGCCAGATACGGAGAACGGCACATGCTATCGGTTAGCGAACTCACAGTCCAATTCGGCGAACACCCCCTGTTCGAGAACGTCAGCCTACGGCTGACCGCCGGTAACTGCTATGGCATCATCGGCGCCAACGGTGCCGGCAAGTCGACCTTCCTCAATGTCCTCAGTGGCGACCTTGAGCCCAACCTCGGCACTGTCAGCCTCGACGCCGACAAGCGCATGGGCGTGCTGCGCCAGCACCGCGACACCTTCGACGACCAGCGGGTGCTCGACGTGGTGGTGCAGGGGCACAGCGTGGTGTGGAAGATCCAAGAGCAGATGGACGCGCTCTACGCCAAGGAAGACTTCTCCGATGCCGACGGCGAGAAGGTCGCCGCGCTCCAAGAGAAGTTCGACGAACTCGACGGCTACTCACAAGAGTCGAACGCCGCTGAAGTGCTGACCAACCTCGGCGTGAAGCCGGCCCTGCACGATAAGCTACTCGGTGATATCGACGATGCACTCAAGGTGCGCGTACTGCTGGCCCAAGCCATCTTCTCGCGGCCCGACATGCTGATGCTCGACGAACCAACCAATAACCTCGACATCGAAACCATCGCCTGGCTTGAGCAGTTCCTCGCCGACTACGATGGCTGCATCGCGGTGGTCAGCCATGACCGCCACTTCCTCAACCGGGTCTGCACCCACGTGCTCGACGTTGACTTCCGCACCGTGCGCGGCTTCATCGGCAACTGGGACGTCTACGCCGCGCAAGAAGCGCTATCGCGCGCGCTGCGCTCGAAAGAAAAGTCCCGCGTCGACCAACAGCTCGACCGCCTCAAAACCTTCGTCGCCCGCTTCAAAACCAACGCTGCCCGCTCCAAGCAGGCCACCAGCCGCCAGAAGCAGATCGACTCACTCTCAACCCAAAAGGTGGCACCGTCGAGCCGTGTCGCGCCGCGCATCTTGTTCACGCAAGACCGCCCCTCGGGCCAAGACGTGGCGATTCTCGACAAGGTCAGCTTTGCCTACGAAGGCGGCGAACCCCTCCTCAACAAGTATGAGATGCGCATCGATCGCGGCGACCGCCTCGCCATCGTTGGCCGCAACGGCATTGGTAAAACCACGTTGATTCGTCTCCTGATGGGCGAACTGCAGCCCACCGACGGCACCCTGCGTCTGGGCGGCACCGTCACCACCAGCTACTTCCCGCAAGACAACGGTCACCTGTTCACGGAAGACCAAGACATCGTGACCTGGATCAGCACATACGCCGGCAGCCAAGATATCAACGCGATGCGCGCGATGCTCGGCCGGATGCTGTTCTCGGGCGATGACGTCAAGAAGTCGGTCAAGGTGCTCTCAGGTGGGGAGAAGGTCCGCTGCCTGCTGTCGATGGTGATGCTGCAGACCCCCAACTTGGCGGTACTCGACGAACCGACCAACCACTTGGACTTGGAATCGATCGAGGCCCTCCAGGAAGCCCTGCAAGAATTCCCGGGCACGCTGATCTTTGTCAGCCATGACCGCCAGTTTGTCGACGCCGTCGCCAACCGGGTGCTGGTGATGAGCGACGAGGGCCTCACCGACTGGCGCGGCACCTACAGCAGCTTCCGATCGGCCCGCGGTCTCGAATAAGCCCTGACATAACGGCCATCCACGCCATTGCGCTGCATGGCCATCGTGTAGCCTCGCGGAAGCAAGGAGTCGCACATGGCCGACCACGTCCAGATTCGCCTCGTATCCCTGCTCGAAGAGGCTGCCAACTCCTTCGAGCAACTCGAAACCCTGGCTAACCGCACCTTGCGCGAGATCCCTGCCGACAAAGTCGACGCCGTTGAACTACGCCCGATTGAGCGCGACGTGATGGATCCCGACAATGAGCCCGGCAGCGAGATGGACCACATCGTGTTCATCCGCTATCGCACCGAAACCAGCGACGAGAGCTTCTAAGCAATGCGGCAGTATCTCGACCTGCTGCAACACGTCATGGATCACGGTGCGGTGCGCGATGATCGCACCGGCACCGGCACGCGCAGCGTATTCGGCCATCAGATGCGCTTTGACCTGCGCAGTTCGTTTCCGTTGCTGACGACCAAGAAGGTCCACCTGCGCTCGATCATCCAAGAGCTGCTGTGGTTTGTGTCCGGCCGCACCGACAATCAATGGCTCAACGACCGCAAGGTCACGATCTGGAACGAGTGGGCCACCGCCGAGCAATGCGCTCGCTTCGGCCGCCAGGAAGGCGATCTCGGCCCGGTTTATGGCCACCAATGGCGCAACTTTGGTGCCACCCGCCAAGCCGACGGCAGCTACGCGCGCGACGGGTTCGATCAGCTCCGTTGGCTGCTGAAGGAAATTCAGACCAATCCGTCGAGCCGCCGCCTGATCATCACCGGCTGGAATCCCCACGAGGCCGACCAGGTAGCCCTGCCGCCCTGTCACACCTTGTTCCAATTCTACGTCGACACCGCGCGCCAAGAACTCAGCTGCCAGCTGTACCAGCGCTCGGGTGACATCTTCCTCGGCGTGCCCTTCAACATCGCCAGCTACAGCCTGCTAACGATGATGGTGGCCCAGGTCACCGGCCTCAAACCGGGCGACTTCGTGCACACCCTGGGCGACGCTCACCTCTACAGCAACCACCTCGAGCAAGCCGCCACCCAGCTGGCCCGCGAGCCCCGGCCCACGCCGCGCATGCTGCTGAACCCCGAGGTCACCGACCTGTTCGCCTTCACCTACGAAGACTTCACCCTCGACGGCTACGACCCCTATCCAGGCATCAAGGCCCCGGTCGCAGTTTAGCTTGGCCTGGGTGGTAGTTCTGGTTTTACGCCAGGACGCCAGGACGCCAGGTTGAGAAGGTAGGCTTGGACGCTTGCCAGAGACCTCACGACAGAGATTGGCGCTGAGGGTGAAGCACGGGCTTGCTTGAGAACAGGTGCGTCTGCAGGGAATCCCCCCCTCTCCGCCATGCAAACGTGCGCAACGCACATGTGATGCTAAGCCCCGTCCCAACGCTCAGTTGGGACGGGGCTTTGTGGCTGGCCCTCTCCGCCTGTGACGCGTTTGTGACGCGCAAACAGGGGAAGTCGTGGTCACAAAGCATCGCGGCAGCCATGGTGGAGATGAGGCTCGTTCTCGGCCCAGACCGAGGAGCCTGCGACCCCCAGCCCCCGCAACGGCGTACCCGGCAGCGCCGCGCGCCAGCCGAGCCCACGCACCATCAACAACGACCTGGACCACCTGCGGGCGTGCTTCCGGCGCGCCATGGCCTGGGGCTGGATGACCACCGAGCCGACCAAGGCCGTCCCTCGCGATCGCCGTGGTGAGAAGCCCAAGGTCAGGCACATCAAGCCCGCTGACCTGCAGGCCTTCTTCAGCGCCATGGCCACCGTCGTTGATGACCCCAAGCGCCCCACCCCCGTGCCCTTCCTGGTGCCGATGATGCGGCTGATCCTGGGCTGCGGCCTGCGCCGCGAAGAGGCGCGGATGCTGTGCACCACCGATCTCGACTGGGGCACGGAGGTCGACGTCGAGAAGGTCGTCTCCGCCGACCGTGCGGCCGAGTCGGCCGGCTTCACCGCCGACCACTACCA
>JAQIBG010000211.1 GCA_027859175.1 Planctomycetota bacterium | reverse complement strand
GTATGCGCCCGAGCTGCGCGGCAACAGCGCTAGTCAGCGAATTGTGATCGAAGACAAGGAGTGAACCGGGGAGTTGGTGGGGCTAGCTGCCGCCCACCAACTTCTCGGCCGCGGCCACGATGGCTTCAACCTGGGCCGGGTCGAGCTCTTCGGGGATGCAGCCCAGGGCGGCGTGGGCTAGGCAGTAGCGCCACGCCACGGCTTCAAGGCTGTCGGCATACGTATCGGCTTGATCAACGTCGGCTTCGGCCTCAATCGCGGCGATGTCTTCGCAGGCCTCGCCAATGTCATCGAGGCCGAGGTCGGCGCCACGCGCTTCAACCACAGCTAGCACCACGGCTTCGAGCGCATCTTCGGCTTCGAGCCGGCTGCCGTCGTCGAGCTTGATCGCGTAGTCGGTGGTTTCGGCTGCTTCGGCCGCTGCCGCAACTTCGATCGCCCAGGTCTCGGTGTCGCAGGGGGCTGGGCGCTTGCAGGGGGTGAGCTCATCCATGGCGCGCAGCATGCCGTGGCGATGTGCGGCACAAGGCAGGCGTTGCACTGCCACGGCCGGGCTTTGAACTGCCGCCATGCCGAAGGAGATCAGTGCCGCCCCGCGTCAGGGCCTATTCGCCAGTTTGGGCGACATGATTGGCTTGATTACCCTGCTGTGGGTGATTGAAGGCGTGGATACCGTGCTGCGTTTCATGAACCTGACGATCGACGGCTTCGGGATTCATCCGCGCAATCTGTGGAGCCTGCCGTGTATCTTTACCGCGCCGTTTTTGCATGGCGGGTGGGATCACCTGATCGCCAACTCGGTTTCGTTGCTGATCCTGGGCACCCTGTCGATGTGGTACAGCCGGCGCCAATACCTGCTGGCCTTGGGCTACGCGGTGGTGCTGGGCGGTTTATTCACCTGGCTGGTGGCGCCACCCGGCGGCGTTCACATCGGCGCCAGCGGCGTGTGCTTTGGCCTGATGGGCCTGCTACTGGGCAATGGTCTGTTCCGCCGCCGCTTCGGTGCCATCTTACTGGCCCTGGTGGTAGCGGTGCTGTTCGGCGGCACGCTCTACCTCGCCTTGCCCAGCGAAACCACCAGCACCCACCACATCAGCTGGCAAATGCACCTCGGCGGCTTCATCGGCGGCCTCCTTGCCAGCTACACCAGTCGCGAACAACGTCTCACCCGTAAGGTTGCTTAGGCGGAGTGGTTTGGTTTAGCGCCAGGATGATTGAGTAGGGGCCGTCATCGTGGTCATGCGATGAGTGCCCGATCAGGTGGGCGGTCGCGTTTCTCAAGCTTGGCCTTCAGGCACGCAAACGGGGGCGATAGCGCTGCGTAGGGTTTTCATGCGGGTTCATCGATTGCAGCGGAGCGAGGTGTTGCCGATTGATTTGGCAACAGCCTGGGCGTTTTTTTCTGATCCGCGGAATCTGTTTACGATCACGCCGCCAGACTTGAACTTGGTGCCTGTGCATGAGGTGCCGAGTACCACCCATGCTGGGCAAATTATCGTCTACACGGTGCGGCTGGCGCCGCTGATCCGCAAGACCTGGGTTACCGAGATCACGCACTGTGAGCCTCCGAACGTGTTCGTGGACGAGCAACGCTTCGGCCCCTACCGCTTCTGGCATCATCGGCATGGTTTCACTGAAGTGGCCGATGGCGTGCGCTGTGACGATGAAGTCCACTATGCCGTGCCCGGCGGACCCCTAGCTGGTCTGATTCATAAGCTCATGGTGCGGCCTCAGCTTGAACGCATCTTCGCCTATCGCAGCACAGCCCTTGCCGAACGTGATTGGCGCTAATTTCTGCAGCCTATCGACATTCCACGCTGGCGTCCTGGCGTCCTGGCGTAAAATCTCCTGATTTTATGTAGCCCTTGCCTTGGGGGCGGGGCTGGCGACAAGGCTGGTATGGGACATGAACCTGGCGCGCCCCCAGCGGGCACCGATGCACAGGCCTGGGAGGCCATCTACCAAGCCGACGACGCTGGCTGGGATCTCGGTCAGCCAAGTCCGCCGCTGGTGGCTTTTCTGGCCGAAGGTGTGCTGCCGCCGGCGCCGGCCGTGGTGGCGGTGCCCGGTTGTGGCACCGGGCATGAGGTGCTGGCTTTGGCCCAGGCTGGCTACCAGGTGACCGGTTTAGACTTTGCCCCCAGCGCCATTGCGGCCGCGCGCGAGCGCCTGCAGGCGGCGGCTTGCGCGGCCGAGTTGCTGGCCGGTGATGCCCTGGAGCCAACGCCCAGTATTGACGGGCGTTGCGACTGGGTGTTCGAGCAAACCTTCTTCTGCGCCCTGCTGCCGAGTCAGCGCGCGGCTTATGCGGCGGCGATGTGGCGTTTGCTGCGCCCCGGCGGGGAGCTGTGGGCGATTCAGATGCGGACGCCGAATACCGATCGGCAACCCTTCGACAGCACACCTGATGAATTTGAGGCGGCGCTGACTGCTCGTGGTTTTATTCCGCTGGAGCGTCGGCCTTTGCAGGCGGAGAGCTTTGCGCGTCGTCGCGGGCGGGAGACGCTGATTCGCTTACAGCGTCCCAGCTGAGCAGCACGCCACCGGTGCTGGATCGTTCATAGCGGCCACGGCGTTTAGAGCTGATGACGTGTCCGTAGGCGTCGGGCGTTGGCACATTGTTGCCGACATGGCAGCGCCAGTACCAGTCGAGATCTGCGGCAAAGCGCAGCGCTTCGCCAGCGCTTCGCACCGCGAGTTGGGCTCCAAACTGCTGCGCGATGGCTTCGGCTTCGGTGCGGTCAACATTCACCGGCAACAATACCGCGCGGCTATCGCGCGAGGGGCTCGATAGGCTGCGCAAGGCGTCGCGATCGCCGGTGGCGAGCGCGCGTAGGCGGCTGAGCAGGGTGAGGAGGTGTCGCTCATCGGCATCGCCGGCGGCCAAGTTGATGCGCAGACGGTCCCAGTCTTCGGCGGGTATGGCTAAGCGTTGCGTGTCGAGGGTGAGTGTGGGCGTGCCAATCGCTAGGCGATGCAGGGCGATTTGGTCGTTATTTTGAATATGGAGGGTGGCCGGTGGGCTTGGGCGTAGCGGCGACAGATCAGTGATCGGGCAACCGCTGACGACGAGGTCTTCAAGCGGCATGCCAGTGAGCGGTCCGAGATCGCTTGCCGGGCAATCGGCCATGGTGAGTGAAATCAATGGCAGAGTGCTGAGCGGGCCGAGGTCGCTAATCGGATTGCGGCTGATGCGCAGCCAGGTCAGTGGCATGTGTTGCAGCGGCCTGAGGTCGCTGATGTTGTTGTCGCTCAGGTTGAGGCTCTCGAGCCACAGGGGGCGCAGCAGTTCGGCATCGCCGAGGGCCCAGCCTTCAATGTGAAGCGAACGCAGTTGTTTGTAGGCGGCGAGTTTGCTGGGGTCTGCAAACGGGGTGCCGTTGGCATAAAGGCTCGAAAGGGTCTCGATCCATTGATCATTGAGGCCGTCAATCCGGCAGTTGCCTATCGCGAGGTGTTGCAGTGGCGCCTGGTACGCCGGACTTAAGTCGGTGATCGCGGTGCCATTGAGCGATAGATTCGTCAGGTTAGCAAGATTCAAGCCCTCAAGCGAGGTGACTGCGCTGCCCTCGAGACTCAATAATGTGAGCGGTGCATCGGCCAGGATGCTCAGGTCGCTAATCGGGGTATTGGTGAGCCTCAGGCTATTGAGGGGTGCGCGCGCCAGCGGCGAGAGATCGGTGATGAGGGGGCAGGAAAGGTCGAGGCGAACCAGGGGAAGACCGGTTAAGGGGGTCAGGTCGCTGACCATGGCATCGGTAGCATGAAGCCGTGCCAGGCTCGAGCCTTGCAGGGGGCTGAGATCGTCGACCAGGGTGTCGTAGATCACGAGTTCAAACAAAGGCATGCCGCGCACGGCGCTGATGTCACGCAGCGGATTCATGTGGAGGTCGAGGCGCTTGAGCGGCATGCCAGCGAGCGGCGAAATGTCGGTGATGCGATTATCGGCCAGATCAAGGCGCTTGAGTGGCATGCCAGCGAGTGGCGATAGGTCAGTGAGGCCCAGGCTGCTCAGGTTAAGGCTGTCTAGATGCGAATGTTGGGCGATGGCTCGCAACAGGCGGGTGCCAATGGCGTCGGGTAAGTCGGCGCGCTGGATCGCGATTAGCTTGGTTACAAATACCCGTTCGGGTTCGAGCTCTTGCAACTGTTCCACGAGGTCGAGGGCCTCGGCGAAGGCGCCGTTGCGCCAGTACGAGAGCGCGCGCGCTTCGAGGAGGGTGCCGTCCCACTGGGGGCTACGCGCGGGGTGATTGGCGATCGATTGCAGCAGCGAGGTGCTGGCGGCGGTGTCGTCGAGGCGTTGCGCAACGAGGAACGCGCGGATCAGGGCTTCGTAGCCAAGTGGCGTGCCGGCGTGGTCGGTGGCGATGCGTTGATAGGCGCCGAGGGCGTCGCGGTCGTGACCGTTGCGCACCAACTCATCACCGGCGACCACGGGCGAGGTGAGTTCGGGCAGGCTGAGGCGCGAGATGCGCAGCGACTTGAACACGGTGCCAGCTTGATAGCTGCGGATGCCGATCGCGCTGCGATTGCCACCGGGCAGCGGTAGCGGGTCGGCCATGTGCAGGCGTTCTTCGCCGTCGATGTTGACGGTCATCAAGCCATTTTCGCGGGTGATCTCAAGGCGGTGCAGGTGCTTGGTGTCGTGGGACAGCCCAAGCAGATCGGCATGGGCCAAGTCGGGCATGCCGGGGCGTTCGAGGCGGCCGATGCCAGACGCATCGCCACTGCGGCGCAGACGAATCGCCCACGAACTCGGGAACAGCCAGCGGGTGCCGAGGCGCCCGCGCTCGGGTGCCAGCACCACGTCGATGGTGTCATCGGTGTCCATGGTGAAGGTGGTCTCGAGACGAACGTCGCCATCGAGCCCAGGGCTGGCACACCACAGCCACGTCATGTGCTGTTTGGCGGCCGAGCCCAAGGCCAAGCCTTGAGGATTGAGCTGACTCGGGTCTTCAGCGCTGCGCAGGTCGCCGGCGAGAAACTCGATCGGCCCGCTGACGGTGCCGTCCTGCAGTTCGGCCACGGTGATCCAACGGCCCAGCGCTGATGCCACTCGTGGGCACCCCAGGCGCCCATGACCACCGTGGCCAACACAACCACCGCGATGATGCTGGTGGTGGCGCGGTGCCGTTGCCCCCAGCGTTGTGCGCGGCGGACTAGGCTGGGCGGCCGCGCGCTGACGGTTTGACCGAGGCGGAAGCGTTCGAGGTCGTCGGCCAGGGCGCGCGCTGTGGGGTAACGATCAGTAGGCCGCTTCTCGAGGCAGCGCCGCATGATCCATTCGAGTCGTCGGTCGAGGTCGGGCCGTTTGAGGCGCGGGTTGGGCAGGGGGTCGCGACATACCGCGTCGAGCACTAATATCGGGTCGAAGGCGGTGAAGGGCGGGGCGGCGCAGACGGCTTCGTACAGCACCACGCCGATGCCCCACACATCGCTGCGCGGGCCGATCTCGTCGCGGAGGTTGCGGGCCTGTTCGGGCGCCATGTAGATGGGCGTGCCGACGGCTTCGTCGGTGATGGTCAGCTGCTGGGTTTTATCCAGGTCGAGCGCGATGCCAAAGTCGAGCAGCCAGGCGTGATCGTTGTCGTCAACAATGATGTTGCCGGGTTTGACGTCACGGTGGATGGCGCCCGCGGTGTGGGCGTAATCCACCGCGCGGGCAATTTGCTCGAGGGCGTAGCAGACGCGAACGGGGTCATGGCCGACTTCGTCCATCCACAGGTTGAACGGCAGCCCTTCGATCAAGTCCATCGCGATATACGCGACGCCGTCTTCGATACCGGAGCCGCGTACCGGCACCAGATGGGGATGATGCAGCCGGCTGATCACGTCGATCTCGCGGTCGAAGCGTTGCGCGGGCGTCGAGGCTGGCAGCGCCACCGGCCAAGATCTTGAGCGCGATCAGTTCGTTGCTGCGGGTGTCACGGGCACGGTACACATTGCCCATGCCGCCGGAGCCAATCAGTTGCTCAAGCTGAAACGGGCCGAGCTGAACCAGCCGATCTGGCACATCGGTGCTGGGCAGCACGGGGATGCCCAGATCCGACGCCGAAACAGCATTGTTCTCATAGGGACCGGAAGGGCTGCGGTTCATCACCTGCTAACCATGCCCCTGCCGGCACAACTCGCAAGGTGTGGTTACGCTCTCTGCTATCAGATGCGTGCACGCTGGTATGTCAGTCACCAGGTGCATTATCCCAGCATGTTGCCTACTCCCGAACGGATCCGCGCCGCCCGCCTCGGTGCTGCGCTGCAAGGCCTTGCGGCGGCTGGTATCGTGGCTGCGATTGCCTGGGTGAGCTTGCCGGATCACCTCGGCTGGCTCAGCGTGGTACTTGCGGCCGGGGTGGTGGCCCTCGTGTGGTGGTGGTGTCTGCGACCGTGGCGGCGCCGGCAAATAGTAGTGGCAGCAGGCCTGTCCGAGGGCGATAGCGACTACCTGCGGCGCAAGGTGAGCATGTATCGCCGCCAGGATTCGCAGCAGCAGGCGCGGTTTCGCGATCTGGTGTGCGTGTTTTTGGCCGAGGTGCGCATCGTGGGCGTGGGCTGCAAGCCAACACGGCATGATCAACTCTTGGCGGCCGCGAGTGCAATTGTCCCGATTTTTGGTTTCCCGGCCTGGGAGTATGATGGCCTGCAGCAGGTATTGTTGCGGCCGATGGCCTTTGATGCCCGATTTGGCGATAATGATCAAGACCCGCTTTTGGCCAGCGGCTTGGCGGCTGAAAGCGGCATGTTCAATGGCACCGTGATTCTTTCGCTGCCTGATTTGCGTGACGGGTTTGCCCATCTGGATGGCGACAATGTCGGCATCCACGAATTTGCCCACTTGGTCGACAAGGCCACCGGCTTGATCGATGGCTTGCCGCCTGGCATGTCGCGCGCGATTGCCGCGCCCTGGGTGAGCTTGGTGCGTAGCAGCCTCAAGGGGCGTTCACGCCGGCGCGTGCTGCGGCGCTACGGCTATACCAACCCGGCTGAATTTTTTGCCGTTGGCAGCGAATTATTCTTTGAAGACCCGAGCCGGATGCGGCGCGAGGCGCCTGAGCTGCATGAGCTGATGACCAAGATCTATCATCAGCGGCCAGCCAGTCGCACGCGCCTGTTACCGCTGCCGAAACCGAAGGTCGACGAAAGCTGAGCTCAGTCTGCGCTGAGAACGCGCAGTTCGGCGCCGGCAACCAGGTCTTTAACCTGCTCGCGGTAGGTCGCCATGTGCGGCGCGCTAAGGTGGGCCAGCAGGTGGGCGAGGCTGTGCCAGGTTTCCACCACCACGATCACATCGGGCCGTAGTGGTGGCTGGGCTGGGTGGCCAAGTTCTACGTCGACGCTGGGCTCGTAGCGCTCGCAGCCGTCTTCAGCCACCACATTGGGCAGATTGGCCCGCATATGGCCGAGGACTTCATCTCGCTTGCCGGGGTGACAGGTGATGGTGGCGACGACGTGAATCATGACAGCTCCTTGCGCGTGAACACGGTGGCCGCGGTCGCGCTAAGGCAAGCCTCAGGCTACATCTCGCCGCCAAGCTTGGCGGGATCGTTGATGCCGAGCCAGGCGGCCTCGCTTTTGAGTGCGCTGCTGTGGCCATCAACAAACACGTATTGCGCTACGCTGCCGTGGCGTTCTGGGTCACCCGTTGTCCACGTGCCGATGGTGTTGCCAGGGTTCAGCCACGCATCGTTGGCGTCGCCAAACAACACCCGACTGCTGTGATGGGTGACGGTCGACTGGTGCCAGGTGCGGGCGTTGACCCAACCCACGGCATGATAGCTGCTGCCCCACATGTCTTCTGGGCGGCCGAGGCGCAAGTTGATGCCGTAGCCGGGGTGATAATCGCCGCCACTTTTGGTCTGCTTGCTGCCATGAGCGCGGTAGCTTGGGCAGCCATTGAATACCGACTTCTTGCCCTTGCTGGCTTTGCCAGTGTCGAAGTAGTCATCAAGGGCAAGCCACCAGGAAATCTTGCTCGGGCCGAACTGGTTGCTGCCGAGCACCATGAAGCCGTCCCAATCGTCAGCGTAGGCGTTTGATGCCATGCCAACTTGGCGCAGATGGGCCATGCATTCGGTGGCCTGGGCTTTCTCCCGCACCATGGCGATCGCTGGAATCAACAGCGAGGCCAGGATCGCGATAATCGAGATCACAACGAGGAGTTCGATGAGGGTGAAAGCGTGACGTCGCATCCCACGGGCCTCCGGCTGATTGCCCGAAGGGTAAACGATTTTACAATTGGGTCCATGGTTTTCTGACGGGTCTCGCTTGCCTTGTGACTGCGTGTCGCGAGCGTCCGGCCCATGGCTGTCCGCTACCTCTTGTTTGATAACGACGGTGTGCTGGTTGAGAGCGAGCATCTGTACTACCAGGCCAATGCCGAAATCCTTGCCGAGCAAGGGTTTGAGCTCACCCGGCCGGCCTTTGCCCACACCAGCCTCGGTCTCGGCGAGAGCGTGCTGCGGCTGTGCCCTGGCATTGATGACGCGCGCCATGCGGCCCTCACCGAGCAGCGTGATCAGCGCTATGACGCCTTGCTCGAAGCCGCAGACAATCTTGCGATGCCCGGCGTCAGCGACCTGCTGCCGCGTTTGGCCGAGCGCTATCAGATGGCGGTGGTCACCAGTTGCCGGCCGCGGCATTTCTCGCGCATCCACCGCGATACCGGCCTGCTCGGCCACATGGCCTTTGTGCTGGCTAAGGGTGATTACGCGCGCTCGAAGCCGCACCCCGATCCCTACCTCACGGCGCTCGAGCGTTTCAGCGCCGATGCCAGCGAGGCCGTGGTGATCGAAGACTCGCCACGCGGCCTCGCCTCAGCGCGCGCTGCTGGCATCCGCTGCGCGGTCTTGCGTAGTGCGCTCACCGCCGAACTCAATTTCGACGGGGCCTGGCGGGTGATCGATGGCTTGGCTGAACTGCCGGGCGTGCTGGCGCAGGTCTAGACGGGCTGCGGGTAGTCTCGTCTGGCCGCCATGCTCGGCACCTTGTCGCCCACCGGGGTTTGCTCCTGCGTGAAGAGACCACGCGATCAGTGCGCGTTTGTGGCCCCCTGCTACTGGGCATGTCGGCACTGTTTCGGCCTGAATTCTGAAGATTCTTCCTTCCGTGTTGGTGGGTCGTGGGCTAACCTTGCCGGTGCCCATGAGTAAGAGATCGCTGTTTGTTGGAGCCGTCGTTTGCGCCTTGCTCACCGGTGTGGTACTTGGCGTTCTGTGGCTGCCCGTGGTGACGGAGTTGAAATATATCAACGCTGCTACTGGTGAGATTGAGGGTGAGACCGTGTTCATGGGGTGGACGACAAGTGCGTCGTTCAATGGCGATCGAGTGCTCTCCGCGCCTAGCCTCGGCATGCCGAGCCTCGGCATGCCGAGCCTTAGCGTGCCAGCTACCGGCCGCTACCTCATCAAGCATCGTATTACCAATCTGTGCGGATGGACATTCCGGCGTGAGGAGTTGGGGTTGCTGGCGCCGGAGTTAGAGCAATGGCAGCACGAGGCGAATGCGGCGTGGCTAGAGGCCAATGCGGATAAACTTGAGGCTGCGAGTAAGGGGCCTCAATGTGATGCGATGGTGGGCCAAGACGACTGTATCGAGGGTGGCGAGTGATTGGCGGCTTGTGGTGTTGGCGAGCACGATTTGGGCAAAGCCTGCTGGGGTGCCGGGGAGCGTTGCGGAGATGCCGTGCGTAAGGTCGTGGTGCTTGGTAATTCTGGTTCGGGGAAGTCGACACTCGCGCAGGCCTTGGCTGCGTCTGAAGGCCTAGCGCATTTTGGTTTGGATACCGTCGCCTGGTTACCGACAGATCCGCCGCAGCGTGCTGCTATCGCTGAGAGCGAGGAGCAGATCATGCAATTCATTCAGGCTCACGAGCAGTGGGTTATCGAAGGCTGCTATGCTGACCTGATTGCCATCGCAGCGCGCTCTGCGTCGGAGATGGTCTTTTTGCATCTCAGCGTTGCCGACTGCCTAGCCAATGCGGCGCAGCGGCCATTCGAGCCGCATAAATACCCCAGCAAGGCAGCCCAAGATGCCAATCTCGCGATGCTCGTGGAGTGGATTAAAACCTACCCAACGCGCGACGACATCTGCTCGCTCCAGGCCCATCTGGCGCTGTATGACCGGTTTGGCGGCAAGAAGACGATGTGTACTCAGAATAATGATGGCTTGCAGTGAGCGGTAAGCAGCAGGTTTTGCGGCAGGGCACAGGGGGTTCGAACAGATGATGACCGTTCTTCCTGGTATGGGTGCCAACAACGAGATGTATGCAGGGCCGTGGCGGGCGTGTTCTGAATTCGACTTCGTGGGGCTGAATCCAGGGCGTGACGGATGACTGCCAACATGAAGTCGATGAAGGGAGATGTAGGGATAGATTGGTGAGATGTGTCGACTTCGCGGTGCGTAATCGACACGTCATGGGGGACGAATGATTTGATCGACAGATTGTCGGCGGTGAGAGGCTGGGACCTGATGCTGTCGGGCCCGTCCAGGCGCATGCAAGCCTGGCTACGGTTGCGGGAAGAACTCGGTGCTGTTGTCGATGGCTGGGGTCAGCATGGGGGCTGGGGGCTTCCGCTATGC